>JAOPYO010000325.1 GCA_025964575.1 Actinomycetes bacterium
GGGGGGGGGGGGGGCCCCCCCCCCCCCCCCCCACCACTGCGGTTCCCCCCATCAGCCGCTCCACCACCCGCACAGTACGAACGGATCTGAAGACCGCAGATGCTCGACGAACTCATGGAGACGACTCCGCCTCCACCACCGCCCCCCGAGCAGGCCCGCCGGCGCACCCGCGCACGGTCGGGACTGCCGGATCTGCTGTTCCGTTCGGGCGTACGCTCCGCCGGGCTCGGCATCCTGATCATCATGGGTCTGATCGCCCTGTTCCTGATGTTCCGGGCCTTCTCCGCGATCAACCTGCGGGGCTACCTCTTCTTCACCACGCAAAACTGGAACCCGGACACGGGTGACTTCGGCATCGCCGCCGTGCTCAGCGGCACCATCGAGATCGCGCTGACCGCGCTGGTCATCGGCGTGCCCATCGCGGTGCTCGCCGCGCTCTACATCTCCGAGTACGCGCCGCCCCGGCTGAAGCGCACGCTGATCTCGCTGGTCGACCTGATGGCGGCCGTGCCCAGCATCCTGTACGGCCTCTGGGGCGTGGGGTTCCTGCAGCCGCGCATCATCGGGGTGTCGCGGTGGCTCTCCGACCACGCGGGGTTCATCCCCATCTTCAAGACCGAAGGTCCCAGCGACGATCCCGGAACCTTCACCTCCTCGACCTTTATCGCCGGTGTGGTGGTCGGGATGATGGTGATCCCGATCTGCTGTTCGCTGTCGCGGGAGGTGTTCTCCCAGACGCCGCAGGCCGAGCGGGAGGCTGCCTACGCGCTCGGCTCGACCCGCTGGGGGATGATCCGTACGGTCGTGCTGCCCTTCGGCCGCGCGGGCATCATCGGTGCCACCATGCTCGGTCTCGGCCGGGCGCTGGGCGAGACCATTGCCGTCGCACTGATCATCTCGCCCGACTTCAGGGCCACTCTGCACATCCTGCAGGGGGCCGGGAACTCCATCTCGGCCCTGATCGCCCTGCGCAACGGCGACGCCAGCCCGATGCAGCTCTCCGGATTGATGGCGGCCGGTCTGGTGCTGTTCGCCATCACCCTGATCATCAACTTCCTCGCGGCCATCGTCGTCAACCGCTCGCGCTCGGGCGCGACCACGGAGGCCTGAGGTGTCCCAGACGAGTAGCCCCGCGATCCCCGCGGCCGTCGGCGCGGCGAAGCCCGCGCCCAAACTCACCCGGACCAGGTTCCGTCCTGGCGGGACCGCCCGCGCCGACGTGGGTGCGCTGGTCGGTTCCGCCGCCGCCGCGCTGGCCCTGGTGTGGATCCTTTACACCAGGCTGCTGCCCTTCAGCGGGCTGGTCGGGTTCGTTATCTGCTGGTACGCGGCCTTCCTGCTGCTGTACGCGGTGATCGTGGTACACGAGCACGGCCGGCTCGCCGTGACCGACCGGCTGGCCAGTGTGGTGGTGCACAGCGCCGGGGTCTTCGTGGTCGGCGTGCTGGCCCTCATCCTCGGCTACACCGTGTACCGAGGCATCACCGCCATCCGCTGGAACTTCTTCACCCAGAGCATGGCGGAGACCGGCCCGCTCGACCCGCTGACCAGCGGCGGCGCGGTGCACGCCATCGTCGGCTCCCTGCTCCAGCTCGGCATGGCGGTGACGGTCTCGGTGCCGCTGGGCATCGCGACCGCGCTGTTCCTGGTCGAGGTCGGCGGCAGGCTCGCCCGCCCGGTCCGGCTGATCATCGACACCATGAGCGCACTGCCATCGGTCGTGGCCGGCCTGTTCATCCTGGCCGCCCTGATCCTGTCCCTCGGGTTCAACAAGAGCGGTCTGGCCGCCGCCTTGGCCATCTCGGTGATGATGGTGCCGATCGTGACCCGTGCCTCCGAGGTGGTGCTCCGGCTGGTGCCCGGCGGGCTGCGCGAGGCCGCATACGCACTCGGCGCCACCCAGTGGAACGTGGTCTGGCGCGTGGTTCTGCCCACCGCCCGGTCCGGCCTGGCCACCGGTGTCGTCCTGGCCATGGCCCGCGGGATCGGGGAGACCGCGCCAGTGCTGCTGACGGCGGGGTTCGCGCGGGAAATGAACACCGACGTGCTCAACGGGCCGATGACCAGCCTGCCCCTCTACATCTACACCTACGTCAAATACCCGCAGCCCAACATGATCGCTCGTGCCTACGCCGCCGCGCTGACCCTCGCCGTCGTCGTGCTGGTGCTGTTCCTGATCGCCAGGATTCTGGGCGGTTCCGCGCCCGGCCAGCTCGGCCGCCGTCAGCGGCGCAAGGTCGCCGCCGAAGAGGTTCGCGCTCGCCGGATGCAGGCCTCGGCCAACCGAGGCCGGGTCGCAGCTCCGTTGGCGCAGGTTCCCATGGCCCTAGCTCCCGTCCCCGCTCCCGGCGGCCCGGCTCCCGCCCCCGTGGCGCCGGCTCCCCAACCCGACCCTCAGGAAGGCTGACCCATGCGCAGATCACGACTTGTGGCGCTGGCCGTCGCCTTGACCCTGCCCCTCCTGGCCGGGCTGCAGTCCGTTCCAGCCTCCGGGGCGGCCGCCGCCGCGGACACCTATGCCTCGATCAGCGGCTCCGGCTCAACGTGGAGCCAGGTGGCCCTGGACCAGTGGTCGAAGGACGTCAAGCAGAACGGCATCACGGTCAACTACAACGGCACCGGCTCCAGCGCCGGCCGCTCGGACTTCGCCCAGGGCGTGACCGACTTCGGCGTCTCCGAGATCCCGTTCCAATCGCACCCCGAAGACGGCAGTACCCCCGAAGACCCCCGCAGGCCGTTCTCGTACATGCCGATCGTGGCCGGTGGAACCTCGTTCATGTACCACCTCACCCAGAACGGCAAGCGGGTCGACAACCTGCGGCTGTCCGGTGACACCATCGCCAAGATCTTCACGGGCCAGATCAAGAACTGGAACGATCCCGCCATCACCAAGGACATGGGCGGGGTCGCGATGCCGAGCAAGAAGATCACACCGGTGCTGCGCTCGGACGGCTCCGGAACGACGGCTCAGTTCACGCTGTGGATGTCCAAGGAGTATCCGTCGATCTGGCAGGGCTTCTCCCATAAGAAGGGCCTGACCTCGTACTACCCGAACGTTCCCGGCGGCAAGGCACAGAACGGCTCCAACGGTGTGGCGAATTACGTCTCGGCCAGCTACGGCGACGGCGCGATCGGCTATGTCGAGTACGCCTACGCCCTTAACGCCGGGTATCCGGCGGTCAAGGTGCTGAACAAGAGCGGCTACTACGTGCTGCCCACCGCGTCCAATGTCGGGGTGGCCCTGCTGCAGGCCCAGATCGACCAGCAGTCGGGGGCGAACTACCTGACGCAGATTCTGGACGGGGTCTACGCCGCCTCTGACAAGCGGGCCTATCCGCTGTCCAGCTACAGCTACATGATCGTGCAGAGGGACAAGGCGACGGGCATCTTCAACGCGGCGAAGGGCAAGACCCTCTCCACCTTCATCAACTACTTCCTCTGCTCGGGTCAGCAGAAGGCCCCCGAACTCGGCTATTCGCCGCTGCCCAAGAACCTCGTGGTGGCGGCGCTCCAGCAGGTCGCGCACATTCCCGGGCACATCAACGTGTCCACCAGTGACGCCTACCTGCAGACCTGTAACAACCCGACGTTCAAGGGCGGCAAGAACACCCTGATCGACACGGCTCCGTTCCCGCAGGCTTGCGACAAGGCGGGCAGCGTCCCGTGCGGCTCCACTTCAGGTGGCGCCGGGGGAAACACCAACAAGGGGAACCAGACCGCGAGCCCCACCGCCAATCCGAGCGGATTGAACGGGCCGAACGGCCTGAACAATCAGACCGGCCCCAATGGTCAGACGGGCCCGGTCAGTAACGCCTTCGCCGAGCCCGTACAGGTCGGTGCCCGGTCCGGATTCGGACCCGCGATCGGCTTTGTGTCGGCGGGGGTGCTGCTGGCGGCCTTGCTCGTACCTCCGGTGCTGACGGCGTTCCTGCGGGGCCGCCGGCGTCGTCCGCGCCCAGAAGACCCCCGGAGCTGATGACCGTGCACGCATCCCGGCTCAAGCGAACGATGCCCTTCCTGGCGGTGTTGCTGGTGGTCTGGCTGGTGGCTCCGGCCGCGGCCGTCGGCGCCGCCGCTCCGGCCCAGCCGACTCGGAAGGTCACCGTCGACCAGACGACCCAACTGGTCAACCAGGTCGTCAGGGTGACCTGGAGCGGGTTCAAGCCCAGCTCAGACGCCATGCTCAGCTCCAGCACCACGTACGTCGTGCGGGTCTATCAGTGCAGGGGAAAGAACCCCACTGCCGTTACCGACTGTTACAGCGCCACCGGGTTCACCTATCCGGGAAAGACGAAGGACGGCTTGCCGACCCCGGACGGGCCCACCAACGCGGTCACCACGACCACCCGCCCGAACGGCACCGGTACGGCGGACATCGAGGTCCGGACGACCCGGGAGTCGACCAACCTCGGTTGTGACAGCAGCCACCCATGCTCGCTGGTCGTCATCCCGAACGATGGCGATCCCGCACGTCCCGATCTGGACTTTCAGCTCGCCAACCAGGACAACATGGATCAGCCCTGGGCCTGGGCCCGCCGGGTCGTGGTGCCGCTGAACTTCGCGCCCACCAGTCTCGCCTGCGGGCTGAAGAATCCCGATGCCGCCTCGAGTGGCTCACCAGGGATCCTGCGGCTCATCCAGCAGTGGCAGCCCAAGCTGTGCCGGTTGAGCAAGCCGGTCGACGTCGACTACACCCAGGTCGGCGAGCCGACGGCCCGCACCTCCTTCGGTCTGAAGACCACCGACCTCGCTCTGACCACCCGGCCCGATGACACGACGCCCACCAGGCCGTACACCTATGCGCCGATCAGCGTCTCGGGAATTGCGATCGCCTACCGGCTCGACGATAGGGATACCGGGCAGCCCATCACCGATCTCAAGCTCACGCCCCGGCTGGTGGCGAAGCTGATCACCGAGTCGTACGCCATGAGCGCCTTTTGCCGGACGCCCAAGGACACGACCTGCAATGGGGCGACCAGGGACAACCCGGTGGATATCTTCCAGGACCCTGAGTTTCTCAAGCTCAATGGCACTGCCCATAGCTGGCCCAACAGCTCCTGGCCGACGCTGGTCTCGGGGGAGAACGACCTGACCTACGAGCTCACCCGCTGGCTCGCCGCCGACGGCGACACCCAGCGCTTCCTCGCGGGCAAGAAGGGTAAGAAGGGGGATGTTCACGTCAACACCCACTTCAAGGGGATCAAGTATCCGGTCTCCTCGTTCGAGAGCCGGGACAACGACCCCAGTTTCGTGCACGGGTACATCCCGATCCTCGGGCTGAGCGAGGTCGCGCATCTTCTGGTCACCAACCGCTCCAACAGCGAGGATTACAAGAAGGACGCTACCGGCAACTATCCCAAGTCGCCGCCCTCCACAGTCGGCACCCGTGGCCTGATCGCCATCGTCTCCAACGCGGACGCGGCGGCTCTCCGGTTTCCGACGGCTCGCCTCCGCAACGCCGCCGGAAAGTACGTGGCGGCCACCGACGCCGGCATCACGGCGGCCCTCGGTCAGCTGAAGACCAACAAGGACAAGATCACTCAGTCCATGAACTACGGAGGTAAGGCCGCCAAGGCCTATCCGCTGACCACGGTGCAGTACGCACAGGTGCCCACGAACGGCGTGGGCAGCACCAAAGCGGAGAAGATCGCCCGGTTCCTCGACTATGCCGCCGGCCCCGGCCAGGTCCGTGGTGTCGCGCCCGGTCAGTTGCCGGCCGGATACGTACCGCTGACGACCGCGATGCGCACCCAGACGAAGAAAGCGGCGGCGGAGGTACGGGCGCAGAAGGGCACGCTGCCGACGACTCCGGCGCCGGCCGGCCCAAAGCCCAGCAACAACACCACTCCCAGCCCGAACCAGCCCAATCTGCCGACCACGACCAACCCCGGAGGGGTCAAGCTGCCGCTCGTCGCCGGTCCGGCGCCGATGGGCGGGCGGCTCAGCGGCAACGTCTCCACGCTGGTGCAGTGGCTGCTGCCGGTTCTGCTCGCGGCCGGCGTGGGCGGCGCGCTTCTCGGGCCCATCCTGTACGGCTCCGGTGCCTTCCTCGACCCCGGCGGCCTGGCCCGCCGGCCACCACCTACTGGTCCGCCGCCCACCGGCCCACCGCCACCGCCCCCACCGCGCTCTCCGGCACTCACTCCCACGCCCTCTGCCGAACCCTCCGCCGGGCCGTCCGCCGCGCCCTTTGCCGCGGTGGTGGGCCGGGCGGCCCGACGTGGACGACGGAGGCGCAGATGACCACGCTTCAGGACCGGCCGGAGACCCTCGTCGAGCCGGAGCCGGAGCTATCGCCCGCGGTCGAGTCGTCCCCGCTGACCTACACGGCCAGGGCGCTCCGCTCCGGCGGGATCAGTATCGTCATGCTGGCCGCGCTGATCCTGGGATTCGTGGTGTATCTGGTGTGGATCTCGGGGATCCAGCACCACCGCGACCAGGCCACCATGTACGCCGGCCTGCGTGACAAACTCAGCCAGGGCACCGCGCCGGTCCGGCCCGCCGCCGCGGGGACCCCACTGGCGATTCTGGAGATCCCACGGCTGGGGATGCGAGAGGTCGTCGTCGAAGGAAGCACGTCGACCGATCTCATGCACGGGCCCGGCCACCGCAGGGACACCCCGCTGCCGGGGCAGCCGGGAGTGAGCGTCCTGTACGGGCGTTCCCTGACCTACGGGGGGCCTTTCAGCCGACTCCATCTGCTGCGCCAGGCGGACGTGATCAGCGTGACCACCGGCCAGGGTGTCGCCCACTACGGGGTGTCCGAGGTGAACGCCAAGGCGATCAATGTCCCAGCGGGTTCCCCGACGCTCGTGCTGGTCAGCGTGGACTCCCGGCTGGCGCCGGGACGCGAGTTCCTGGTGACGGCCACGCTCATCAGCCAGGTGGTGCCCGGCAACAGCACGCTGCCGGTGATCTCGCGGCCTGAGATCGGCCTCAGCGGTGAACCGTCCGCGCTCGTACCGCTCATGCTGTGGAGCCAGTTCCTGCTGATCGCCGCGGCCTTCGCCACCTGGTCGTACGTCCGCTGGTCCCGCTGGCCGACGTACATCGTGACGACGCCGATCCTGCTGGCCGGCATCTGGAACGTGTACGAGAACCTCGCGCGGCTGCTCCCGAACACTCTCTAAGGACTTGCGATGACCGACGCCTTCCGCGCCCCCGACCCCGGGTCTCCCGGCCCCGACTTCGAGCCTCTCGACCCCGGGTCCTCCGGTCCGGCGGCGCAGCAGACCCTGACGATGCCCGTTCCCCCGGTCGCACCGCGCACTCCCAGCCGCCTCCAGGCGGAGCAGGTCTCCGCCTGGTTCGGGGACCGCAAGGTGCTCGACCGGGTGACGCTCACCATGGAGCCAGGGCACGTCACCGCGCTGATCGGCCCCTCCGGATGCGGCAAGTCGACGTTCCTGCGCATCCTCAACCGGATGCACGAGATGATCCCCTCCGCGACCCTGGCCGGATCTGTCGAACTGGACGGCGACGACATCTACGACGCCCAGATGCGGCTCACCGACGTCCGCCGCCGCATCGGCATGGTCTTCCAGAAGCCCAACCCGTTCCCGTCCATGTCGATCTACGAGAACGTCGCCAGCGGGCTCAAGCTGGCCGGGCTGAAGGTCAGGCACAAGGACACACTGGTCGAGCAGTGCCTGCGCCGGGCCGGCCTGTGGAACGAGGTGCACCGGCGGCTCAAATCCCCCGGCGGCGCCCTCTCCGGCGGTCAGCAGCAGCGGCTCTGCATCGCCCGGTCGCTGGCCGTCACCCCGGACGTGCTGCTCATGGACGAACCATGCTCCGCGCTGGACCCGACCTCCACCCGCCGCATCGAGGAGACCATCGGTGAGCTCTCCGAGGAGGTCACCATCGTGATCGTCACCCACAACATGCAGCAGGCCCAGCGGGTCTCCGACAGGTGCGCGTTCTTTCTCGCCGAGCAGGACACCCCGGGTCACATCGTCGAGGCCGGCTTCACCCAGCAGATCTTCGACAACCCCGTCGACGAACGCACCTCCGACTACGTCCACGGCCGCTTCGGCTGACGGGGAGGGGGTCCTGCGGCTTCCTGGCGACCCGAATGGCGTTCTGTGTCGGAAATGCACGACCTTCGTCGACGCGATGCAGCGGATCAATGTGGCGATCCTCAACGGCTGGTTCATGATCAGCTTCATCGGCGCCTTGGTGTTCACCGCCCTGGCCGCGGTGCTCCATCTGCGCGGCGACGGACGACCCGTACTGCCCTGGATCACGGCCGCGCTCGTCCTGTACGGGGTGGTGCTCCTGATCACCATGGGCGTCAACGTGCCCCTCAACGACAAGCTCGCTGCGGCCGGAGCCCCCGGCCACATCACCGACCTCGCGGCGGTACGCGCGCACTTCGAAACACGGTGGGTCCACTGGAACATCGCTCGCGCCGTGGCGTCCACGGCGGCGTTCGGCTGCCTCACCTGGGCCCTGGTCCTGTACGGGCGCATCCCCGCATCGCCTGGGGTGTGACCTGATGGCCCCTGGCTGTTGCGAGACGCGCGATACGTGAGGCCCCGGATGAGTGGGATCGGCGGGCTTCTTCGGCTACTCAGCCGGGCGGCCGTCCAGGAGGGGTTGGGCGGGGTTCCAGGTGGTGCCGTTCTTCGCGTCGAGGCGGCGGCGGGCGATGCCGGACAGGGCTTCGAGGACGACCCGGTTGCCGAGGAAGGCGGTGATGTCGGCGTGGTCGTACGGTGGCGCGACCTCGACGATCTCCAGGCCCACGACTGGGAGTTCGTAACAGATCCGGCGGACCGAGTCGAGGAGCTGACGGGCCGACAGACCGCCGGGCTCGGGAGTGCCGGTGCCGGGGGCGTGGCCTGGGTCGCAGACGTCGATGTCGACCGAGAGATAGATCCCGTCGCACTCGTCCAGGGCGATGGTGAAGGCCTCGGTGAGGCAGTTCTCCAGGCCCCGGGTGACGATCTCGGTCATCTCGTACGACCGCATCCGCTGCCCGGCCATCCAGTCGAGTGTCTCCGGTTCGGGCCAGTAGCCGCGCAGCCCGATCTGCAGGAACCGGTCGCCGCGGATCGCGCCGGACTCGATCAGGCGGCGCATCGGCTGGCCGTGCCCGTGCAGATGACCGAACGCGATGTTGCCGGTGTCGGCGTGCGCGTCGAAGTGCAGCATCGACAGCCGGCCGAAGCCGTGGTGGCGAGCCACACCTCGGGCGTCCGGCAGCGCGATGGTGTGGTCGCCGCCTAGAACCAGGGGGATCGCCCCGGACGCGGTGATCGTGTAGACCGCCTCCTCAATGGCGGCGATGCTGGTCTCGATGTCGCCGGAATAGCACTCCACGTCCCCGGCGTCGTACACCCGCAGGTCCTTGAGCCCGTCCACGCGCAGCGCCAGGCTGGGCCGCGATCCGTCGTGAGGCAGGTAGCACGCCTCGCGCAGTGCCTTGGGGCCGAATCGCGCGCCCGGCCGGTTGGAGGTGCCGCCGTCGAAGGGCGCGCCGAGGATGACGATGTCGGCGTCCTCGTACGACGCGGGTTCGCTGAGGTCGCAGCGGTCCACGCCGAGGAATGTGATGTCAGGGCCGAACATCGGGCCATACCTGGTCATAAGGAGACACTACGGAGGTGCGGCTCTGGTCTGCGACCTCCGGGTTGTAGGTAGCAACCGCACATCATGTACAGAACGGACGGGTTCCGGGTGGTCTTGGCAGGACGAGGCCCGGGATTGACCCGATACTGTGGATGCTCAGGATCCCTGAAGCTTTCTAGGACGGTCAGGACACGTGTTCGAGACGCTTTCCGACCGGTTGACAACGGTCTTCTCATCGCTGCGCAGCAAGGGCAAGCTCTCCGAGGCGGATATCAACGCGACCGCGCGTGAGATCCGGGTCGCCCTGCTCGAGGCCGACGTGGCACTGCCCGTCGTCAAGGACTTCATCGACCGGATCAAGGAGCGGGCGCGCGGCGTCGAGGTATCTCAGGCGCTGAACCCGGCCCAGCAGGTCGTAAAGATCGTTAACGAGGAGCTCATCGAGATCCTCGGCGGCGAGACCAGGCGGGTGCGGTACGCCAAGAGCCCGCCGACCGTGATCATGCTCGCTGGTCTGCAGGGCACCGGTAAGACCACGCTGGCCGGCAAGCTGGCCCGCTGGTTCAAGAACGAGGGGCACGCCCCCTTGCTGGTCGCCGGTGACCTGCAGCGGCCCAACGCGGTGCAGCAGATCCAGGTGCTCGGCGAGCGGGCCGGCGTCGCGGTGTACGCGCCCGAGCCCGGCAACGGTGTCGGCGACCCGGTCGCGGTGGCCCGCCGCTCGATCGAGCACGCCAGGCACGCCCAGCACGACGTCGTCATCGTCGACACCGCGGGCCGGCTCGGCGTTGATGCCGAGATGATGCAGCAGGCCGCCGACATCCGCGACGCCGTACGGCCTGACGAGATCCTGTTCGTCGTCGACGCGATGATCGGTCAGGACGCCGTCACCACGGCACAGGCGTTCCTCGACGGAGTCGGTTTCGACGGAGTTGTCCTCACCAAGCTCGACGGTGACGCCCGAGGTGGTGCCGCACTGTCGGTTCGGCACGTCACCGGCCGGCCGATCTTGTTCGCGTCGACCGGTGAGTAGCTCGAGGTCTTCGACGTCTTCCACCCCGACCGGATGGCCGGCCGGATCCTCGACATGGGTGACATCCTCACCCTGATCGAGCAGGCGGAAAAGGCGTTCGACGCCGACCAGGCCGCCAAGATGACCTCGAAGTTCACCTCGGGTGAGAGCTTCACCCTCGATGACTTCCTCGAGCAGATGATGATGATCCGCAAGCTCGGCCCGATCGGGAACCTGCTCGGCATGCTGCCCGGCATGGGTCAGATGCGGCAGCAGATCGACCAGATCGACGACAAGGACCTGGACCGGGTCGCGGCCATCATCCGCTCGATGACCCCGGGGGAGCGGTCCGAGCCGAAGATCCTCAATGGCTCCCGGCGGGCCCGGATCGCCAAGGGCTCGGGTGTCACCGTGGGCGAGGTCGCCGCACTGGTCACCCGATTCTTCGACGCGCAGAAGATGATGCGCCAGATGGCCGGCGGCATGGGCGGCATGGGGATCCCCGGCATGCCGGGCGGCCGTCGCAAGGCAGTGAAGGCCACCAAGCCCAAGAAGGGCAAGCAGCGCAGCGGGGACCCGCGCAAGCGCGCTGGAGCTTCCCAGCAGGAACCCGCGGAGCCGCAGGGGCTGCCGCCGGCCCTCGGCGGGGGGCTGCCGGGCGGACTGCCCGGTCAGTTGCCGCCCGGCTTCCAGATGCCCGACCTGGGCAAACTCCAAGGTCGCCCCGGCAAGAAGTAGCACGACCTCGAGGCCACAGGGACGCCGGCTACGCCAGCGTGTCCCTGTGACTTCTGGTAGCGCGTTGTCGCCAGTCGATTGCGACTTTGGGCCGATCATCTGGCACAATGGCTTGCTGGAAACCCGAACCGCGAGGGGCCCTCTCAACCTCCGCTGGTCCGGTGTCCATGGAGCGTCCCCGCCCCGGTGTTCCCCACCTGGTTCGGGGCCCTGCTCCCACGCGTCAAGTCTGGAGAACACCACACCCGTGGCAGTCAAGATCAAGCTCAAGCGTCTGGGGAAGATCCGGAATCCGCAGTACCGGATCGTCGTCGCCGATTCCCGCACCAAGCGGGACGGTCGTGCCATCGAGGAGATCGGCCGGTACCACCCGAAGGAGGAGCCGTCTCTCATTGAGGTCGACTCCGAGCGGGCTCAGTACTGGCTGGGCGTCGGCGCGCAGCCGACCGACCCGGTCCGCGCTCTCCTCAAGGTCACCGGCGACTGGCAGAAGTACAAGGGCGAGCCCGGTGCCGAGGGGACCCTGCGGGTCGCTGAGCCCAAGGCCGACAAGAAGGCCATCTTCGAGGCGGCCGTCAAGGCTTCCATGAACGAGGCCGACGCTGCGGCGCCCAAGGCCAAG
>JAOPYO010000335.1 GCA_025964575.1 Actinomycetes bacterium
TGCCAGATCCCCGCACACCTGTGCGAAATCCACCACCTCGACGGCGGCTGGAAACTCGGCACCCCCACAGACCTGCACAAACTCGCCCCCGCCTGCGGCTGGCACAACAGGTGGGTCGAAGACCACCCCCACCAGATCACCCAAACCCGCGACACCCGCGGACGCACCATCCTGCGGATCCTCCCGCCCTGGACCACCCACCCCGACAGCACCACCAACCACCAGCACCAGACCACCACATGCAGCCGACAACCAGGCGCCCCCTGATCACCCAGACGCCACCAAGCCGCCCCGCGCCAGCAGCGAGGGGCGGCCCGAACCCATGCCCAAAACCGCCCGCCCAGGACAGTAAGCAGACCTCACAGGTATTTTCCCAGGTCAAGCCCCAGACTCCGCGTGACGTACGACTACCAACTACAGAACCCGGGTCCTCGCGTGAGGATTCTGCGGAGCTGTACCAGGTGCGGCGCCAGGACATGATCTCAGCCGCGTGGGCGTCGATCGTGTGGCGCATGGATCACCCCGCCACTGCCATTCCCGCGCAGCATCGGAGACTTGCCGCCTGGTTCCTGACCCTTCGACCAAGCCACTCACGGCTTCACAGCGCCAGGGGATCTCAGCTTGGCCGTGCGTTCGGCTATCGGTTGGAGGGGGCGGCGCGGCGGTATCAGAGGCTGTCTCGTTCCGCGGACCCTCACCCGACCGGCCGTCGATTCCCCTCGACAGACCCGGCAGGGTGCTCTACCGGGCAGGGCGACGGGTAGCCGTCCTCCTCGATCCTTTGGATCAGGTGTTCGGTGAGGTCTTGGAGGTCCAGCAAGGGCCTCTGGACGTGGGTGCCATCGGTGTCGTTGAAGGTGAAGGTCTTCGGGCCGACCCACACGTTCAGGCCAGAGGGGATGCTGACGAGGGAGACGCCCTTCTCGTTGGAGACCTGTACGTCCCCGCTTCCGCGTGCGCCGAGTAGCGCCTGTAGCCGCGAGGCGGCGTAGGCGGGGTCGGCAGTGATCGCGGGGTCGGCCCAGGGACCTGGAAGCGGGAGCGCGTACCAGAAGGCCTTTCCGGGTGCTCGCCAGGTGCCGATCTGTGATCGTGACCAGTGCATGCCGGATCCGTCAGAAACGTTGGCGACGATCCCGAGTCCTCGGCCGCCTTCATCAAGGGAGTCGGCGAGGCAGGCCGGGTGCTCCCACTCGCGGTTCGCGTCGAAGACGGTGACCACGAGCTGGGGCTTCGGGGTGACGCGGGCCCATAGCCACAGTTCGGGAGGAATGATCGGGTCGCAGGGTCCAGGCTGTGGTCCGTACCGCCAGGCGTTGGTCGCGGTCTCGCTGACGGCGAGGGTTCCATCGTCGATCACGTCGTCGGGCAGGCCGAGCGCGGTCATCGCGGATCGCAGCACTGACCGGGCGAACGGGGCGCAGCTGGGGTCGATGGGTAGTTGCCAGGTGGTTATGCCACCTTTGAGGATGTCTCGGGGATCTCTGGTCACCGGTGTCTTCACCTCCATCGGATATCGGCGGTCGCAGTGATCTTCAATGCCACCGTTGTTGTTGTGGTTCTTGCTCCCTCTGGCAGCGACGTGTGCTGGCTATTTTCCGAATGCGTTTAGTAGTCAACAGAGGACGGTGTGTACACACTTTGACCTGCCCGCCTGGTTGCTGCAACTGGTTCAGAAGAAAATTTTCTCGCCAATGATGTCCGCGTAGACGCTCTATTGGTGCGCCAGACTGGCGGAGTGACCACCAGCGAGAGCCCCCGAGGCACTGCCGCGGTACCGACCGTGCGGCTACGGCGACTCGGCGCGACGTTGCGCCGCATGCGTGAAGCGCGCGGCATGAACTTGGAGGAGGCCGGCGCTCTGATGGAGCGCAGCATCTCCTCGCTGAGCAAACTCGAGAACGGCAGGGTCAAACTGCCCGCTCGTGACGTGCGGGCCCTGCTCGACTTCTACGGCGTGACCGACGAGCGAACCCGCGAGAGTCTGATGGCACTGGCCCGCGACTCACACAAGCGTGGCTGGTGGCAGCAGTACGGTGATTCGCTCTCGGCGTCCTACATGGACTTCATCAGCCTCGAAGCCGACGCGGTCGCCGTCCGTACCTTCCAGACAAACGTCATCCCGGGGCTGCTGCAGACACCGGACTACGCCCGAGCCCTCATCGCGGCCGTTCCCGGTCTGACCGGACCGCTCGACGTGGACCAACTCGTAACCGTGCGCATGGCCCGTGGGGAAGTGCTCACGAGACCTGATCCGCTCTGCTTGTGGGCGATCCTGGACGAGGCGGTATTGCGTCGTCACATGGGCGGACGCGACACGATGCGCTTCCAGCTCCTGCGGTTGATCGAGGCCGGCCAGAGCGAGAACATCGTCATCCAGGTCATGCCGTACGCAGCCGGAGCCCACGCGGGGACCAGCGGTCCGTTCACCACCCTGGAGTTCCCCCAGCTTGCCGACCTCGACGTGGTCCTCGTCGAAACCCTGACCAGCGGCCTGTATCTGGAATCCGAAGATGAGATCCGCCGATATAGGCTGGTATTCGACCATCTGCGCATGTCGGCGCTCCCCGAAGCCGAATCCCAAGCGCTGATCGAACGGGCAGCGAAGGATCTTGAGTGACCACAGACCAGACCAGAGGTGTCCGACCCGGCCAAGCCCACGTCACCTGGCGCAAGAGCCAGCGCAGCACCGCAGAGCACAACTGCGTCGAGGTCGCCCGGATGGGCAGCAACCGGGCAGTACGCGATTCCAAGAACCCAGACGGGGACGTTCTGCTCATGGGCCTCACGGACTGGGAGGCCATGTCTCGCCGGATCAAGCGGGGCGAGTTCAACCTGATGTAGCGATAGCCCACCATGTCGCGAGCAGCGGTGCGCCTATGGGTCGACCGCTGCCGACGAAACGTGGGCGAGGCGGGGGAAGAGGGCCTCGGCGCTGCCGCGGTTGATGGCTTCGGCCTGGCCGGGGGTGTAGCCAGGGTAGGTCTCCAGGTAGTGGTTGTAGTAGCTGCCGGTTTCCTCCGGGGCGAAGGGCCAGTCGCTGCCGTAGAGGACGTGGCCGGGCTCGGCGAAGGCGAGCAGGGAGGGCAGGGCGCTGGGGCTGGCGGCCAGGGCGGTGTCGAAGTAGAACCGCTTGAGGTCGCGCAGGATCTCCTCGGCGCTGCGGCTGGGGTCGACGACGGTGGCGGTCAGACCGGAGAACCGGTAGGCGGCGTAGGGCAGGAAACCGCCGCCGTGGGAGAGGATGACCTTCATGTTCGGGTACCGGCTCATGACCCCCTTGAGCACCATGTTCACGGCCGTGCGGGTGGTGTCGAAGACGTAGTCCGCCAGCGGGGCGGGGGTGTCGGCCAGGAGCGGCATCGGGGGCTGGGCGGGGTGGACGAACACCACGGCCTGGCGGCGGTCGAGTTCGGCCCACAGCGGTTCGAAGTCCGGGTCGCCCAGGTACCGGCCGCGGGCGTTGGACATCAGCACCACGCCGTCGGCGTTGAGGGTGTCCAGCGCGTAGGCGGCTTCCTCCAAGGCGGCGTGGACGTCCGGCAGTGGGATGCTGGCGAAGGAGCCGATCCGGTCGGGGTGGTCCTTGACCATTTCGGCGCCGTACTCGTTGACGGTGCGGGCCAGGATGCGGGCCTCGGCGTCGTCGCCGAGGTGGACGCCGGGCGCGGTGACGGACAGGACTCCGGTGGCGATGCCCTGCTCGTCCATCATCGCGATCGCGTCCTTGGCGCTCCAGGCCGGGATGGCCCAGCCGCCGGAGTCCAGCCCGCGGGCGTCCAGGATCTGGGCCCAGGCGGGCGGGACGATGTGCTGGTGGACGTCGATGCGTGCGGGGAAGGCGGTCATAATTCTCTAGCCTCCTAGAGATTAGGTTGCTAATGAAATATTTAGTAAGCTAACAGTCGTGCAGCAGGATGACAAACACCTCTCGGACGACTACCCCGAATCGGACGTTCCGGACATGCCGGACACGGGGGTGGAGAAACTCGCCCAGGCCGCGGACGCGCTCTTCTACGCGATGCGCCGCGCCCGGGCCGCCACCGCAGGACAGGCCGCCCCAGGCCTGTCCCTGGCCCAGCTGGCCCTGCTCGACCCCCTCGCCGAGGGTGCGGAGCTCCCGGTCGGACGCCTGGCGGGCGCCGCTGACGTCAGCGTCCCCACCGCCACCCGCATGCTCCAGCAACTTGACGCCAAGGGCGTCGTCACCCGCCGACGCCCGCCCGCCGACGAGCGCCAGGTTCTCGTCCGCCTCACCGAGGAAGGCGCCGCCCAGCTCGCAACCGTGCGGCAGCGGTTGCGCGAACGCCAGGCCCGCAGCCTTACCCGGTTCACCCCCGACGAGCGCACTGAGCTCGCCCGGCAACTCCACCGCCTGGCCGACATCATCACCCAGCCCGACGACTGACCCCGCCGGTGCGTCTCGGCCCATCGGGTTGTCGCCTACGTGATGCCGGGGGCCGCTTTAGGGTGATGGTGTGGATGGTGTGACGCTGCGGCGTGATGGTCGTGTTGCCGAGATCGTGCTGGACCGGCCCGAGGCGCTGAATGCCTTGTCGACCGCGATGGCCGTACGGCTCGGTGCGGTCTGTGCGGAGGTGGCCGCGGACCGGAGCGTACGGGCCGTTGTTCTCAGCGCGGCAGGTGAGAAGGCGTTCTGTGTGGGGGCCGACCTCAAGGAACGCAACGCTATGTCGGACGAGCAGATCCTCCGCCAGCGGGAGATCTTCCGAGCCGCGTTCGGGGGTGTCCTCGGTCTGCCGCAACCGGTGGTGGCGGCGGTCCATGGATTCGCGCTGGGCGGAGGCTGTGAGTTCGCGCTGTCCTGCGACCTGATCGTCGCCGACGAGTCCGCCGTGTTCGGGCTGCCCGAGGTGAGTGTCGGGCTGGTGCCCGGGGGTGGCGGGACCCAGCTGGCGCTGCGCAGGCTCGGCCCCGGCCGGGCGGCGGACCTGGTGCTGACCGGGCGCCGGTTGCTCATCGACGAGGCGGTCGCCCTGGGCCTTGTCGATCGCCGGGTCCCGGTCGAGGCACGGCCGGGAGTGGCGGCACGCGCCGAGGCGCTGGGGGTCGCGGCCCAGATCGCGAAGAACTCGCCGGTGGCGGTGCGGGCGGCCAAGCGGGCGTTGCGGCATGGCGCGAGTGTCGATCTCGCGGCTGGGCTGGACATCGAGGACGCGGCCTGGCGGACGGTCGCCTTCTCGGCCGATCGGCGAGAGGGCCTGGCCGCCTTCGCGGAGAAACGCCCACCGGTCTGGCCGGAAGACTGACCGGGGGGCCGCTGAAAGTCGCAACCATCTGACCTGGGACTCTAAAGGAAACCCGGGTGTTTGACTGATGTTCATCTTGAATGGGGATCATTAGGACTATGAGTCTCAATACCGGATACTTCCCCCTCGGAGATGATGCCCTACCTGAAGACCGATTCCTTGATCGCGAGGAGAGCTGGTTGCGATTCAACCAGCGGGTCCTCGAGCTCGCCGAAGACCGGGATCTGCCGCTGCTGGAGCGCGTACGGTTCCTGGCGATCTTCGCGAGCAATCTCGACGAGTTCTTCATGGTGCGGGTCGCCGGGCTGACCCGGCGGATGGCCACCGGACTCGCCGTGCAGTCGGCCAGCGGCCGGCAGCCCCGCCAGGTCCTGGAACGCGTCGCCACTGTCGCGCACCAGCTTCAGCTCCGGCACGCCGCCTGCTATCGCGACGACGTCCGGACCGACCTGGCCAAAGAGGGCATCGAGATCCTGCGCTGGGACGATCTCGCGGACACCGAGCAGGAGAACCTGCGGCGGATGTTCCGGGAACGGATCTACCCGGTGTTGACCCCGCTCGTGGTCGACTCGGCGCATCCCTTCCCGTACATCTCGGGTCTCTCGCTCAACCTCGCGGTAGTCGTCCGCGACCCGGAGAGCGAGGTGACGATGTTCGCCCGGGTCAAGGTCCCGCCGGTGCTGCCCCGATTCCTGGAGGCCTCGCCCAACAGGTTCGCTCCCCTCGAAGACGTCATCGCCGCCCATCTGGACCAGCTGTTCGTCGGTATGGAGGTCGTGGAGCACCACGCCTTCCGGGTCACCCGCAACCAGGACCTGGAGGTCGACGAGGACATCAGCGAGGGGCTGCTGCAGGCACTGGAGCGTGAGCTGTTGCGGCGCCGGTTCGGCCCGATGGTGCGGCTCGAGGTCGAGGAGAACATCTCCGATGAGGTCCTGGATCTGCTCACCACCGAGCTCGAACTCGAAGAGCGCGAGATCTACCGGGTTCCCGGCCCGCTCGATCTGGCCGGCCTGCACGCGATCGCAGATCTCGACCGCGGCGAGCTGAAGTACCCGCCGTTCGTCCCATCGAAGATGACGCTGCCGCTCGACAAGGACCTGTTCGCGGTGCTGCGGGAGCGCGACGTGCTCGTCCACCACCCCTACGACTCCTTCACGACGAGCGTCCAGCGGCTGCTCGAGGCGGCCGCCGCCGACCCCAGGGTTCTGGCGATCAAGCAGACGCTCTACCGCACCAGCGGCGACTCGCCGATCGTGGACGCGCTGATCGACGCGGCCGAGGCGGGCAAACAGGTCGTGGTGGTGGTGGAACTGAAGGCCCGCTTCGACGAACGAGCCAACATCGCGTGGGCACGCAAGCTGGAACACGCGGGCTGCCATGTGGTGTACGGCTTCGTCGGGCTGAAGACGCACTGCAAGCTGGCGTTGGTCGTACGGGAGGAAATGGACGGGACGCTGCGCCGCTACTGCCACATCGGCACCGGCAACTACCATCCGAAGACCGCCCGGGTCTACGAGGACTTCGGCCTGCTCACCGCCGATCGTGAGGTCGGTGAGGACGTGAGCGCCCTGTTCAACCACCTGACCGGCTATTCCCGGCAGAACACCTACAAGCGGCTGGTGGTGGCCCCCCAGGCGCTGCGCGCGAGTCTCATCGGCCGGATCGAACGCGAGGTCGAGTTCCACCAGGTCGGCAGGCCCGCCCGGATCAGGATCAAGTGCAACGGGCTCGTCGACGAGGCCGTGATCGACGCGCTCTACCGTGCCTCGCAGGCGGGGGTCCCCATCGACGTGTGGGTGCGCGGCATCTGCGCGATCAGGCCGGGGGTCCCGGGGCTGTCGGAGACCATCCGGGTGCGAAGTGTGCTCGGCCGGTTCCTCGAGCACTCGCGGGTGTTCGCCTTCGAATGCGGTGGGGAGCCGGAGGTCTGGCTCGGCAGCGCGGATCTCATGCACCGGAACCTGGACCGCAGGGTCGAGGCGCTGGTGCGCGTGGAGGACCGCGGCCAGCGGGCCGACCTGCTGCAACTGCTGGATCGGGCCATGGACGATGCCACCTACTCATGGCGGCTGGACGGCGACGGCGTGTGGACCCGAGGGCCGGAAGACCCCGCCGACCGGGTGGACATCCAGGTTTATCTGATGAGGTCCCGGCGCTGGAAGACAGTGCTGGGCGGAGACGGGCTGGGAGCGGACAACGGTCTTGAGACCACCACGGGATGAGTCAGACTTGGTCCGAGCCGCCGGTGCGGTGCTCTGGCGGCGGCCAGACCTTGACGATGGCGCTGACCATGACGTCGGTTCGGGTGCGGACGGTGGCCCGCACAACGATGCGGGGCTCGAGGTGGCGGTCGTGCATCGCCCCAGATACGACGACTGGACGTTTCCCAAGGGCAAGCTCAAGAACGGCGAGCATGTCCTGCAGGCCGTCGTGCGCGAAGTGCGAGAGGAGACCGGGTTCACACCCCGGCTCGGCCGCCGGCTGCGACCGGCCCACTATCTCAAGGACGGGCGGCCCAAGCGGGTGGACTACTGGGTCGCCGCCGCGGAGGAGGGGGGCCGGTTCGTCCCCAACGACGAGGTGGACCGGCTCGAATGGCTGACGGTCCAGGCCGCGGCGAGTCGGCTGAGCTACCGCCGGGACGTCGAACTCCTCCACGACGCGCTCGCCGGTCCGCTGCGGACCACCCCGTACATCCTCCTGCGGCACGCCTCGGCCGGTGAGAAACGCGACTGGCTCGGTGACGACGTGCTGCGACCGCTCGACCCGCGCGGCCGGACGGAGGCGGGGCGGCTGCCCGGGCTGCTGTCCGGATTCGGTCAGCTACGGGTGGTCAGTTCCTGCACCGCCCGCTGCGCCGAGACGGTTCTGCCGTACGCCCTGCGCGCTCGCGTCAGCGTCATGACCGACCTGGCGTTCACCGTGGGCCTGGCGACCCCCGGTGGGGCCGTGGATCGGATGGCCGACCTCATCGCGGACGGCGCGCCCACGCTGGTCTGCACGCATGGTGAGCTGCTGACCGGCCTCATCGTCGAACTGTGCCATCGGCTCGACGGCAAGCCCCCGGATGAGCCCGCTCTGCGCAAGGGCGCCTTCTGGATCCTGCATGTCGCCGACGGCACCCTCGCCTCCCTCGAACGCCACAGTGTCTAATTGCGCTCGCTTCGCTCGCGCGGCTCGAGGCGCTTTGAGGCGGTGGCTTCCCTCGTCACGTGCTCGCTCGTTCCTCGCTCCGCGCGCTCCTCAGTCCAGCCACCGCCGCGCCCCTCGCGTGTCTAATTGCGCTCGCTTCGCTCGCGCGGCTCGAGGCGCTTTGAGGCGTTAGGAGTGGGTGAGGAGCTTGAGGTATTTGGGGCGGGCGGCCTTCTGCCAGACTCCGGGGATGTCGTCGAGGGCGGCCTGGGCGGCGCAGTGCTCGATGCCGGAGAGCACGCCCAGGGTGAAGAGCTCCTCCGGGGCGGCGGTCGCCGCGGCCTGGGCGAGGCGCTCCTGTGCGATCAACCCGTCCTGGTAGCCGCCGAGGACGTCCTGCACCTTCTTGGCCTGTCGGGCGACCTTGGCCGCCGGAGTGCCGAGTGCGGGGATGGCGGCCTCGGCCGCATAGCGGGCGCGTTTGGCGTCCTTGCGTGCCTCGTGCCGTGCGGTGTCTATGGCCGCGGAATCGTCGAGACCCTCGATGGACTCGTACGCCCGCGCGAGTCGGTACCACGCCCGGATCACCAGCCGGGGCATCTCCTGCGCGGCGTCCAGCCAGGCCCGCTCCGTGTACGGAGGTTCGGCCACCAGCCGGTCGAGCGCGTCGAGCAGATCGAAGTAGCGCTGTCCCGCCAGGTCCCCGTTGAGCCGGCGATAGGCCTCCTGCTCCTGTGCCGCCAGCGCGTCCAGCCAGCCGCGGTGCCGTCCCACCTCTTCGGGTAGTTCCGCGAGTCGACCGGAGAACCGTTCCCGCAGCACCTCCAGGTCCCGCACCTCGCCGAGCACGTCGGCGAGCCACTTCAGCTCTGGCTGCAGCGGATCGGTCTCCGCGCGGGCCAGCACCGGCCCGTAGCTCTTCAGCACGCTGCGGATCCGGCGCACCGTGACCCGCATCCGGTGGACCGCGTCGTACTCGGCCAGCCGTACCTTCGGGTCGTACGACGTCAGCGCCTCGATCTGCGTGGCGAGATAGGCGGTGGCGGCCTCGCCGGCCGTCACCGGGTCCGGCCGCGCCGCGGGTGCGGAGGGGATGGCGCCGTGGGTCTCCAGCAGGCGGCCCAGCTTGGAGTGCGAGTCGGCCCGGCGGGCACCTGACAGCCGGAGCCGTTTACCGACGGCCTTCAGCAGCTTGGGAGAGGCGGCCGGACCGAGCTCGACCTCGATCTCACGCCAGGTGGAGACGGCGGTCTCATCCGTGGTGAGGACCTCTCCGGAAACGGCGTCGTCGGCCACCTCGGCGAGCATCTCCCCGGTGGCGTCGAGCAGCCGGACGACCGTCCGCTCTGTCTCCAGCGTGGCGACCGGGCGCAGGGCACCTCCGCGTAGGTGGGCGGCGATCAGCTTGGTGAGCCGGGCGGGTGGGGTCTTCGCCTTGCCCAGCGGGGCCCGCAGTTCGTTCTTGGTGTCGGGGCCGACCGGGATCTTCAGATGCCAGCCGGCGTCCTCGCCACCCTCGCGGCGGCGAAGCGTGATGCTCCGGGCGGCCAGCCGGAAGTCGTCGGTGTCGAAGTACTTCGCCACCAGGTGATGAGTCTCCGGTGCGCTCAGAGAGGCGCAGCCGGGAAGATCCGTCAGGTCTGGAAGGACGAAATGCGAGTCGGCATCGTATTTGCGCTCAATCTCGAGGTGCTGGGTCACGCAGTCTCCTCTGGGCGGTCCCAAAAGGGACATAACCCAGCATGTCACCCAGTACTCACGAGTGCGACGTGTTCCCCATGGCCCCCCGCGCCGTGATCATGCCGCGGTGGAATGACCACGGTGGGCAGGATCAGCTGTCCCCGGGGGGCTCGGCGAAGCGCTGAAGGTAGAGCTGCTCCCCGAGGGCCTGGAGAAGGCCGAGCTCGGTCTCCAGATAGTCGACGTGCTCTTCCTCGTCGGCCAGGATCGCCTCGAAGAGGCGCGCTGAGGTGACGTCACCGCGCGAGCGCATGAGCTCGATGCCGGGCCGGAGCCGCGCGACGGCCTCCATCTCGACCACCAGGTCGGAACGCAGTTGCTCTGGCACGGTCTGGCCGATGCGGAGCGTGCCGAGCCTCTGGTAGTTGGGCAGCCCCTCGAGGAACAGGATGCGGTCGGTGAGGGTTTCGGCGTGCCGCATCTCGTCGAAGGACTCGTCGCGGGTGTGCTTCGCGAGCTTGGTATAGCCCCAGTGCTCCTGCATCTTCGCGTGCAGGAAATACTGGTTGATCGCGGTTAGTTCAGCGGTCAGCTGCTCATTGAGCAGCATGATGATGTCCTTGTCGCCTTCCATGCATTCATCGTGGCACGGCAGGCATCACGGCAAGTCATGCGGCGTGTTGGACCGATCGCGTGTCGTCGGCCTCGGCCGTGATCTCCGGGTGTACCGGGCCGCGTGCCGCGATCGTCAGGGGTGCGGGGCCGCCCGTGATCGAGTCGACCAGCTCGACGGCAGTCAGGCTCTCACTGACCAGGGCTCGGAGTCGCTTGGTGCAGGATCCGCAGCCGGGTTGCATGCCACAGGCCGACCGGACCTCCTTGGTGGAGCAGGCACCGGCCACCACACAGCCACGCACGTCATCTTCTGTGACGGCGTTGCAGATGCAGATGTACATGCGGGAACCTTCTGATCTGGGGAAACGGGCATCGAAGGGCCAATGAGGTAAGGCTCCCCTAAGTTACACGAAGGAGGCCGAATCTGGCTAGTCGCTCTTCGTTGGCATGATCTACTCCCGCGTGGGAAAGGCCACCTCGTGACTTAGGGAAGGGCGGGACGTGACGAACCTCTGGCCAGGTGAGGCTTATCCGCTCGGCGCCAGATTCGACGGCGCCGGCACCAACTTCGCCGTCTTCTCCGAGACTGCGGAGCGGGTCGAGTTGTGCCTGTTCGACGAGGCTGGGCCGGACGGGGAGGAGACCCGCTACGACCTGCCCGAGGTCGATGGTTTCGTCTGGCACGGCTATCTGCCCGGAACCATGCCGGGGCAGCGCTACGGATTCCGGGTGCACGGGCCCTATGACCCCGCTCACGGGCAACGCTGCAACCCCGCCAAGCTGCTGCTGGATCCGTACGCTCAGGCGATCGAGGGCGAGATGGACTGGGATCCGTCCTGCTTCGGCTATGACTTTGACGACCCGGCCTCCCACAACGATCTCGACTCGGCGCCGCACACGATGCGGTCCATCGTCGTCAATCCGTTTTTCGACTGGGGCGACGACCGGCCCCCGCGCACTCCGTACCACGAGACGGTGATCTACGAGGCGCATGTGAAGGGTGTCAGCAAGCTGCACCCGGACCTTCCCGAGCGGCAGCGCGGGACGTACGCGGCGCTCGCCCACCCGGTGATGATCGACTACCTGAAGGGCCTGGGTATCACGGCCGTCGAGCTGATGCCCGTCCACCAGTTCGTGCACGACGACCACCTGGTGAAGAGGGGACTGCGGAACTACTGGGGATACAACACCATCGGGTTCTTCGCGCCGCACAACGCCTACTCCGCCAGTGGGCAGCGCGGCGAGCAGGTCCTGGAGTTCAAGGCGATGGTGAAGGCCCTGCACGAGGCGGGCATCGAGGTGATCCTCGACGTCGTCTACAACCACACCGCCGAGGGCAACCATCTGGGCCCGACCCTGTCATTCCGCGGGCTGGACAATTCCGCCTACTACCGGCTGGTCGACGACGATCCGCGCTTCTACATGGACACCACCGGCACCGGCAACAGCCTGCTCATGCGCAACCCGCACGTACTGCAGCTGATCATGGACTCGCTGCGGTTCTGGGTGACGGAGATGCACGTCGACGGGTTCCGCTTCGACCTGGCCGCCACCCTCGCCCGTGAACTCCATGAGGTGGACCGGCTGTCGGCCTTCTTCGACCTGGTTCAGCAGGACCCCGTCGTCTCCCAGGTGAAGTTGATCGCCGAACCGTGGGACGTCGGAGAGGGCGGCTACCAGGTCGGCAACTTCCCGCCCCTCTGGACTGAGTGGAACGGCAAGTTCCGCGACACCGTCCGGGACTTCTGGCGCGGCAAACCGGCCACCATGCCCGACTTCGCCTCCCGGCTGACCGGCTCCAGCGATCTGTACGCGGATGACGGACGCAGGCCGATCGCCTCGATCAACTTCGTGACCTGTCACGATGGGTTCTCGCTGCAGGACCTGGTCTCGTACAACGTCAAGCACAACGACGCCAACGGTGAGGCCAACCGGGACGGCACCGACGACAACCGCTCCTGGAACTGCGGCTACGAGGGTGACACCGACGATCTTGAGATCCTCGCGCTGCGCGAGAAGCAGAAGCGCAACGTGTTCACCACGGTCCTGCTGTCCCAGGGCGTCCCGATGCTGTCGCACGGCGACGAGATCGGGCGCACCCAACACGGCAACAACAACGTCTACTGCCAGGACAACGAACTCTCCTGGATCGACTGGTCCAAGGCCCGCGACAACCGGACGCTGATGGAGTTCGTGCAGCGGCTGATCCGGCTGCGCGCCGAGCATCCGGTGTTCCGACAGCGCAGGTTCTTCCATGGCAAGCCCATCCGGGACACGCCGGCGCGCGGCTATGCCGGTGACACGAACATGACCGACATCGCCTGGCTCACCCCGGGTGGCGAGGAGATGTCGGACGAAGACTGGAGCACCGGCTACGCCAAGTCACTGGCCGTCTTCCTCAACGGGGACGCGATCGCCGAACCGGATCGCCGTGGGAAGCAGATCCGGGATGACTCGTTCCTGTTGCTCTTCAACGCACACGACGGTGACATTCCGTTCACGATCCCGCCGGTCAGCTACGGCGCCATGTGGCGCAAGGAGATCGATACCGCGGCGCCCATTCCGACGGCGGCGGATGAACGGGCGGCGGTCAAGGCCGGCGAGATCGTCCAAGTGGATGCGCGGTCCACCCAGGTACTCCGTCGTGTCTGAACCTGTCGAACGGCCGGCCTCCGGTGCCTACCGCTTGCAGTTGCGTGGTGAGTTCGGATTCGCCGATGCCTCGGCGATCGCGGACTATCTGGCCGGGCTGGGCGTCTCACACGTCTACCTGTCGCCGATTCTGCAGGCCGCGCCCGGCTCCGCCCACGGTTACGACGTCGTGGACCACTCCCGGGTGTCCGACGATCTGGGGGGTGAGGCGGGATTCCGCGCGATGGCGGCCCGATTTCACTCGTACGGGCTGAAGATGATCGTCGATGTGGTCCCGAACCACATGGCCGTCCCCGAGCCCGAGAGACTGAACCGCCCGCTCTGGTCGGTGCTCCGTGACGGCCCGGGCTCGCCGTACGCCTCCTGGTTCGACATCGAGGGCGAACGGATCGTGCTGCCGGTGCTCGGCGGACCGTACGACGAGTGCCTCGACGACCTCCGGCCTGAGGGCGGGGTACTCCGCTACTTCGGTCATACGTTTCCGCTGCCGGACGACCACTACCGGCTGGCGTACTGGCGGGAGGGGCCCAATTACCGCCGGTTCTTCGACATCTCCACTCTCATCGGGTTGCGGGTGGAGGCGCCGGAGGTCTTCCACCAGACCCATGCCGTGCTGCTCCGGCTCACCAGGGAGGGACTGATCGACGGGCTGCGCATCGATCATCCCGATGGGCTCACCGATCCGCGCGGCTATCTACGGATGCTCGCGGAGAACGCCCCGGACACCTGGGTCGTGGTCGAGAAGATCCTCATCGGGCCGGAACGGTTGCCGGCCGACTGGCCGTGTGCCGGAACCACCGGGTACGACGCGCTCGGCCGCGTCGGAGGCCTGTTCATCGACCCTGCCGGAGAAGGGCCGCTCACCGAGGCCTATCTCGCCTTCACCGGCGCCGATCAGGCGGCGACCGGGCCCGAGGCGACCAGGCCGGTGCCGCATGAGAGCGGCTTCGACCGGGTCGAGGAGGAGGCCAAGCGGCATGCGATCGAGGACGGGCTCCGTATTGAGCTGGAACGCCTGCATCGTGTGCTCTGCCGGTGCCTGCCGTCGTACGACTCCGGTGCGCTGCGGCAGGTGCTCGTCGAATTGCTGGTCGCCATGCCCGTCTACCGGGCGTACGTCGTGCCCGGCGAGGAACCTCCCAGCACCTCCGTGCAGATCATCGGCCAGGCCGCGGGCCAGGCCAGGACCCGGCTGCCGGCCGGGCTGCACCCGCTGCTCGACACGGTGGCCGAGCTCGTTCTCGGCGGCGTCGGCAGCGCCGCGCTGCCCGCGGAGTTCGCCGTACGGTTCCAGCAGACCTCCGCTCCGCTGATGGCCAAGGGGGTCGAGGACACCGCCTTCTATCGCTGGTCCCGGCTGGTGGCGCTCACCGAGGTCGGTGGCGATCCCTCCCTGTTCTCCGTACCGCCCGAGGAGTTCCACTCCTACTGCACCCGGCTGGCCCGCGACTGGCCGGCCACCATGACGACCCTGTCGACACACGACACCAAACGCCAGGAGGACGTCCGGGCCCGGCTGGCCGTGCTCGCCGAAGTTCCGGAGCAGTGGACGGTGGCCGTGACCCGCTGGCGCAAGCGAGCGGCGGTCTCGGGGCTGGAGCCGGACCTGGAATACCTCATGTGGCAGACCCTGGTGGGCGCCTGGCCGCTCGACGGTGACCGGCTGACGGAGTACCTCACCAAGGCCATGCGCGAGGCCAAGACCCGGACCTCCTGGACCGATCAGGACCCTGCCTACGAGCGGGACGTTCTCTCCTATGCGCGAGCGGTCCTCGCCGACCCTGAACTGGTGACCGAGCTGTCGGAGTTCGTGTCCTCGCTCGCGCCGTACGCCCGGGTCAACACCCTGGGCCAGAAGCTGGTCCAGCTGACCATGCCCGGCGTCCCCGACGTCTACCAGGGATGCGAGCTGATCGGTCAGGCCCTGGTCGACCCGGACAACCGGCGGCCGGTCGACTACGCGCACCGCCGCGAGCGGCTGGCCCGGTTGGACATCGGCGAGCCTCCCCTGGATCTTGACGACGAGAAGCTCCTGGTCACCTCCCGGGCGCTGCGGCTACGCCGAACTCATCCCGCCTGGTTCGGTCCGGTCTCCGAGCCGGGCCGAGATCTCGGCGAAGAGCCTGGCCACCGGAGCTCGTCCGAGGCGGCGGCCTATGAGCCGCTCCTCGCCGAGGGTCCCGCGGCCGGGCATGTCGTGGCCTTCCGCCGCGGTCGTTCCCTCACCGTCGCCACCCGGCTGCCACACGGCCTCCAGCGCAGGGGCGGTTGGCACGAAACCACCCTGACAGTGCCCGATGCCTCCTTTCGGGACGCTCTGACTCACGCCGTTCACCGTGGACCGGTCCTACGCCTCGCCGACCTGCTGGATCGGCTGCCCGTGGCCCTCCTCGTCCAGCCGACCGACCCGTGACGACGGCGGCGGGTGGAGGAGGGCGGCCACGGTGACGAAGTTCGAGGTGTGGGCTCCCGAGGCGGAGCGGGTCGAGGTAGAGGTCGGGCCGGGGGTCGGCGCCCGGCAGGAGATGCGGCCCACCGGACGGCCGGGGTGGTGGGCGGCCGAGGTCCCCGCGGCGGGACATGGGACCGACTACGGGTTCTATCTGGACGGGGACGGGCCGCTGCCGGATCCACGGTCGCGGTGGCAGCCGGATGGGGTGCACGGGCGCAGCCGGGTCTATGACCAGGATCGGTTCGAGTGGACGGACCGGCACTGGCGCGGGAGGCCCCTGGCGGGCGGCGTCCTGTACGAGCTGCACCTCGGCACTTTCACGCCGGAGGGCACCTTTGACGCGGCGATCGAGCGACTCGGCCACCTGGTGGAGTTGGGGGTCGACACGGTGGAACTCATGCCGGTGGCGGCGTTCCCGGGACGGCACGGCTGGGGCTACGACGGGGTCCACCTGTGGGCGGTGCACGATCCGTACGGCGGTCCGGACGGGCTGAAGAGGTTCGTCGACGCCTGCCACGGCCGAGGGCTGGCGGTCGTCCTCGATGTCGTCTACAACCACCTCGGGCCGAGCGGCAACTATCTGAGCCGGTACGGACCCTACTTCACCGAGGCACACCAGACGCCGTGGGGGGCGGCGGTCAATTTCGACCAGCCGGGCTCCGACGAGGTGCGGGCCTTCGTCATCGGGAACGCGTTGATGTGGCTCCGCGACCATCACCTGGACGGGCTGCGGCTGGACGCCGTACATGCCATCAACGATCACCGGGCGGTGCACGTTCTCGAAGAGCTCGCGACCGAAGTGGGCGCGCTGAAGGCCCGGTTGGGCCGGGAACTGTTCCTCATCGCCGAGTCCGATCTGAACGATCCGCGACTGGTCACTTCGCGGGAGGCGGGCGGGTTCGGGCTGGACGGGCAGTGGAGCGATGACTTTCACCATGCCTTGCACAGCGCGCTGACCGGGGAACGCCACGGTTACTACGGCGACTTCGGCTCGATGGCGGCGCTGGCGAAGGTCCTGACCAGGGTGTTCTTCCATGACGACACCTGGTCATCGTTCCGGGGCCGTCGCCATGGCCGGCCGGTCGATCTGCTCCGTACGCCGGCGTACAGGTTCGTCGGCTTTCTGCAGAACCACGACCAGATCGGCAATCGCGCGGTCGGCGACCGGCTGTCGGCGAGCCTGGCCCCCGATCGCCTCAAGATCGGCGCGGCGCTGCTGCTGACCTCGCCGTACTCGCCGATGCTCTTCATGGGGGAGGAGTGGGGCGCCGCCACGCCGTGGTGTTACTTCACCGACCACCTCGAGCCGGAGCTGGCCCGGGCGGTGACCGAGGGCCGACGGCGGGAGTTCGCCCGGCACGACTGGGGGGCGGTCCCCGGAGGCGAGGCAAGCCGCGCCGACGAGGTGCCCGATCCACAGGCGGTGGATACGTTCCGGCGGTCGGTGCTGGACTGGACGGAACCGGATAAGCCGCACCATCGGGAGTTGCTCGAGTGGTACAAGGCCTTGATCGCGCTACGCCGGGCCCGGGCAGAACTGACCGATCCCCGGCTGACCAAGGTCCAGGTGGACGTCGACGAGGCCGCCGGCTGGCTGCTGCTGACCCGGGGGACGCTGCGGGTCGCCGCCAACCTGGGAAGGGAGACCGTACGCCTGGCGGTGCCGGCGGACCGGCTGCTGCTCGCCTCCGCACCGGCCGTACGGCTGGAGGGGGGAGAGCTGGAACTGCCCGGATCGTCGGTCGCGGTGGTGGACACGCCCTAGGGCTAACCGCGGTGGAAGAGCAGGATGCCGTCCTGATCGCCGACCAGCCGGTAGCCCTGGCCGGGAAGAGCCTTCAGGGCGGCTCTCTGCTGCGCCTCGGGGGCGGGTGCGACGGACAACTGGGTGCTGTCGACGATGACCCAGTCGGTGACACGGCGGAACCGGTCGGGAAAGAGGATGACGGCACAGCGGTCCGTCAACTGCGGGGCCAGGTAGTCGCCGGCGGCGACCGTGGCCCCGTCCGGGATCCGCCGCAGCAGATCATGGGCCGCGGTCACATGCGGTGAGAACCGGTAGAAGTCGGGGCTGGTGAAGCGCCAGAGGGCGAACTGCGGCAGTACCCCCATCGCGAACACCAAGGATGCGGCGACGGACAACCGGGCATAGCGGCGGACGGCCGGGTGATAACTGCGGCCGAGCGTGCCGAGAGCGTCGAGGAACGCGACGAAGACGATCGGCATCAAGATCGCGTTGTAGTGGACGAAGCCGACACTCCAGTACAGCGGATTGTTCGAGGCGAGCCTGTACAACACCACGGGGGCGGCGACGATCAGTAGCGGTGAGCGGAGCGCGGCGAAGGCGGTCATACCGAGCAGGCAGAGCAGCAGGATGAACTTGCTCGGATGATCGACGAAGCTGCCCGGGAGATTCAGTAACTGCTGGAAGAGGTCCTGATCTCCGCCCTGCTCCACGGAACCCCAGTAGCGGTACTCGCCGGACGGGCTGAAGTGCGGGATCACCACCAGCAGGATGAGCGCCAGCGCCGCCAGGCCTCCGACGATCAGGGCGATGCCGAGCCGCCACTGCCGACGCAGGAGCAGATAGCCGCCGACCGCCGCGACGGTCAAGCCCATGTCCTCCTTGACCAGCAGCAGCGGGATGGTCCACAGCGCGGCGGACTTCCAGCGCTCGTCGGCCAGCGAGGTCATGGCGTACGCGAGCAGCGGCACGGCCAGCGCGACCTCGTGGAAGTCGAATCCGATCGCGCCCTGGATCCCCCAGGACAGGCCATAGGCGACGGCGACCGCGATACCCGCCCCGGTACCGAGCCGGCGGACCGCCAGCCGGGCGATCGGGATGATGGAGATCGCCATGAGGGCCGCTTGGGCGATCAGCAGCATGCCCGCGTCGGCCCACAGCCAGTACAGCGGCACGAGCACGATCAGGCCCGGATGGAAGTGATCGCCGAGCAGGTTGAAGCCGGGTCCCTTGAGCGGCACCACCGGCGCGTGGAAGTCCGCGTAGGCGTGGATCGCCTGATCGAAGATCCCCAGATCGTAGCCAGCGGTGCCGAGCTGCGCATGACGCAGCAGGGAGTAGATGCTGTACAGCCCAAAGAACGTGAGGGCCGTCAGATAGGGAGGCCAGACGAAACGCCGGTCGGTCTCTCGTGCGGGCAAGGACGAGCTCTTCCGTTCTCTCCAGGGAGGGTCGAGTGCATTCCCGGGGGTGGCTGGAGCGCGCAAGTATTTCAGACTGTCCCACTCGCGGAGGGCGCCACTACGGGTAGTTACCCATCTATGCACCGTTACGCCGTGTTCGAGGAAGTACTACGAGTGGCAAACCACAGGTCAAGGGCTTCCTCGTAGCCGGGAAACGTTCATCATTGGTCCTAACATCAAGGCATGACCTCAGTACTGCTCGCCGAGGACGACATGTCCATCTCCGAGCCCCTCGCTCGCGCACTGCGACGGGAGGGGTACAACGTCGAAGTCAGCCCCGATGGGCCGCAGGCTCTGGAGCGGGCGCTCGGGGGCGGTGTGGATCTCATCGTTCTCGACCTCGGGCTACCAGAGCTTGACGGGCTCGAGGTGGCACGCCGGGTCCGTTCCGAAGGACACGGAGTTCCCATCCTGATCCTGACCGCCCGCGCCGACGAGGTCGACACCGTCGTCGGCCTCGACGCGGGTGCCGACGACTATGTCACCAAGCCGTTCCGGCTTGCCGAACTGCTTGCCCGGGTGCGGGCGCTCCTGCGCCGGGGCAGCACCGAGACCCCGATCGTGCAGGGCGTCCGCATCGATGCGGAATCACGCCGTGCCTGGATGGGGGAACAGGAGCTGCAACTGACCACCAAGGAATTCGATCTGCTCCGGGTGCTCGTCCGGGACGCCGGAAAGGTCGTCACCCGAGAACAGATCATGCGGGAGGTATGGGATACCAACTGGTGGGGTTCCACAAAGACCCTCGACATGCACATATCGTGGTTGCGGCGCAAGCTAGGGGACGATGCCGGCAGCCCTCGCTACATCACGACCGTGCGGGGAGTCGGATTCCGCTTCGAGCGCGGCGACTAGCCGTTCGTCGTGGTCGGCTCCGGGTCTCTGTGCGCCGTGTGCGCGCGGGCGTTCACTCTCCATCCCGAGGGTGAAACGCCCGCGCGGTTACCTATCTCCGCGTAGTGACGCGGCCTCCCCGACAGACAACCTAAGGAGCTCCGATGAGGCGCCGGCTGCTTCTGTCGACGCTCGCGGTCGCGGTCGTTGCGATCCTGCTGCTCGGCATCCCCCTCGCCTACGCGACCAACCGGCTCATCCACGAGGAGGCCCAGCAGTCCCTGGAACGGGAGGCCGCGGCGGTCCTCGCCGGGGTGCAGTTCCGGCTGGAATCCAAGCAGCCGATCACCAAAGACCTGATCGCACAAGAATTCCCCGGCCGGTACATCGTGGTCCGCCTACCGGACGACACGTTGATCACCGCGGGTACCGCACCGCCCAAGGGCACTCCCGTCATCTCCGACCGCCGATCAACGGCGGGCATCCAGGTCGAGGTCTCCGAAGAGGCCTCGCAGGTAGAGGACGACGCCCTCCGGTCGATGCTGCTCATCGGCAGTCTCGTTCTGCTCGGCGTCGCGGTGACGGTCGGGCTGGCGATGGTGCAGGCCCGCAGGCTGACCCTGCCGCTGATCGACCTCGCCGAGACCGCGGATCGGCTGGGCACCGGGAACGCCCGTCCCCGCCGACGGCGCTACGGCATTCCCGAAGTGGACCGGGTGGCGGAGGTGCTGGACCGCAGTGCGGTCCGGATCGCCGATCTGCTCGCGGCCAGCCGGGAATTCGCCTCCGACGCCAGCCACCAGCTCCGTACGCCGCTGACCGCGCTCACCATGCGGCTGGACGAGATGGTCGAGGCGGCGGACTATCCGGATGTCGTCCGGGAGGAGGGCTCCGCGGCGCTCGCCCAGGTCGAACGGCTGGTCGCGGTCGTGGAGCAGCTGCTGGCCCGGGCCCGGCATGACCGTACGGGGGCGGCCGTCCCCGCCGGGATCGACGAGATCGTCGCTCAGCAGGTCGAGGAGTGGCAGCCGATCTTCAGCCGAGACGGCCGTGAGGTCCGCCTCACCGGCGAGCGCGAGCTCGTCGCGGTCATCACACCGGCCGGGCTCTCCCAGATCATCGCCACGCTGCTGGACAACTCACTGGTGCACGGCGCGGGGACCGTGACCCTGCACACCAAGGTCACCAATGCCTCGGTCGTGATCGAGGTCGGCGATGAGGGGCCGGGCGTGCCCCCCGAGATCGAGCGCCGCGTGTTCGAACGCACCGTCACCGGTGGCAAGGGCACAGGTCTCGGGCTCTATCTGGCCCGGTCGCTGGTCTCGGTCGACGGAGGCCGGCTGGAACTCGTACGATCGCGGCCCGCATGCTTTGCCATCTTTTTGCGTAAGGCGACCGAGGCCCGCCTCGCCAACGAACGAGTGGTCAGCGGACCTGTCTGAGGGTGCTCAGCGGGACTGGGTGACGCGGCGGAACTCGGCGTGGTCGTCGGTCACCGGTCGTGGGCCGACCACGTGGGAGTTGGCCCGATGGGGGGTGGAGGGCCGTGTGGACCGGCCGTCGCCGACAGGCGAGGGAACTTCGGCCCCGGCGGGCATGCCGGTGTGCGGGTCGACCACGGGCACCGTCGTGGGCAGGAACACCCACTTCTTGTACGACCAGAACCGGAAGAGCGTGGCCACCCCCGTGCCGACGATCAAGGCGGCGTTGGAGGGGATGACGCCTTCGAGGTCCAGCACGTACGTGGTGAAACCGACGAACAGCGAGCTGATCACCAGGCCGATGCCGTTGAGGACGAAGAAGAGCAGGTACTCACGGCCCAAGCCGGTGCGATCCCGGTGCCGGAACGTCCAGTAGCGGTTCGCGAAGTAGGCGAACGTGGTGGCCACCACGGTGGCGATCACGTTGGAGGAGATGGGGCCCACACCGGCGCTCTGGTGCAGGGCGTTGAAGATCCCGAAAGTGATGACGAAGGCGATCGCGCCGACACTGCCGAATTTCGCGAGCTCGCGCTTGAGATGCGCGAACCTCCGGTTGAGACCAGCGATGAAGCTCACGAAGAAAGACCTTCCCTCTGGACATCAGCAGGCTGAAGCACCACGGGGATGGGAGTCCCGTGCGGCCCAGCGGTTTTCGTATGGAATACCGGCTCGCCGCCGATCGCGGCGGCCTTCGCCGCGATCATTGTGGCATCGCCACCCCAACGTATGACCGCCATCGCAGAATTCCCTGATCATTCCCGAGGCGGGCAATGGCGCACCCACGCGCCTCTGACACGGAGGTCATGTTTAGTCAGACGCACGGAGAGCGCTACTCGTTCACAACCCCAGTCATTTCGGACATACCCCCGAAGACCTGCTGGCATACCTCCACCGAGCTCCGGCTACTCTTTCGAGCGTGAGAGATCCAGGTCAGATGCCGATTGTCGGGATGGTGGGCGGGGGTCAGCTCGCCCGAATGACGCAGCAGGCCGCGATCGGGCTCGGCGTGACGCTGCGAGTGCTCAGCGAATCCGCCGATGACTCCGCGGCCCGAGCCTGCGCGGACGTACGGATCGGCGACCCCGACACGCTCGATGATCTGCAGTCGTTCGCCAAGGGCGTCGATGTGGTGACCTTCGACCACGAGCAGGTGCCCGGCCCCGTCATCAAGGCGTTGGAGGCCGCCGGGGTCACCTGCCGGCCGGGGTCCGCCGCACTGCTGCACGCCCAGGACAAGCGGGTGATGCGCGAGCGGCTCTCGGCGTTGGGCGCGCCCTGCCCCAGGTTCGCCGTGATCTCCTCGGCGGCCGAGGTCGAGGCTTTCGCCGGACAGACGGGCTGGCCGGTCGTGCTCAAGGCCACCCGGGGCGGTTACGACGGCAAGGGCGTGTGGGTCTGTGGCTCGCCGGACGAGGCCGCGACCGTGGTGGCCCGTGCCGCCGCGGAAGGCGTCGGGCTGCTGGCCGAGGAGCATGTCGCGTTCCGCCGGGAGCTGGCCGCGCTGGTGGCCAGGTCCCCGTACGGTCAGGGCGCCGCATACCCGATCGTCGAGACCGTCCAGCGCGACGGGATCTGCCATGAGGTGATCGCCCCCGCCCCCGGGCTGGACGACGAGCTCGCCGTGCAGGCCCAGCGCCTTGCCCTGGACATCGCCGATCAGCTGGGCGTCGTGGGCCTGCTGGCCGTCGAACTCTTCGAAACGTCGGCCGGGGGGATCTTGGTCAACGAGCTGGCGATGCGCCCGCACAACTCTGGTCACTGGACCATCGAGGGCGCCCGTACCTCCCAGTTCGAGCAGCACCTGCGTGCCGTGCTCGACCTGCCGCTGGGCACCACCACACCCACCGCGCCGTACGTCGTGATGGCCAACGTCCTCGGTGGCACCGACCCCGACGTCTACTCCCGCTACATCCACGTGATGGCCCATGATCCGGCGATCAAGGTTCACTTCTACGGCAAGGGCGTACGCCCGGGCCGCAAGATCGGCCATGTCACCGCCCTCGGCGACGACCTCGACGAGGTGCGCGAACGCGCCCGCCACGCCGCCGACTACCTACGCTGGGGCCCTTCCCCCTCGTGATGGGGCGGAGAGTCGGTCGTGAAAGAGGGGGATTGGGCATGACAACGCCGCTGGTCGGTGTGGTGATGGGGAGCGACTCGGACTGGCCGGTCATGCAGGCCGCGGCCGAGGCGCTCGAGGAGTTCGGCGTGCCCTTCGAGGCCGATGTCGTCTCCGCACACCGGATGCCGCACGACATGATCGCGTACGGCTCGGAGGCCGCCACCCGAGGGCTCCGCGTGATCATCGCGGGCGCGGGTGGTGCGGCGCATCTCCCGGGCATGCTCGCCTCGGTGACCCCGCTACCGGTGATCGGGGTGCCGGTGCCGCTGAAGTACCTCGACGGCATGGACTCGCTGCTGTCCATCGTGCAGATGCCCGCCGGGGTCCCGGTGGCGACGGTCGCCGTGGGCGCCGCCCGCAACGCGGGCCTGCTGGCGGTACGGATCCTGGCGACGGCCGACCAAGCCCTCCAGGCCAAGATGACGGCCTTCCAGCAGGACCTCTACGAGCAGGCCAAGGCCAAGGGCGCACGTCTCCGCGGCCTCACCTCGCCCTGAGGTACCCGCTCTGCGGCCTCAGCTCGTCCTGGGGTGGGGTTGTCCGTCTCGGCGGACTCAACCCTCAGTGCGCCCCTTTTGCGGCTCACATGACCGCCTGACGGAGTCAGCGGCGGAGGGCCCATTCGATGGCGGGGCAGCGGTCCATGACGACGTCCAGCCCGGCTTCGAGGGCCCGCCGGGCCGCGGCCTCGTCAATGACGTCCAACGGTAGCCAGACGGCCTTGGCACCCGCCGCGATCGCCTGGTCGACGACCTCGCCGGCATGCTTGGCCTGCCGGTAGACACCGACGACGTCGACCGGGTGGGGCACGTCGGCCAGCGACGCATAGCCCTGCTCGCCCAGTACGGTCCGCGCGGCCGGATGGATCGGCACGATCCGTTTGCCGCGCGTCTGCAACAGTTGGGCCTGGTCGTACGCCGTTCGGTCTGGATTGTCACTAAGGCCGACGAAGGCCCAGGTCTTCGACTCTGACAGCAGTCGCTTGATCACACTCTGGTCCGCAAAGCCATCACCCATGCGGGGTACAACACCATGACCGCCCAGAGATTCCCAGAGATTCCCGGGAGTCAGGGGCGGCCCAGGGCGCGGTAGTTCCAGCCGGCGGTGCGCCAGACCTCGGGGTCGAGCGCGTTGCGGCCGTCCACGATGTTCTTCTCCGTCACCACGGCGCCGAGCGTGTCGGGATCCATGTCGCGGAACTCGGCCCACTCGGTGAGCAGCAGGATGACGTGGGCGTCGCGGACCGCGTCGAGGGTGGACTCGCCGAAGTTGAGGTCGGGCTGGGCCCGGCGGGCGTTGTTCAGCGCCTGCGGGTCGTACACCGTGACGTCCCCGCCCTGAGCGCGGATGGAGGCGGCGACGTCTAGCGCGGGCGAGTCCCGTACGTCGTCGGAGTTGGGCTTGAACGCCGCGCCGAGCACCCCGACCGTACGGCCGATGAAGGATCCCCCCATGAGCTCGCGGGCGAGGTCCACCATCCGGAGCCGACGGCGGATGTTGATCGCGTCGACCTCGCGCAGGAACGACAGGGCCTGGTCGACGCCGAGCTCACCGGCGCGGGCCATGAAGGCGCGGATGTCCTTGGGCAGGCAACCGCCGCCGAAACCCAGCCCCGGGCCGAGGTACTTGCCGCCGATCCGGTCGTCGTAGGAAAGGGCCTCGGAGAGCTTCGTCACATCGGCGTGGGCGGCTTCGCAGACCTCGGCCATGGCGTTGATGAACGAGATCTTGGTGGCGAGGAAGGCGTTCGCGGCGACCTTGACCAGCTCGGAAGTGGGGTAGTCGGCGACGATGAACGGCGTGCCACTTGTGATCATGGAGGCGTAGACCTCGCGGAGCGTCTTCTCCGCCCGCTCGGACAGGACTCCGGCGACGATCCGGTCCGGGTGCAACGTGTCCTGGACCGCGAAGCCCTCGCGCAGGAACTCCGGGTTCCAGGCCAGCTCGGCTTCTTCGCCGACGGGGGCCAGCTGGGCCAGCCGCTTGGCCAGCCGGGCCGCGGTGCCCACCGGCACGGTGGACTTGCCGACCACCAGGCAAGGGCGCTCCAGCCGATGGGCGAGAGCGCTGAGCGACTCGTCCACATAGGTCAGATCCGCGGCGTACTCGTCCGCCTTCTGCGGGGTGCCGACACAGATGAAGTGCACGTCCCCGAATTCGGCGACTTCGTCATAGGAGGTGGTGAAGCGCAGCCGCCCGTTCTTCAGGTTGCGCTGTAGCACGGCTTCCAGCCCTGGCTCGAAGACCGGCAGATCGCCGGCGGCCAGCCGGTCGATCTTGTCCTTGTCGACATCGAGGCCGAGGACTTCGAAACCTAGATCCGCCATGCACGCCGCATGGGTGGCACCGAGATAACCGGTGCCGATCACCGTCAACCGCAGGCTCAAGGCCTCTCCTCTCTAGGCGGTGCCCCCTTGCACCAATTGCGCAGTCTACTGGCGGGTAGCATCTGCGACATGAACGCAGACTTTCCCGCATATGCCCCGGCGGAGGAGCATGAGCTTCTTCGTCAGGCGGTTCGTGAGCTGGCCGCCGCTGAGATCGCTCCTCGTGCGGCGGAGGTGGATGAGAGGGCGGTGTTCCCGCGGCATTCTTTGGATGCGCTGGTGCGGGGTGATCTGCATGCGGTGCACATTCCGGAAGCTTATGGGGGTGTGGGTGGTGATGCTTTGGCGGCGGTGATCGTGATCGAGGAGGTCGCGCGGGCGTGTGCGTCGTCGTCGTTGATCCCGGCGGTGAACAAGCTGGGTACGGTGCCGGTTTTGTTGTCGGGGTCGGAGGATCTGAAGAAGCGGTATCTGGGGGCGGTGGCGCGGGGTGAGGCGATGTTCTCGTATGCGTTGTCGGAGGCGGAGGCGGGTTCGGACGCGGCGGCGATGCGGACGCGGGCGGTGCGTGATGGTGGCCACTGGGTGTTGAACGGCACGAAGATGTGGATCACGAATGCGGGGGTGTCGGAGTTCTACACGGTGATGGCGGTGACGGATCCGTCGGTGGGTGCGCGGGGGATTTCGGCGTTCGTGGTGGAGAAGGGTGATGTGGGGGTCTCGTTCGGGCCGAAGGAGCGCAAGCTGGGGATCAAGGGGTCACCGACCCGTCAGGTGATCTTGGAGGATGTGCGGATTCCGGCGGATCGGATGATCGGCGCGGAGGGCACTGGTTTCAAGACGGCGCTGGCGACGTTGGATCATACCCGGATCACGATCGCCGCGCAGGCGCTGGGCATCGCGCAGGGTGCGTTGGATTACGCGATCGGGTATGTGAAGGAGCGCCGGCAGTTCGGGAGGGCGGTCGCGGATTTTCAGGGGGTGCAGTTCATGGTCGCTGATATGGCGATGCGGCTGGAGGGCGCCCGGCAGCTGACGTATCACGCGGCGGCGAAGTCGGAGCGGGCGATGCGGGGGGAGAGGGTCGCGGATTTGACGTTCGTGTCGTCGGCGGCCAAGTGCCTGGCTTCGGATGTGGCGATGGATGTGACGGTGGACGCGGTGCAGCTCTTGGGCGGTTATGGCTATACCGGTGACTTCCCGGTGGAACGCATGATGCGGGATGCCAAGATCACCCAGATTTATGAGGGCACCAACCAGATCCAGCGCGTCGTCATGGCCCGCCAACTCCTGAAATAGGCACGAAGACCGGCGGCTCAGTGATGGAAGCTGGTCCCCCTAGGCAGGCACCGGCCAGCCCTAAACCTTGGGCTGGCCGAGGCGAGGCGGGCTGGTGAGGAAACCGAGGCCCCAGGAGATGTGCATGGTGGCGTACACCAGCGGCAGTCGCGCCCAGGCCGCCGTTGGCAACCCACGGCCGGTCGGTATCGAACCGATCGCCACGGCGGCGAAGTAACCGCCCGGGATGATCCAGCCGAGCCAGAACCCGAAAGCCCCGCCCACCACGCCGCACGCCATGGCGATCACGGCGATCGGTGGGGCGAGATAGCGCAGGTTGAGCGTGCCCTGGTGCTCGCGGCCGACGACCCGCCGCCAGCGGCCGGTGTGGAAGTACTGCTTGGCCAGCGCCCGCAGGTTGGGGCGGGGCCGGTAGGTGACCTTCATCCGGGGGGTGAACCACACCCTGCCGCCGCTCTGCCGGATGCGGTGGTTCATCTCCCAGTCCTGGGCCCGCACGAACGTCTCGTCATAGCCGCCGACCCGCTCCAGGGCGGTGCGCCGGAAGGTGCCGAGGTAGACGGTCTCGACCTCGCCGGCCTCGCCGCCCGTGTGGAACCGTGCGTTCCCCACGCCGATCTTGGAGGTCATCGCCCGGGCCACGGCCTTCTCGAACGGCGTGACACCCTCAGCGGCCATGATGCCGCCGACGTTGTCGGCCCCGGTCTCCTCCATGGTCTCGACCGCGGCGCGCACGTAGTCGGACGGCAGCAGTGAATGCCCGTCCACGCGCACCAGGATCGAGTACTGCGAAGCCTTGATCGCGATGTTCAATCCCTGCGGGGTACGGCCCGTGGGGTTGGACACCACGATGACCCGCGGATTCTCGGCGGCGAGCTGGTTGGCGATCTGCTGCGTGCGGTCCCGGGACGGGCCGACGGCAAGCACGAGCTCCAGCTCACCGGGATAGCTCTGCTGCATGATGCACCCAACCGCGTCGGACAGATGCCGTTCCTCGTTGAGGACTGGCATGATCACCGAGACGGCCGGCCAGGTGCGCTGGTCGACACTCACTTCGCTGCCGCTCTGCGCGTTGGGGGACGGTTTCATGACGTCGCCACGCTACTGTACGAAGCCCGGGTTGCAGGCAACGAACGTACGGTTTCGAGCGTCCTTTATCTGGTGGATGTGGGCGAAACCGAACCAGGGGGCGCCTGACCAGGCGCCGGGAGGCGGTGTCGAGCATGGCCGATGAGAGCGATGGGGAATCGTTCGAGCGCTATTTCCGGCCGCGACCGGGCACGCAGGGCGGGGAGAACGGCCCCGACGGTACCGGCGGTTTCGGCGTCTCCGATGACGGCGAGCCCGCGGGGGTCGCGATCGACGACACCCGGGCGCCCCGGGTTTCGGTCCCCGCCCCACGCAGCCATCGCCGGCCCGATGGGCCGGGAGTGGACAGCAGGGCGCCACGCCGGAGCCTGGTGAGCGCCAGGCGGCAGCGCAGATTCCTGTTGATCTCCGCGGTCATGTCGGGCTTCGTGCTGGTCACCTCCGGCGGGGCCTGGGCGTTCCAGGCCTATATCACCGGGAGCATCGACAAGGTCGGTGTCGGCGGCCTGGGCAAGGGCAAGAACGACGGTCCCAAGGGGGCGATGAACATCCTGGTCGCCGGGGTGGACCGGCGGGAGGGTCTGACCAAGGCGCAGCAGCAGGAGTTGCATCTCGGCCATGAGCCCGGTGAGCGCTCCGACACGATGATGCTGGTGCACGTGTCGGCCGACCACGACAAGATCTCGATCGTCAGCCTGCCCCGCGACTCCTACGTCATGATCCCGGCGCACAAGTCGAATGGCTCGGAAGGTGCCAAGAACAGCCAGGTACCGGCCCGATACGGCAAGCTGACCTGGGCCTACCAGTTCGGTGGGCCGGATCTCACCGTGGCCACGATCAAGAGCGCCACCGGAGTGGCCATCGATCACTACATCGAGGTCAACTTCTTCGGCTTCGTGAAGATGGTCGACGCCCTGGGCGGTGTGGACATCTGCACCGAGCAGGCGATCAACGACCCCAAGAGCGGACTGCAACTGTCGGCAGGGAAGCATCCCGACGTGGGTGGCGTGAAGGCGCTCGGCTTCGCCAGGGCTCGTTACACGCTCGGTGACGGCACCGACCTGGGCAGGATCGACCGCCAGCAGCAGTTCATGTCGACGATGATGAAGAAGGCGCTCAGCTCCAACACCCTGAGTGACCCGATCAAGTCCGCGAAGTTCCTCTCTGCCGCGCTCAAGGCCGTACGCGTCGACAAGGGTCTGGCCAAGAACATGCCCGCGCTGGCCGACCAGATGAAGAGCCTCTCCACCGACAGCGTCGCCTTCGCCAAGGTGCCGCTGTCGAATCCCGGTTACAACGTGGTGATGTGGAACTTCCGGCAGCCACAGTCGACGGTGCTCTGGGACAACCGTGCGGCAGCTGATCTCTTCGCCCACTTCAAGAAGGACCAGCCGCTCATCAAGCCCACGCCGACGGTCACCCCCGGACAGGCACAGCCGCAGGCCAAGCCCAAGCCCAAGGACGACCTGACCGTCTCGCCTGCCCAGATCACCGTCCGGGTGCTCAACGGCGTCGGCACCCGGGGGGTCGCGCGTCAGTCGGCCAACGACCTGAGGAAGGCGGGCTTCGTGCCGGTGGTGGTCCCCGGCATCGCCAAGACGACCGGTATGAAGACCACACAGATCCAGTACGGCCCCGGGCGCGAGGACTCCGCCAAGACCCTCGCGGCGGCGATTCCGGGGGCCAAGGTCAAGAAGGTGGCCTCCCTCGGCAACACCATCCAGGTGCTCGTGGGCGGAAACTGGGCCGGCGCGAAGAAGGTCAAGTTGACCGCCGCCGCAGCTGCCGCTACCGGTGCAGGCCAGCAGCCGGCGGCTAGGACCGCTACCCAGAACATCCTTTGTAAATAGCCTGAATCATCCAGATCGAGGGCTACGCTGCTGACCTGATCGGCGCGCCACGCGCCAAGTCCGGCCCTGTTGCGGGCCGAGGAGGTAGCGATGCCCAACGGTCTACGGCATGTACTGGGCCTGATCGCAGGTGTGATCCTGGCCCCGGTGATCGCGGCCGGACTGCTCTACGGCACCGATCGGCTCGCACGCCTCTTCCAGACGTACTTCTTTCGCGGTAACGGTCAGTGGACGGCCGTGGCGATTCTCACCCTCACCGGGGTGACCCTCGGAGTGCTGGTCGGCTCCCGGATCTCGCCGCTCGCCTCACTGATCCCCGGCCTCCTCTTCACCGGTGTCGGCGGGCTCTGGGCCGTTGCGCCGGTGTGGATGACGCGGCACAGCTCCCACAAGCTCCCGGACACCTTCGACCGCGGCTACCAGTACGTCGGCCCGTACGGGGTGCTCCTCGTGCTCGGACTGCTGCTCCTCGTCGGCTCGCTGTCGCCGTCCCGATGGCGGGCACGCGAGCCGCGGACCGTGCGGCAGGCCTATGAGTACGGGCCCCCCGACGGCGGCTTCGTACCGGCTTCAGGCCCCGCACCGGGTCTCGGCCAGGGCTCCGCCGCAGGCCCCGGCACCGCGCCAAGGCACCCGGCCCGCGAGGGCCAGGAGCCTCCGGACTGGGCCTCTCCACCCCCTGGTCCCTCACCCTTCAGATCCCAGTGAGCACTTTGAGATCCCCGTGAACCTGAGCGATCAGGCGCGCGGTCGGGTTGCCCGTCACACGACGGTGAGGGTGCCGGGGACGTCGTCTACGACCAGGGCATCGACCCCGGCGCGGACGTAGCCCGGCGCGTCTTCGGGCTTCGGACACCAGGCCAGCACCTCCAGACCGGCCTGGTGTGCGACCTCGACCGAGTGCTCCACCGGCCGATGCCGCTTGCGAGGTGCCGTCGCGGCCGCATCCGCATCAGGGCCGAGCTCCGTGTCGGCCGGCCCGAACCGGAACGAGCCGGTATGCAGGCCGACCGCCTGCAGGCCGAGCCCGGCCGCGGCGGCGAGGCCGTGCCACATCGGGAACCCCAGCCAGGTGAGCAGGCCGAGCGGCACTCCCGGCAGGTTCTCCTTCAGTTGCAGGAGCACCGCAGGGTCGAACGATGTCACCAGCAGCTGCCGGCGCCGGGCCTCGGCCTTCAGCAGGGGCAGTAGGAGCGCGCCGGTTCGCCGGGCCGGTGTGTCGACGGCGTCCTCGAGGATCGTCTTGACATCGACGTCCACGGCGACCGAGGTGGGCAGCGCGTCGAAGATGTCCCCCAGCCGCGGCAGCCCGCAGGAGTCGGCGGTCTGCTCGATCACGAAATCCCCCTCGACGGTGACCGGGTCGTGCCGCAGGACGAGCTCGTCATCCGCCGTACGCTGCACGTCGATCTCCACCCAGGAGGTCCCGGCCTGGACCGCCGCGAGCAGCGAGGCGATCGTGTTCTCCACCACGAGGTCGTCATCGACCGCGGCACCGCCGCCCATCGCGGCTCCGCCGACCGCCACGTCACCGGTCGGCGGCACGCCGCCGACCAGGTGATGGGTGGCCGGAACGCCGGCGACGGGGACCGAACCGGAACCCGAGCCACGGTGTCCGATGACGGCCGGCCTAGAAGCGAAGATCATGGAGTTCTCCCATCGGGATGCGGCGGCTGGTCGGCGGTGCGGGGTAATGGGGTGGTGGAGTAGCGGAGTGGTGGTGGGAGTCATAGCGGCGGGTGCCCGGCCAGATGTTCGGCGATGAACACGTCCATGGGGTGGGTGACCTTGAGGTTGCGCTCGCTGCCTTCCACGACCGGGATGGGCACGTCCGGCAGATAGTGGTGCACTACCCCGCAGTCGTCGGTGGCGGAACCGTGGTGAACGGGTCCTGCGGTGTCGGCGAGCGCGAGCTCGTACGCCTTGCGGATCGTGCCGAGACGGAATCCTTGCGGGGTCTGGAACCGGCGTAGCCCGGAGCGGGCCGGCATCGAGGTCACCAGGTCCTCGGTGACCGCGACGATCGTGTCGGCGACGGGCATCCCGACGGCCACCGCCTCGTACGAGTCCAGGGCCGTCAGGCACCGGCCGATCACGTCGTGATCGACGAAGGGACGGGCCGCATCATGAAAGAGCACCCGGGTGTCATCGGGCTCCGCGACCAGGGCCGTCAGCGCTCGAAGGGTGGATTCGGTACGGCTCGCTCCGCCCTCGATCACCGCGGAGACCCGGCTGTAGGGTGCGGCGATCGCCTTGGCCACGTCCACGTACCCCGGCGCCATCACCACGATGATCTCGTCGATGCCCGGCGCGGCCGGGGGCGGGCCTTCCCCGGAGGGCTGCTGGGTGAATCGGTGGGTGAAGGTGTCGAACGTTTCGATGGCGTACGACAGGATCGGCCGACCGGCCACCTCGATCAATTGCTTGGGAACCGCCGACCCGACGCGCTGTCCCGTGCCACCGGCGAGGATCACGACAAGGGTTCTCATGCGAGCCGCTACGCTGTGGGGGCGCCCGCTTCCATGATCCCAATCTTTGCGGTGCATAACCTGTCCTGCCGTGGAGGGCGTCGATGACGTTGGCCGTAGTGGTCGCCACCGAACCGTACGAGCTGGGGATCGCCGCCGGTCTGGCGTACGACGCCGAGAGGTCGCTCCTGGAGCGTCTGCTCGAGCAGTTGGCCTCGCTCAACGTACAGGAGATCCATGTCATCGCCCGGCGAGACATGGCCTCGGGTCTCCGCAAGATCAGCTGTCGGCCACGCGATGCCTCCGCGCAGTCCGCTCCTCACGATAGTGGGGACCAACCGGACGTTCACCAGGTCATCGAGTCCGACGACTTGGCGCAGGATCTGCGAGAGATAGCGCGACTGGCCCGGGCCGCGACGGAACCGATGCTCATCCTGCACGGGGACATCGTCGCGACCGATGAGCTGCTGACCCGGCTGGAGCGCGGCGCCAAGGGCCCCGCGGCCGCGGTGACCGGACCGTTCACCACCACCCGCCCTCCCCTCAGGGTGAGCCGGCATCTGATCGACTCGGCGGGGTCCGGCCACCACCAGGTGACCAACCCCGACGGGGTCTTCCGCGGAGTGCTGCGGGTCGCACCGCCCGCGACCGGGACACTCGCGGACGCCGCCGAGGAGCTCGCCACGCTGGTGGAGACTCCGGGTGCGCTCAGTGAGCCCGCCCCGGTCCTCACGACGACCGGCGGGATCACCGAGCACCTCGAGGTCTTCGTCGACAACGATGTGGACGGCGACCTCGGTGGGAAGCCGACCGGGGCCGGGACGTTCGCCACCACGGTCTCGGTGGGCGATGACGTGACCGCCCTGCTGCTGGTCGGACTGGTCCGTTCCGGAGTACGGGTGACCGCGCGGGGCGCCGGAGGCCTGGTCTGCGACCGGGTGCTGACCCTCGAGGAGGCCGCGGCGGCCCGTACCGCCGTGGAGGCGGTCGATGAGGAGAAGGTCCGCCTCGACGCCGCGGTGAAGAGCAACGACGGATTCTTCACCACATACGCGGTCAGTTCCTACTCCCGCTACATCGCGCGCTGGGCGGCCAAGCGCAAGCTCACGCCCAACATGGTGACGTCCTTCTCCATGTGGATAGCCGTGGTCGCCGCGGTCTGGTTCGCGGCAGGCACCCGGCTCGGCATGGTCGTCGGCGCGGTGCTGTTCTACTTCTCGTTCGTCTTCGACTGCGTGGACGGGCAGCTGGCCCGCTACACCCGGCAGTACAGCACCCTCGGGGCCTGGCTGGACGCCACCTTCGACCGCGCCAAGGAGTACGTCGTCTATGCCGGCCTCGCGGTCGGGTCCACCGCCGCGGCGGTCGGCAGCGGGGTGCATGCGGGTGACGTCTGGGGCCTGGCCGTCGCCACCCTGATCCTGCAGACCATCCGGCACATGGTGGACTTCTCCTTCGCCGCGGGGAAGGTCCGCGCCAAGCCGGAGCCGCGCCCGACCCGCCCGCTGGCGGAACCCGGCGACGGCGCACAGGTCGCTGCGGCGCCCACGCCCGAGCCCGTCGCACGGCCGACCGGGCGGGGGGCCGGCCTCGGCCACCTGGTGGTCCGGCTGTCGCACCGCACGGAGAAGATCCCCGGTCTTCGCTGGGCGAAGAAGATCGTCATTCTGCCCATCGGGGAGCGGTTCGCGCTCATCTCGATCAGCGCCGCGCTCTTCAACGCACAGGTGACATTCATCGCACTGTTGGTCTGGGGTTCCCTGGCCACCGCGTACACCCTGACCGGACGAGTTCTGAGGTCTCTCGCCAAATGAGCGTGCTCTCCCGCCCCGCGGCCGTCGACCGGACCAACCAGCTGGTGGTCTACCGGGACGACGGTCCGATCAGTGGCTTCCTGGGCCGGTTGGCGCAGGGTAATCTGCCGCCGCTGCTGCCCGTCCTGGTCGCCGCCGCGATCACCCTCGTGCTGCTGATCGCCGGAGTCGGCGGCAAGAGCAATCCGGCGCTGTTCGCCCCGGTGGTGGCGCTGCTGCTCACCGGCCCGGCCTCCACCCACCCGCACGACGGCCGCCTGGACTGGCTCGTACCGCCCCTGATGCGGGCGATCGAGTATGGTTACCTGGCTGTCCTCGGGTTCACGAACGGCGTGTCGGAACCGCTGATCTACGTACTGATCGCGGTACTGGCCTACCACCACTACGACACCGTGTACCGCACCCGGCAGAAGCTCTGGCCGCAGGAATGGGTCTCCCGGGCCGGCTTGGGCTGGGAGGGTCGCATGCTCATCGTGGCGGCCGCCGGCTTCGTTGGTGCGCTGCCGTTCGTGTATGCGGCACTCGCCGCCTACCTTGGCGTTTTGTTCGTTGTCGAGAGCGTCCTTACCTGGACGCGCACCGATCGCGGTAGTGGCGTGATGGTCAATCTCGAAGAGGAGGAGGAAGCCCAATGATCGGCATGGTGCTCGCAGCAGGTGCGGGACGAAGGTTGCGCCCGTACACGGACACGCTGCCCAAGGCGCTGGTCCCGGTGGCCTCAGATGCCGCGGGTGAGACCACGATTCTCGACATCGCACTGAGCAACCTGGCCGAGGTCGGGTTGACCGACGTCGTCATCGTCGTCGGTTACTGCGCGAACGCCGTCGTAGAGCGGCAGGCCGCGCTGGAGGCGGAGTACGGCGTCACGATCACCCTCGTCCACAACGACAAGGCCGAAGAGTGGAACAACGCCTACTCCATGTGGCTGGCCCGTGAGTACTTCGCTAAGGGCGTCCTCATGGTCAACGGGGACACGGTGCATCCGGTGAGCATCGAGAAAACCCTATTGTCCCGCAGGGGACCGGACATCCTCCTGGCCGTGGACAATGTGAAAACGCTGGCCGACGAGGAGATGAAGACCACTCTCGACGCCTCCGGGAATCTGCGGCGGATCACCAAGCTGATGGACCCCGCAGAGGCCTACGGGGAGTACATCGGCGCGACGCTGATCGAGCCCGCCGCCGCGCAAGCCCTCGCCGAAGCGTTGGAAGCGACCTGGAAGCGCGACCCGGACCTCTATTACGAGGACGGCTACCAGGAGCTGGTGAACCGCGGTGGCACGATCGCGGTGGCCCCGATCGGTGTCGTCGACTGGGTCGAGGTCGACAACCACGACGACCTGGCCAAGGCCCGCGTCATTGCCAAGGGGTACCGCGTAGGAGCCCACTGATGCCGCTGCTGACCAGGATGCTGAGCGCGCCGCTGTCGATCGACGTGCGGCGTGGAGCGATCCAGGACCTGGGCACGTTGCTCGCCGACCGGCGGATCGCCACCGAGGGACGGGTGGCGGTCGCCGTCGGTCCTGGCCAGGGTGACGCCATCGCCGAGGACATCGCGCCCTCCCTGGGTTCCGCCGAGGTGTTCAGGGTCGGTGGCGGGACCGTGGACGAGGCGGTAGCGCTCTCGTCGAAGCTGCGCGGCGGCTCCTATGAGGCGCTGGTCGGCATCGGCGGCGGCAAGACGATCGACGTGGCGAAGTACGCGGCGACGCTGGCCGGCATTCCGATGGTCTCGGTGGCCACCAACCTGTCGCACGACGGCATCTGCTCGCCGGTGGCGTCGCTGGAGCACGACAAGGGCAAGGGTTCGTTCGGCGTCGCACTCCCGATCGCCATGGTCGTCGACCTGGACTATGTACGGGCGGCGCCCGCCCGGCTGGTGCGCTCCGGGATCGGGGACGTGATCAGCAACCTGTCCGCGGTGGCGGACTGGGAGCTGTCCCACAGCGAGCAGGGCGACCCCATCGACCGGTTGGCGCTCACCCTGGCCCGCACCGCCGCCGAGGCCCTGCTCTACCAGCCGAAGTCGATCGAGTCCGATGACTTCCTGACCGTGTTGGCCGAGGGGCTGGTGCTGTCGGGGTTGTCGATGTCGTGCGCCGGGTCCTCCAGGCCGTCCAGCGGCGGCGATCACGAGATCCTGCACGCCGTCGACGCGCTGTACCCCGGCACCGCCAACCACGGTGAGCTGGCGGGCATCGGCGCGTTGTTCTGTTTCTTCCTGCGTCACCAATACTTCGGCGAGGACCCCGAGCGAGCCCTTACGGTCGCCGAGTGCCTGGCCAGGCACGAGCTCCCGCTAGTGCCTTCTGACATCGGCCTCACCGAAGACGAGTTCGCCCGGGCCGTGGTCCACGCCCCGGAGACGCGCCCCGGCCGATACACCATCCTCGAGCACTTGGGCCTCGACGAGAGCGCGGCCCTGAAGGCGGTAGGAGACTATGTCAACGCCTACGGACGCTGACTCGCCGCACCAGGCGGGGGCGCCTGGCCCTGATGGCTTGCCTGGTTCTATGGGGACGCCAGGCCCTGGTGGCTCGCCCGGTCCCACGGGAGCGCCAGGCCCTGGCGGCTCGCCTGGTTCCGCGGGGACGCCAGGCACCGCCGGCGTGGGAGGCCCCACCCGGCGGTCCGCGTCGGTCGCCGACGTCCGGGCGGGCGGTCAGCCTCCCGGGCTGAAGGACCGGCGCAACGAGGAGCACTGGGCGGGCCGCATCTACATGCGCTCGCTGTCGCCCTATTTCAGCTGGATGTTCCTGCGCCTGGGCTTCTCACCGAACCAGCTGACTTACCTGATGATCGTGTGCGGCATCGGGGCGGGTGTGGCCACCGGTCTGTGGTCGGGCCTGACCGGCGCGATCGTGACGGCGTTGCTGGTGCAGCTGTATCTGCTACTGGACTGCTCGGACGGCGAGGTCGCCCGGTTCACCGGCCGGACCTCGGTGGCCGGCGTCTATCTGGACCGGCTCGGACACTACTTCTCCGAGGTCTCTCTGCTCATCGGGCTCGGATTCCGTGCCCAGGGTGCCGTGACCAACGGTGGCTGGGTGGAACTGGGCCTGATCGGTGCCCTCGGCGCGGCGCTGATCAAGGCCGAGACCGACAACGTGGTGGTGGCGCGGGCCAAGTCGGGTCTGCCGGCCGAGCCGGTGGGCGGCGACCGGGCGGCGCGCCCCCGGTCGACCGGTCTGGCGCTGGCCCGCCAGGCGACGGCCGCGCTGCGTTTCCACCGGATCATCGGCGCGGTCGAGCTGTCCCTGCTGATCGTGCTCGCCGCCGTGATCGACAGGCTGGCCGGGGGGTTGCCCGCCACCCGGGTGCTCGCGGTCGCCGTGGCCGTCGTGGCAGCGCTGCAGACGGTCCTGCACTTCGTCAGCATCGTCGCCTCGCGGAGGCTCAAGTGACCCCCTGGTGTAAACAACTGGGAGATCACATCCCGATAGCCGTGATCTTGCACAAGGGTGTCATCGAGATGACAGACTCGTACAAGATCACGATTGAGAAGGTGGTGGGTCGGTGAAGCTCTCGGTGGTCGTGCTGACCATGGGGAATCGGCCCGTGGAGCTCGAGCGGTCCGTGGCCTCCGCGCTCGCTCAGGAGAACGTCGAGATCGAGGTCGTGCTGGTCGGCAACGGTGCGGATCCGTTGCCCGCTGGTCTGCCCGACTCCTCACCGCTCGCCGACAAGCGCGTACAACTCGTACAGCTGCCGAGCAACGTGGGCATACCCGCCGGGCGTAACCGGGGGGTGGAGGCGTCCACCGGAGAGCTGGTCCTCTTCCTGGACGACGACGGGTGGTATCGCTCGACCCGGCTCGGCACCTATCTGCGGGACCGGTTCGAGGCCGACCCTTCGCTGGGGATCGTCTCGTTCCGGGTGCGGGACCCCGAGGGCGGCGCGGGGGAGCGGCGGCATGTGCCCCGGCTCCGCGCCGGCGACCCGGAGCGCTCCTCCGAGGTGACGACCTTCCTAGGCGGGGCCTGCGCCATGCGGCGCTCCGCCTTCGACGCCGCAGGCGGGTTGCCGGAGCGCTTCTTCTACGCGCATGAGGAGACCGATCTGGCCTGGCAGGCTCTCAATGCGGGATTCCGGATCGAGTACGACGCCTCGGCCGTGATGTTCCACCCGGCGGTGCTGCCGACCCGGCACGACATGTTCTACCGCTACAACGCCCGTAACAGGGTCTGGCTGGCCAAGCGCAACCTGCCCTGGGCGCTGGCGTTCGCCTACGTCGGTGTCTGGCTGATACTGACCGTGCTGCGGGAGCGCAAGCCCTCCGCTTTGAAGCCGTGGCTCCAGGGCTTCGCCGAGGGCTGGCGCAACCCGGCGGGGGGGCGACGCCCCATCAAGTGGCGTACGGTCTGGCGGATGACCCGCATCGGCCGCCCCCCCATCATCTGAGGTGCGGAAACGCTCCCGTGGCAACGCTCCCGCGGGAGTGTTTCCGCATCGTGCGAGTGCCCGACTCGGTCAGCTTTGGAGCTCGGTCAGCTTTGGAGAATGTCGTGCCACTCCGGGTCGGTGGTGAGGACGACGAGGCGCTGGGTGGCGCGGGAGACGGCGACGTACAGGGTTCGCAGGCCCGTGGGGGACTGTGCGGCGACCAGTTCGGGCGCCACGATCAGCCCCGCGTCGAACTCCAGACCCTTGGCCTCCAGCACGTCCAGCACCTGGACCCGTTCCGGGAGCCCCGCCTCCAGCTCACGCCGATTCTCGGCTGTCCAGGTGACCGAGGAGCCGCCGATCGGCGATGTCTCCAGGTCATCGAGCCCGTCGAACGAAAGAGCCGTCTGACCGTTGTCTGAGGCACTACCGGAGCCGCTACCAGGGGCAGCGAGGTCGGAGAGCGGGACGATGACACCGATCGTGCCGTCGACCTGGCCGAGGAGCGTCTCGATCTGTTCGCGAACCGCTTTGAGCAGGGCGTCGGACGCGGAGCCCGAGCCGGCCTCGGGTACGAGGCCGATGACCGGATCGTGACCGGACTTCCGTACGGCCCGGGCGGGGCGGGCCGACGGCACGGCCACCGCCAGCACCCGGGTGGCGACTGCGGCGATCTCCACGGAGTTGCGGTAGTTCGTGGTCAGTTCGAAGTTGTTCTGGGTCTGGCGGGAGCGCTCCGCCGACCGCTCGGAGCGTCCTTCCGTCCCCTGGCCGTACGCCACCGTGCCCAGGGCGGACGCCATGGCCTGCCGGGACGAGTCCAGGTCCTCCCAGGCGCTCTGCGCCGGGTCCTCCACCACGGTCCAGGTCGCCTGCCGCCCGCGCCTGCCGAGCATCCGCCACTGCATCGGGGACAGGTCCTGGGCCTCGTCCACCACGATGTGGCCGTACTCTTCGGGGTCGTCGTTGGTTCCGTCGTCGACCCGGCGAGAGCGCTCCATGCGCTCCGCCGAGGTCGTCAGCTCACGTATCGCGGACTCCCCATCACCGGCGTCCTCGCCGGTGATGATGTTGATCCCGTCGACGGTGAACGGGTCCTCGTCGTCGTCCTCCGCCCGGGTCCGGCGGGGCAGCGGGCCGAGCAGGGTGTCGATCTCGTCCAGCAGCGCGATGTCCTGATAGGAGAGGGCCTCGCCTCGGAACGACGCGGCCAGCAGTTCTGTCTGCTCCCGGTCGAGGTCACGGCCGGCCGCCTCGCGCAGGCGGGTCACATCGCCCAGAGACCGCAGCACGTCCAGCGGGCGGCGGATCGGCCACCAGGCCACCAGGAAGTCGGTGAAGGTCCGCTGCTCCTGGACGTTCGCCACGAACTCCCGCTTCTTGATCCCAGGGGCGTCGACGAGCCCGCCGATCTCGACGAATCGGTCCCACAGGGCGTCCAGCAGCAGGTCGCGGGCACGTGACCGGGCTCGGTTGACCGAGTTGCGGCTGCGCTGGTGGACGTTGCGCCGGACCCTGTCCAGCCGCGTCCGGTCCAGCCGTACGACCACCCCCGCGTGAACCACGGTCAGCTGGTCGGGCGCGCCGGGCGCGTGGTCGGTGACCGCGCGCCGGAGCACCCGGGCCATCACCCCGGCACCCTTGATCCGCAGAAGGTCGGGGGAGTCGTGCACCGAGGCCGACGCGTCGTCGACCAGCTCCCCCAGGGAGCGCAACACGGCCGATCCTTCGCCCAGCGACGGCAGCACCCGTTCGATGTACGCGGTGAACCGCCGGTTCGGGCCCACAACGAGCACGCCACGGGTGCCGAACCGCCGCCGGTGCCGGAACAGCAGATAGGCCACCCGGTGCAGGGCCACCGCGGTCTTGCCGGTGCCGGGCCCGCCGCGCACGATCACCGTGCCGTCGGCCGGAGCCCGGATGACCTCGTCCTGTTCCCGCTGGATGGTCGCCACGATGTCGCGCATGGACCCGTCACGGGTACGCGCCAGCGAGGCCAGGAAGGCGCCATCACCCACGATCGTCAGATCGCCGGCGGCGGTCGGGTCCAGCAGGTCGTCCTCGATGTCGATGACCGCATGCCCGCGCGAGTGCAGCACCCGGCGGCGGATCACGTCCTGTGGGTTCTCCGGGGTCGCACGGTAGAACGCCTCGGCGGCGGGCGCCCGCCAGTCGATCACCAGTGAGTCGTGCTCACGGGTGCGCACGCCGATCCGGCCGACATATCTGATCTCGCTGAGCTTCATATCGAGCCGACCGAACACCAGACCGTCGTCGGCGACGTCCAGTGCCTGCGCGCGCAGGGACCCCTGGTAGACCATGGCGTCCCGATCGACGAGCGAGGCCTTGGTGCCGGCGAGAGCCTGCCGGAACCCTTCCTTGATCAACCGCTGCGCGTCCTGGCGCATCTCCTCCAGGCGTGCGTACGCGATATCGACGCGCTCTTGTTCGGCGGCGATCTCCTGGTCCTTGACCCGGGACGACATGCGGAGACTCCCTCGAAGACATGCAATGAACAGGTCGAAAGAGAGAGCTTATGCGTAGTTCAGCCGCTCGTCATGCGGGAGAGCACATGCTGGAGCAGACCAGGGACGAACCGCTTCGCTCGTACGGCCAGCCGGGCCGTCGCTCCAGGGAAGACGAACAGCTCATCGCGGGCCAGTGAGCGCTCCACCTCGTCCAGCACGACCCCGGCGGGCATGGCCTTCTGGTTGACCACGACGGACGGATCCTCTTCCGCGATCCGCCGAAACTGCGGGGTGTCCACCTGGCTCGGGCAGACGCAGCGGATCTTCACACCGCGCCCGCCGTACTCCTGATCCAGAACCTCGGCATAGGTGTTGATCGCCGCCTTGGCCGACGCGTAGGCCGACAGCTTCGGAGGCGACACCCATCCGGCCAGTGAGGAAAAGAGAATGAGCTCTCCCTGGGCTCGCTCGAGCATTCCGGGCAGCGTGGCCCGGACGACGTACACGGTGCCGAGGAAGTCGACCCGCCAGGTCCGCTCGACGTCGTCGAGTGGCTGTTCGAGAGCGGTGCCGAGCAGCGAGATCCCGGCCGCGTGCACCACCCGGTCCAGCGGTCCCGCCTCGGCCACCATCTCCTCGACGGCCTTGACGTCGGAGACGTCACAGACCCGGGTGTGCATGGTGGGGGAGCGCAGCGCGGTCCGGGCCAGCCCGGCCCCGTCCACATCGGCGGCGATGACGGCCCAGTCGGCGGCCGCCAGCCGCCGCGCGGCGAGTGCTCCCAGACCGCTGCCGGCTCCGGTGACCAACGCGGTCCGACGGGGAGCCGGCCCCTGGTGGCGGGTCATCGTGCCACCTCCGTGGCAGCAGCGAAGCTCATTGCCAGGCGCGAGATCGTGCTGGTGCTGAGCGCATGGGCGCCGTCCAGGCCGAGTCGCCGTAGCTCGTCGGCGACAGGATGCTCGCCGAGCCGCAGGGTCGCTCCGCCCAGCCGAGTGCGGACTCCGCTCGGCGCCATGGTCCATGGCGTCAGCCGGGTGACCCCGTCCAGACAGGAATATGCGTCGACCGTGTTGCCACCGGCCCCCTGACGGGGGCCCACCCCCGCCGCTGGAGTGCCTGCCCCGCCCGGCATCGGAAACCCCGGCCTGACCGCCAACTCAAGGGCCGTGCGGCCGTCCAGCCGGACCGCACAGCGTTTGATCCGCCCGGACAGGTCGATGGGGATGTCGGCGATCTCCTTGGGAAAGCCCCAGATGGACCGGCCCGCCTCGAGTGTGAACGTCTGGTTGACCGGCAGCCAGTGGATGAACGCACCGATGCGCTTCAGATCCCGCAGCCGGTCCAGTGCCCCGCCGAGTGGCGGCGAGCCTGGCGGCCGGACCAGGAAGGCGACGGCGAACTCGTGATACGGCCCGAGGTCGCCGTCGGCATAGCGGATGAAAGCCAGCGAGCAGATCGCCTTACCCGGCAGTGGCTGGGCCAGTTCCAGACCGGAGTAGGCAATGATCGCCTGGGCCGTCCTGGCCGGGACCGGGAACATCGCGGAGGCCACGGCCGCCTCCCGGATCTCGACGGGCAGCGTGACCCTTTGGTCCTGAATCACATGGGTGTCGGCGATAGTCGTCACGCTGCTAAGTAGAACAGGTTCTCGTTTTTCTGTCACTAACTTGACGTGTATGGAGGATCTTGACGTGTAGGGGAGGATACAGCGCATGGAGCGAGAGTGGGTGGCCGAGGAGAGCGTCGTCGTCGCGGCGTCGCCGGAGCAGGTGTACGCGGCCGTGGCGGATCTCCGGCGGATGGGCGACTGGAGCCCGGAGTGTTTCGCCGTCCGGGTGCGCGGACCCGTCCGGCTGGACACCACGTTCGTCGGCTTCAACCGGCTGGGCTGGCGGGTCTGGTTCACCAACGGCCGGGTGACGGCCGCCGAGCCGGGCGAGGTCTTCGCCTTCCGGGTCTCGAGCTTCGGCGTGGAGGTCGCACTGTGGGGCTACCGAATGGAGGGCGGCCCCGATGGGACCCGGCTGACGGAGTACTGGCAGGACTTGCGCAGGGACGCCCGTGGCGCCGGATTCGTCTCACTGCTCGGCCGCATCTTCACGGGAGTGCCCGCAGCCGACCGCGCCGCTCTGAACCGCGAGGGCATGCGGTCCACCCTCGCCCGCATCAAGGCCGCGCTCGAGTCCTGACCAGCGCCTGCCGGCCGATCAGGCGAGGTGGGCGAACTCGCGGCGCCAGGAGTCGTACCAAGGACCGAAGAACGGCTCGCCGGCCGCGAGCGGAAGGAGGTAGGTCACGGTCTCTGCGTAGTAGCGGCGCTGGAAGTCCGGGGGCATCTGGAACAGCCTTTGCACGTTGCTGGCCCGGTCGGCCAGCTTCACCTGGATCGCCGGCTGCGGAGCCTCGCGGAGCCGGCGCAGATAGGTGGTCTTGGCAGCCCGTTTGGCCGTACGCCCCTGACCGTCGACCGGCGGTTTGGTGACCCAGTCGACCAGTTCGGCGACGACCGGGCCGAACTCACGTTCGATGTCGCCGAGCGTGGTGGCGGTGTCTTCCACCACGTCGTGCAGCAGCACCGCGGCGAGCACATGCGGATCGGTCACACCGGCCCCGCGGACCAGCACCTCGAGTGCCTCCAGCAGATGTTCGAGGTAGGGCACCCCGGTCGGGCGCTGTTGCGGGCCGTGCCAGCGGATCGCCGCGGCCGCCGCCCGGTCCAGCACGTCGACCGTCTCCGCGGAAAGCAGTGCCGCCAATGCGGGGCGGGTGTCGTCCCAAGTCCGCCAGCTGGTGAAGATCTCCACACCGCAAGGGTCCTCAATTACCCGGGACACCGCAAGCGCGGTCACCTCGCGCAGTACGCCCATGCACGGCAAGCTGTGCTGGGGGCAAGCGGGCCGGTGGCGTCAGACAAGACGTCATCTCCGAAGACCCAGCGAGCGCCGCGCCGGAGGTGCGGGGCAGAAGGTAGGGGGGCGACGTGGCGGGGAGCCGGCAGCGGGTCATGCTGGGTCTCGTGGCCACGATGCTCGCCGTCGCCACCGTCGGAGTGGTGGTCAACAAGTTCGTGTTACAGGCCGAATGGTGGCAGGAGGACCACCAGACGACCACCGAGCCCGCACCATCGCTGCTGAACGTCGGCCCGCCGCCCGGACCGGTCGCGGTGGGCTGGCAGCTGACAACCCAGATCCGGCGCAGTGGTCTGTCGCCGTACGACCAGGTGGCCCACGCACTCGTCGACGGCCAGCTGGTCGTCGCCACGACCCGGGGGCTCGACGTTCGCGACGCGCGCACCGGGACACGGCGCTGGCACTACCATCGCGCGGACTGGCTGCTGCTCGGCTGGGCCGCCACGGAACGGCATCTCGTGGCCTATCTGGAACGAGCGGGACACCGTGACAACCGGATGATCCTCGGGTTCGACGCGGCCGGTGGGCAGCTGCTCTGGCGGCAGAAGGACGAGGTGCCCGCCGTGACGGAACGCTCGACGCTGCGCTGGCCGGCCGGATCAGATGTCGTGCTGACCGCCTCCGCGGACGATCGAGGCACGCTGCGAGGTCGCTCCGTGTTCACTGGACGGCAGGTCTGGACGCATGCGTTGCCCCGCGGATGTGCGCTCCCCGAGGCCGGCACCTACGCCTCTGACGCCAGTGACGCCTTGGCCGCGATCTCCCTCGACTGCCGCGGCCGGAGCAGGGTGCTGGCCGTCGACCCGCGCACCGGGCAGACGCGCTGGAGTCAGGAGTTCGCCACGCCGGAACCGCCCGAGATCGCCGTACGCGGCGAGGTGGCCCTGGTCGCCGACGGCACCGCGTTGCGGGCGTACGACGGGGCGGGCAAGGAGTTCCTCACCCGCCCCGGCGACGACGTCTGTGGTGCCACCATGTGCCCGGCCGTGATCTCGGGCGGAAACCTCATCGTGGTCTACCGGTCAGGTCAGGGCGACGCGAGCCGGCGGATGGAATCGATCGAGATCTCCTCCCGCCGCAGTGTGTGGCAGCGCGCCGTGCCCGCCTATCCGGCGCTCGTCGCCAAGGGCGATCGGCTCTATGCGCTGCGACCGAACCTCGCCCCCAATCTGCGGCCGGCCGGGATCGACGTCATCGCCGCCGGAAGCGGACAGACGGCCACGGTACCGGCGCCCCTGGTGGTGCCGCCGGGGCCGACCGGGCGGCCCTGGCTGGCGGCCGGTGGCGGACTGCTCTACGTGGCCGTGCCGGAGACACTGTCCAGCCCGTCGGGAGTGGTCCGGTTGGTGGCGCTGCGAGCGGCCGCGGGCGGCCCCGGTCCGGCGGAGCTGGGAGGCGTCTCCGCCGCCGACTGGCCGGACGCCTGCAGTCTGCTGACCCGTCGTGACCTGCCCAAGGGGCATCGCTCTCGCCCGGTGTACGTCACGGTCGGTGAGGTACGGCTGCCGCGCCCGGTGAGCTGCACCTACGAACCGGACGGAGATCAGCGCAGGCGGTCAGGCAGGGAGCAGAGCGCGGGGGCTCCGACCGTGACGGTCGAATGGGTGGCCGACAGCGCCGCGTCGGCCTCCGAGTTGCTCTCCGCGCTACGAGCCACCGAGCCGCAGGCTCGGCAGGCGGACATCGGTGACGAGGCGTACGAGCTCAACCCGTCCTCGGGCACGATCGCGGTACGGGTGGACCGCTACCTCATCGGGGTCAGCGCTTTTCAGAACCCCGGGCTCGCCACCCGGCTGGCGCGTGCCGCCGCCCTCACCCTTCGCTCCACCTCACCGTGATCTTGCACCTCGTGTCGGCATCGATCACGACTGGACGTGGGCTTCGGAGTGGAGGCCGGCCCAGGACTCCAACTGGGTGACGAAGCGCTCGGCCTGTACCGGCCAGTGGAACCGGGCTCTGGCCGTTTCGTAGCCGCGCTTGGCCAGGTCGGTGCGGAGCGCGGCGTCGTCGTGCAGGCGCAGGATGGCCTGGGCGGCTGCGGCGGGGTCCGCGAACGGCACGATCACGCCGCTGCCGGCCGGGTCGACGATGTCGGCCGCAGGAGGGTTGGGAGTGGTGATGACCGGGATGCCGTGTGCCATGTACTCGATGATCTTGGTTGGCATCGAGTGTCGGTAGTTCGGCTCGTCGTGCAGCAGGGCCAGCCCCGCCATGGCACCTTCGGCGATCCGCAGAGCCCGGTCGTTGGGCACGAATCCGTACCACCGCAGGATGCCCTCACGCTGGGCGTCCCGGAGCATCGGCCGGATGTCGGCGTCGGCGGCGCCGATCAGCTCGACTTCGATGCCATTCCGGCTCACGATCCGGGCGACCTCGATCATGTCAAGGGCGCCGCGGGCGGCCGACAGGTGGCCGACGTAGACGACTCGCCGGTCGCCGGGCGGGTCGGGAGGCACATCCGCGACATAGGTCGTGTTGGGCACCACCGGGTGTTCGCCCCGGAAACGCGGCCGATACCCCTCCTCGGCGAGCAGCAGCCGGTGCCGCCGTTCGGCCCGTGACTCCAGAAGGCGGACGAACGGCCGGGCCAGCGGAAGCAGCGGGCGGGGGACCCAGCCCTTCGCGGACAGCGCCGCGGCGGTGTCTTCATGGACGTCCCACACCACCTTCGCCTTGATCCCACGTGGCACCGCGAGCAGCAGTTCGGGATCGTGCAGCAGCACCAGATCGGCGTACTGGGCGTGCCGGGCGAGCGCCTTACGCGCCGCACGCAGCGCGGTCAATCGGTTGCGGCCTGTGGCCCGGGGGACGTCCACCGGGGCGACGTCCGGCCAGGGCGTCACATTGCAGGCCCGGAACGGCGCGATATAGGTGATCTCATGACCGGCATCGAGAAGAGCACGAATCTGCCGATGCAAAATTCGAGCATCCTCGGGATGGTGCACCACTGTGCACACGCAGACCCGCATTCGCTGCTCTCCTCGAAAAACCACCGGTGGTGACTCTTGTAGCGCCATTGAAATTGCAGGTGAATTCAAGATGACCAGCTCACAACAGTTCGACGGCCAGGTCGGCGCGAGCGGCGGCATGGTCCCGGGTGCGGCCACGGGTGTCGAAGAGCAATCGCGCGTGCCGGGTCAGCGTGTCCGGGTCGTACACGCTGTGGTCGGCCAGCACGATCGCCAGGTCCGCGGCGGCCAGCGCGGCGGCCAGATCGTCCCCGGCGTCCGGCACGTCCACGTCGTCCACCTGCCAGGAGTCCACGTACGGATCGTGGAAGCTCAGGTCGGCGCCCATCCGGAGCAGCCGACGCGCCACCGGCCGGGCCGGCGACTCGCGCTGGTCAGCGATGTCGGCCTTGTAGGTCACGCCGAGGAGGAGCACCTTGGCGCCCTTGACCGCGCGGCTCTCCCGGTTGAGCAGCTGCTGGGTGCGCTCGACGACATACCGCGGCATCCGGTCGTTGATCTCCTGGGCCAGCTCAACGAACCGGAACGGGTAGCCCAGCGAACGCACCTTGTACGACAGGTAGTTCGGGTCGATCGGGATGCAGTGGCCGCCGACGCCCGGACCCGGGCGGAACGCCTGGAAGCCGAACGGCTTGGTCGCCGCGCACTCGATCGCATCCCACAGGTCGATGCCGAGCTCGTGACAGAAGACCGCCATCTCGTTGACCAGCGCGATGTTGACGTGCCGGTAGGTGTTCTCGAGCAGCTTGGCCATCTCGGCCTCACGGGTGCCCTTGGCCTGCACGACCTGCTCGACGAACTTGCCGTAGAAGGCCGCGGCCAGGGAGGCGCAGGCCGGGGTGAGACCACCGACGATCTTGGGGGTGTTGTGCACACCGTAGACCGGGTTGCCGGGGTCGATGCGTTCCGGCGAGAACGCCAGGTGGAACTCCTCGCCGGCGGTCAGCCCGGACTTCTCCAGGATCGGCTTCACGACCTCGTCGGTCGTGCCCGGGTAGGTCGTCGACTCCAGGACCACGAGCATGCCCGGGGCGATGTGGCGGGCGACGGCCTCGGTGGCGCCGCGTACGGCGGTGAGGTCCGGACCGCCGTCGTCGGAGAGCGGGGTCGGCACGCAGATCACCACGGTGCGCGCACCGTCCATGATCGCCTCGTCCAGGCTGGGCGTGAACCCCGCGTCCAGCATCTCCGCGACCTCGGCCGCGGAGACGTCGTCGATGTGTGAGAGCCCCGCCGTGAGACCGGCCACGACACGGGGGTCACGGTCCAAGCCGCCGACTCGAAGCCCGGCTCGGCAGGCCTCCCGGATGAGCGGGAGTCCGACGTAGCCGAGCCCGATGACCACCAGATCCACTCGGTGGCTCCCTTCGAAAGCAATGCCCCCCGAGAAAGAGGCCGGCCGGGGGCGGAGGGCGGTACGTCCCGGTCAGCCGACGCCGTCACGCGACTTCCGAGCGAACCCGGCCTGTGCGCATCGGTAGGCATCCAGATAGCGGGCGGTCACCGCACGCCAGGTGCGTTCTGCCCTGACCCATTCCCGGGCCGCCTGTCCGATTTTTTGGCGTCGTTCGGGACTGTAAATCAGCTCCTGGAGGGAATTCGCCCATGCTTCCGGGTCTTCCGGAAGAGTTAACGTCCCGGTCACGCCAGGTTCGACTATTTCTCTGAGAGCTTTGACATCACTTGCTATCACTGGGATTCCCCCGGCCATCGCCTCCACGGGTTTCAATGGGGTGACCAACTGGCAGACCCGGTCCGCCCTGCGGGGGACGGCGAACACATCGAGGACGGCGTGGAACTGACGCACGGACGACATCGGCACCCGGCCGGTGAACAGGACCCGGGCTGCCCCCGCGCGCCCGTTGTTCTCCGCGCCCTCGCCGGCGAGCAGGCCGTGTTCGGCCGCCCGGCGTTCCAGGGCACCGCGTTCCGGGCCGTCGCCGACGAGCAGCAGAACGATCGGCATGTCCCGGTCGCGGAGCAGCGCGGCCGCGTCGATGAGGGTGTTGATGCCCTCGTAGCCGTAGAACGACGACGTCAGCCCGACCACGAACTCGTCCACCCCGATGCCGAGGTCCTGTCGGAGGCCGGCGCCGTCGGGGAGCGGCTCCAGGAACTCCTCGTCGACGGCGTTGGGCACCTCGAAGATCTTGGCGGGGTCGATGCCCCGCTCCGTGATCTCGTCGCGCATCGCGGTGCCGAGCGTCACGATCGCGTCCGCCTCGCGCATGCACCTGGTCTCCAGCTCCCGGGTGAGGCGATAGAACGCCGACTCGGGCGTGTGCGTGGGATCGCGGGACAACCACGAGTCCTCGAGGAAGCCGCGCACCTCGTACACGACCGGCAGCCGGTGCCGACGGCCCAGTTCCAGCGCCACGGCGGCGTTGAGATGGTTGCTGACAGCGTGCAACACCGACGGCCCCAGTTCCTCGACCAGCGGGCCGGCCAGGTCCGCGCCCTTACCGATCGCGGCGGCCTGGTCGCGCGGCGGCAGCCAGGGCAGCAGCCGGTGGTAGCGGATCCCATCGACCTCGACCAGTGGCCTGACGTCGGCGAGCCCCTGTGCCATCGGATAGCCGAGCCGGGTGACCACCTGCGGGTCCAGCCCCAGCTCTCGCTGGGCGAGAGCGATCTTGTGCGTGCGCACGGTGTAGCCCGCGTTCGTCCGCGGCAGCGCGTTCGTGACGAACTGCAGTACCGTCGCTTTCTCGCCGGCCGTATGTGCGGGGTCCGCCTCGCCGCCGCCCTTCCGCCGGCCGCGCATGGGTGGGCTCCCAGTACGGTCCGCCTCAGGTCCGCCCTCGAGGAGGGCCCGCAGGTCGCGGGCTTCGCGCTCGGGATCGCGGGGGCGGGGTACGGCGAGCGCGGTCAGCCGGGTGCGCAGCCGCGCGGGGACCAGTGGCGCCGGTGCCACCCGCAGGAGGAGTCGCACGGCCAGCCGCAGCGCCCGCAGTGGGTCGTCACGCAACTGCCGCCAGCTCAGACCGGACAGAAAAAGGATCAGCTTGGCCCGTTGCCGTGGTGTTCTCAGCACGGCGGCGCAGCTTAGGTATCAGTGATGAACAGAAGGGAAATAATGTTCGCCCCCATCACCCATGTCCTGGGTGCCCGGCCCAACTTCGTTAAGGCCGCGCCGGTGATCGATGCCCTTGAGGGCACCGAGCAGACGGTCATCCACACCGGGCAGCACTATGACGAGCGCATGTCGGAGATCTTCTTCCGCGACCTGGGCCTGCCCGAGCCGGACGTCAATCTGGGGGTGGGCTCGGGCAGCCACGCAGCGCAGACCGCCGCGCTTATGGTCGGGCTGGAGCAGGAGTTCACGGAGCGTTCACCTGGGCTCATCATCGTGTACGGCGACGTGAACTCGACGATCGCCGCCGCCCTGGTCGCGGCCAAACTGCAGATCCCGGTCGCCCATGTGGAGGCCGGGCTGCGCAGCTTTGACATGACCATGCCCGAAGAGGTCAACCGGCGCCTCACCGACCAGCTCTCCGACCTGTGCTTCGTCACGAGCCCCGAGGCGATCGGCCACCTGGCGAGCGAGGGCGTCCCGGTGGAGCGGGTGCACTTCGTCGGCAACCCGATGATCGACACCCTGCTGAAGAACCTCGAGCTCTTCGACACCGCCGCAGCCCGGGCAACCTACGACCTGCCGGACCGCTACGTGCTGGCCACCATGCACCGCCCGGCCAACGTCGACTCGCCAGAGACCGCCGCCGCGCTGGTCCGCCGGTTGCACGAGGTCGCCGATCTGGCCGACCTGGTCATCCCGCTGCACCCGCGCGGCCGCCAGGTGCTGCTGGGCGCGGGCCTGGATGACCATGCGGGCGTTCACATCCTCGACCCGCTGGGCTATATCGACTTCATCGCGGCGGTCCGGGGTGCCGCCGCGGTGGTGACCGACTCGGGTGGCCTCCAGGAGGAGACGACCATCCTCGGCGTTCCCTGCCTGACCGTACGGCCCAACACCGAGCGGCCGATCACGATCACGCACGGGACCAACCGGCTGGTCACCTTCGACGAACTCGTGCCCGCGGTGCGGAAAGCACTGGAGACGGGCTCGGAGGCATCGCGCCAGCAGCACCGGACCCCGCCCCTCTGGGACGGCCAGGCGGGTCTCCGTATCGCAGAAGTGATCACGAGGTGGATGAGTGAGTAACTCGGGGAGTGGCGCTGAAGCCGCGCGGGCCGGCCGGCAGGTGGCCCGGCTGCGCCGGGTGCTGCGGGAGAGAGACGAGCGGCTGCACGAGCTCGAAACGCGGCTCGCGGCGCTGGAGGGCTCGACGACCTATCAGGTCGGCAAGCTCGTCGCCGGGGCCGGCCGGAAGAAGGCGCGCGGGGCCGTACGGCTGCCCAAGCAGTTGTACGGCCTGTGGAAGAAGCGGAACGAGGCCCAGTCCTCGGGGCCCCTGCGGGAACGCCCCCGCATGGAGGGGCTCGACCGGATCGAGGACAGGCTGCTCATCGCCGATCCATACGAGGGCCTGATCATCGCGGGGATACTCAGCGCAGCGACCGCCGCGGCGCTGGCGGACCACGCCAGGGTCATCCGGCTGTATCCGCACAATGCCGCGCTGGTGCTCGACGCCGCCGATGTGGACGTGGTGGTCGTCGATGCCACGGCGGGTGCCCCGGGCGGCCCGTGGGCTTACCTCGGAGTGCCCGGAGTGTACGACCGGGAGCGGACCCTGCTCGACGTGCGGCAGGTGGCCGGGGTGCGGAATCTGCCGCTGGTGTTGTGGGGCTCGGCGCCGCCGGCCACCCTCACCCGACTTGGCTGGGACGCCTCCGTCGTCCCGGGATCATCACCGGCCGGCGACCTCGCCGCTCTGGCCGAGCAGCTCGCGATCCCCAGCGTCAGCTGACTCGCTCATTCTCAGAAAGGGAAGTACGTGCAATCTCGCGCCCTCGTATACGGCGACGTCGACCTCAACCTGATCGACGGCTCCGCGATCTGGGCTCAGGGGGTGGTGCAGGCGCTCGCCCGCGCCGGCTGCTCGGTGACGCTGGTCCTCAAGGCCCCGGTGCGTACGGGCCGGCTGGTCGATCCGCTGGCAGGCATCCCGAACGTCACCATCTTCCGGCCGCACGAACACGAGGGAATGGTCGCGAACCCGGCGCAGAGCATGCCTCCCAAGGAGGCCGTGCGAGTGCTCACCGAGCTGGACGCGGCGGAGCCGTACGACCTGATCGTGGTCCGGGGCAAGCGCCTGGCCGGGAAGCTCGCGGAGAGCCCGCTCAAGGGGCGGCTCTGGACCTACCTCACCGACATGCCGCAGTCGGCCGACGAGATGACCGGCGAGGCACGCGGCGAGCTGGCCCGGATCGCCAAGTCATCGCGCTTCCTGCTCTGCCAGACCGAAGAACTGCGCTGCTTCCTGGAGAGTGCGGTGTCCGCCACCGCGGGCAAGTGCGTGCTCTTCCCGCCGGTGGTGGCGCTTCCGGACGGGCTGGACCCCCGGGATCACATGCCTCCGGCACAACGTGTGTTGCGGCTGGTCTACACCGGCAAGTTCGCGCCACGCTGGAACACCTACGAGATGGCCGAGCTGCCCCGGTTGCTGGCGGCACGCGGTGTCGACGCCGAGTTGCACATGATCGGCGACAAGATCCACGAGGACCCCGCGGACCCGAGGTACGGCAAGCGGATGCGCGCCGCGCTGGAGACGGGACAGGGGGTCATCTGGCATGGCGGACATCCACGGGCGGAGGCCATGCGGCTGACCTCGGGTTGCGACATCGGGCTGTCCTGGCGGCATCCCGAGCTCGACGCCAGCCTGGAGCTGTCCACCAAGGTCCTCGAATGCGGCACGCTCGGGGTTCCGGTGGTGCTGAATCGGACCCCGATGCACGAACGGCTGCTCGGCGTGGACTACCCGCTGTTCGCCGCGACCGAGACCGACGTCGTCGATGTGCTGGCGCGTGCCGCGGCGGAGCCGGAGACCTATGCGCTGGCCCGCGAGCGCTGCCAGAGCGCTGCCGCGGACTACAGCCTGGAGGCCGCCGCCGGCCGGCTGACCCGCTATCTCGCCCAGGCCTTCCCGGCCCCCTCCAGCGTGGTCATGCAATCAATCGTCGAACGATTGCATGATCACGCTGGGGAGCAGGGGGAGCGTAAGTTGCGGGTGGGGGTGGCGGGGCATGACCTGAAGTTCTTCACCGCTCTGCTGAACTATCTCGAATCCCGGCCGGACATGGAGGTCCGGGTCGACCACTGGGCCGCGTTGAAGGTCCATGATCCTGAGCGTAGCCAGGAGCTGGTCGACTGGGCCGATGTGATCGTCTGCGAGTGGTGCGGGCCCAACGCCCTGTGGTTCGCCGAGCGCAAGCGGCCCGACCAGCGGCTGGTCGTCCGGCTGCACCGATTCGAGCTGTACGCGGCCTGGCCGTCGAAGCTGAAGATCGAAGCCGTGGACCAGGTGATCTGCGTCAGCCCGCACTACACCCAGCTGACCCGCAAGCTCACCGGCTGGCCCGAGGACAAGGTCGTCACCGTGCCGAACTGGGTGGACGTGGACCAACTCGACCGTCCCAAGCTCGAGGGCGCGCAGTTCCACCTCGGCATGATCGGAATCGCGCCGTCGCGTAAGCGCATGGACCTGGCGTTGGACGTGCTGGAGTCGCTGCGACGAGAGGACCCCCGCTTCACCCTGTTCATCAAGTCCAAGCTGCCCTGGGACTACTGGTGGATCTGGGACAAGCCCGAGGAGCGGGCCCATTTCGAGGAGGTCTTCCGCCGGATCCGCCGCTCGCCGCTGCTGGCCGGGGCCGTCGTCTTCGACTCGTACGGCCGGGACGTGGCGGCCTGGCTGAGAAGGATCGGCTGGGTGCTGTCCACCAGCGACGACGAGAGTTTCCACCTGGCCCCCGCTGAGGGCATGGCCTCCGGTGCGGTGCCCGCGCTGCTCGACTGGCCGGGTGCGGACACGATCTATGACCGGCGCTGGATCCACGAGGGGCCGACCACCATGGCCGCTTCGATCGCCGCGACCGTGCGGGAAGGACGCTGGGAGGAGGATGGAGCGGTGGGCCACGCAGAGGTCAGCGCGGCATACGGTCTGGACGAGGTGTGTCGGCAGTGGGTCGAGCTGCTGGCGGGAGGTCAGGTCCCCTCGTCCCGGCCGTCTGATGGAGACCATCTCGCCGCGGCGGCCCGACCTCTGACGGCCTGACGACGACGGTTCGCCGGAGAATGGCCCGCTGAACGGCCCTCCGTTCAGCCGGTTCTCCGAGTTCTGCACGAACAGGTCTGCACGAACAAGGCGCACACTGCGCGCTCCTGGTCGTGACCACCTGGCCTTCCGAACGGGCATGCTGAAAGGGGAGCGTTCGTTCTTCGGTGGGCCGACGTCCTGTGGTCGGCTTTGTGCGGGCGGATTCTCGCGTACGCTCCTATAGATCATGGGGCGGTTCGGGGCTGGTGACCGGTTCGTGGGGGTTCCCACGATCGCCAGCAGGAGCAGACGCGAAGGAGCTTGACCGGTGGAGATCTCAGGCGATGTCGGCCGGGTGCTGGTCATCATCCCGACGTTCAACGAGCGGGAGAACGTAGAGGCGATCGTGGGCCGGGTGCGGGCCGCGGTGCCGGCGGTCGACGTGCTGGTGGTCGATGACAACAGCCCGGACGGGACGGGGGAGTTGGCCGATGGGCTGGCCGCGGTCGATGACCAGGTGAAGGTGGTGCATCGGACCGCGAAGGATGGGCTGGGGCGGGCCTATCTCGCGGGGTTCCGGTGGGCGCTGGAGCAGGGTTATGACGTGATGGTCGAGATGGACGCGGATGGTTCTCATCGGCCTGAGGAGCTGCCGCTGCTGCTGAACGCTCTTCGGGAGGCCGACCTGGTGATCGGTGCGCGGTGGGTGCCAGGCGGTGAGGTCGTGAACTGGCCCAAGTCGCGTGAGGTGCTGTCGCGAAGTGCTAACGCCTACGCGAAGGTGATGCTGGGAGTGCCGCTGCACGATGCCACGGCTGGGTATCGGGCGTTCCGGGCGACGACCCTGGAGAAGATCGGGTTGGACGAGGTGGATTCGCGGGGCTACTGCTTTCAGATCGATCTGGCGTTGCGGGCGGTGCGGCAGGGGTTGCGGGTGGTCGAAGTGCCGATCACGTTCGTGGAGCGGGCGCAGGGGACCAGCAAGATGAGCCGGAACATCGTGGCGGAGGCGATGTGGCGGGTCACGGTGTGGGGAGTCGGCGGCCGGCTGAACCGCCTCCGCGGCCGCTAGGCCCGCAGTACTACCCGGCCGGGCGCCGGATGGCGACCACCGTGTCGCGAGGGAGATCATTCACGAGCACGAAGTTCGTGGCACCGAACTGCTGAGGGCTGAAGCGGAGGACTCCCGGGTCTCGCAGCGGCCGCCAGACCAGGTCCGTCCCTTCACGGTGCAAAATGAAGACGTCGATGGCGCCGAACTTCGTGGCCTTGGAGGCCTGGGCGAACTGCGCCGGATCCTTGATGGCCGCGAGCCGGTTGAGTTCGGCGAAACGTGCATCCCACTTCACCGGTCCGTACGACGAGCCGCGGTCGGTCCCGATATAGCCGTTCCAGGGCAGGTACGTAAAGAGTTCCTCGTTGTCGGAGAGCGTGCGAGGCGCCGCCCCGGCCCCGAGCACCCCTTCGACGGCCTTCTGGATCGGTGTGGTCGGGAACCAGGGCCAGCTGTGCTTGCCGTCCTTGGCGGAGCGGGCGAAATGTGACTTGGCACCATTGGGGAAGACCTGGGCGTGCGCGTGCATGGTGTAGCTGTTGGTCAGTCCATAGCCGCTGTTGAAGGTCGGCCTGGCGGGCCCCTGTACCGAGGCGTGCCACTTGTTCACCGGCATCCAGTCGCCCCAGTAGCCGAAGCCGACGAAGACGAAGAGGAACGCCAGGACCGCCGCACCCGCGGGGCGCGGCGGAGTGAGGCGCTCAGGCAGACGGGAGACCAGCTCGCCGAAGGAGAGCACACAGGCCGCCACAAGACACATGGAGATGAGCGGCAGCGTGTAGTAGAACAGGCCCGTGTGTCCGGTGGCCACATAACGGATGAGGTTGATCACTCGGTAGAGATAGGCCGAGACCATGATCAGCAGCAGCGGATTGGCCCACCAGACGGAACGCCGGAAGCACAGCAGACCAATGAGCCCGGCAAGTTGCACCAGTCCCAGCGGGGTGAACTCCAGAAAGGGCAGCGGGAGTTGGGAAATGGTGCTGGATTCGAAGACGTCGAGCTGTTGTCCGCCGTGCAGCATCGCCCATACATAAGGCACGGTGAACCAGCAGGACAGCACTGCGGTAACGGCGCCCACCTTCAGTATGTACAGCAGGTAAGGGCGTCCCTCGCGACGCCAGGTCATCCACAACAGGGCGATCAGGCCCACCAGCGCGAACACCACGTAGGTGTAGTAGACGAGAACGATCAAGCCGCCGATGGCACCGGCGGCCAGCCAGTGCAGCCGCCCTCGCGGAGGTGTCAGGAAGGTCGACAGAACCCACGGGAGAAAGATCATGAGGATCAGGACCTCGTAGGACTTGTTCGGCCCGCCGTACAAGGCGATACCGAGTCCCATGATCGCCAGCGCCAGCGGGGCACGCACATGCCGCAGCCACAGCAGGAAGCCAGCGATGACCGCGGTCGAGACCGTACCGATCTCCGCGAAGGGCATCAGCCGCCAGGCAGACACTCCGGACAGCACGGACAGCTTGCCGATGATCCATGGGAATAGCGGCGGATACTCGGAAGGCACGTCGGCCACGATGCCGTCCGTGCTCGTCCAGCTGACCGTGTAGCGGGTGGCCATCGCCGTGATGCGGCCGGTGTCGCCGTCGATGCCCTCGAAGCCGAACGGTGTGCCGTGCAGGGCCGTGCGCAGTGTCAGCACGATGTACGCGGCGAACAGTCCGGCCGCGACGCCCGCGACGGCGTCGGTCCCCGGGCCGCGGCGCCACAGAGCCGCGCCGCCGACGACCATGACCACCAGGCCTCCGAGGGCCAGGGGCACATCGGCGCCGCGCTGAGTGAACGGGTTGATGTTCACCAGTCCGGGAATCATCGCCGCCAGCGGGGTCGCGACCAGCCAGGTCAGTACCGCAAGGGTCCCCGGATGCCGCAGCACCGCAGTGATCCGGCCATGCCGACCGCCGCCTGGGATTTCGTCATTCTTCCCGGAGTCCTCTGATACATCGGCAACGGAGTGGACCTGCGTCATTCCAACCCTTCCTCAGAGTTATCGCGAAGTTATCGCAGGGTAAATCGCGGAGGCGCCGCGCGCGATATTTCGGCGGATGGCGACCCAAGTATGCCTCAGCCGCTCATCTGGCCAGTCCGTGGGTGGTGGAAAACATTACTCAGATTGACTTTTGGTTCAAACCTCCGCGCAACGCTCAGGTAACCTCATTGCCGCGAGCTCGTGACTTCCCTGTGGCGGGCATGTGAAGAATCGAGGGCCCAGCCATCAACGTCTCCGATCTCGGGGTCACCCCCCACCTTGAGGACGGTCTTGTCCGAATGAGAACGCTGGTGGTCATCCCCGCGCTCAATGAGGAGCAGGCACTGCCGGGGGTGCTCGCTGAACTCGCCGACCAATGCCCGCATGCGGATGTGCTGGTGGTGGACGACGGTTCGACGGACGGGACGGCGGCCGCGGCCCGGCAGTCGGGGGTTCCCGTGGTCCGGTTGCCGTTCAACCTCGGAGTCGGCGGTGCGATGCGGACGGGATACCGCTACGCGGTTCAGCAGGGTTACGACGTCGTCGTGCAGGTGGACGCCGATGGCCAGCACGACGCCTCGTACCTTCAGGTACTGCTCGACGCCCTCGGCGAGGCCGACCTGGTGATCGGCGCCCGTTTCGCCGGCGAAGGTGAGTACACCGCCGCCCGAGGTCCGCGGCGTTGGGCGATGCGGCTGCTCGCCTCCGTACTGTCCGGTCTCGCGCACACCCAGATCACAGACGCCACCAGTGGCTTCCGCGCGGCCGGCCCCCGGGCCGTACGGGTCTTCGCCGAGCACTACCCGGCCGAGTACCTCGGTGACACGGTGGAGAGCGTGGTGATCGCCCTACGGTCGGGCTGCACCGTACGCCAGGTGCCTGTCGCCATGCGTGCTCGGACCACGGGGCAGGCAAGTCAGAGCCCGTTGAAGGCCACGGTCTATCTGGTGCGGGCCATCGTCGCCCTGGGGCTGGCACTGGTGCGCCGCTGGACACCGGTGGAAGCGAAATGAGCGCCTACACACTCGGCCTGATCGGGGCCTTCGCCACGCTCGCCGCGATCTTCGAGATGCTGCGGCGTCGGAGACTACGGGAGAAATACGCGGTCTTCTGGGTCCTGCTGGCACTGGTGATCGTGGTCATCGCGGTGTTCCCCGGCGTGCTGGTCTGGGCGGCCCACGTCACGGGTGTCGTGGTCCCGGCCAACCTCCTGTTCTTCGTGGCCAGCCTGGTGCTGATCAGCGTCAATGTGCAGCTCAGCTCCGAGATCACCCGGCTCGAGGACAAGTCCAGAACACTCGCCGAGGATCTCGCGCTGCAACGGCTGCAGCTGGAGGACCTGGCTGCACGCTACGCCGGCGAGGATCAGTGACAGGCGGCCGGACAACGGTGACGGCGTCGGCGAGCACGGACGGGGCGGCGGACACCGTCACGGTCTCGCGAAACAGCGTAACGGTCGGAGCCGGGCTGATCCTGCTGGGTGTGTCGGCCACGGTCTACCTGGTGTTGTCGGCCAGGGCCGTCGGTCCGCGCGAGTTCGCCTCGCTCTCGACCCTGTGGACCCTCGTCTACACCTTCGGGATCGGCGCCTTCCTGCCGTTCGAGCAGGAACTCGGCCGGGCGGTCGCGCGCCGGACGGTCCTGGGCCAGGGCGCCGGCCCGGTCGTCGCCCGCACGGCCGCCATCGCCGGTGTCGTGCTGGTGACACTGCTGGTGGCCCTCGCGGTCGCGGCCCCGCTGTTCGTGGACCGGCTGTTCGCCGGCCAGAGCACACCTTTGGTCGCGCTCGCCGTGGCGATGGTGGCGATGGCGGCGCAGTACCTCACCCGTGGGCTGTTCTCGGGCACCGGCCGGTTCGGCTGGTACTCGGCGCAACTGGGCCTCGAAGGCCTCGTCCGCATCGGCGGCTGCGTCGCCCTCCTCATCGCCGGCGTGCATACAGCCGGCCCCTACGCATGGTTGCTCGCCGCGGCGCCCATGGCGGCGCTGCTGCTCACCGTCCCGGGAGCCGGCCAGGGCGTCCGGAGCGGACCATCCGCTCGCTGGGCCGAGGTTTCGGTTAACCTCGGCTGGCTGCTGATCTCGGCGATCTGCGCCCAGGCCGTGGCGAACGCCGCGATGGTGGCCCTGCAGCTGCTGGCGCCGCATAGCGACACCGCCGGCAAGTTCCTGGCGGCGTTCGTGATCGCCAGGATTCCGCTCTTCCTGTTCCAAGCGGTGCAGGCCACGCTGATCCCCGGCCTGGCCCGGGCACTGGCAGCCCGCGATCACGCCGGATTCCGCCGGGAGCTGGGCCGGGTGCTGGTGGTGACCGGCCTGGTCGGCGTGGCCGGAATGGCCGGGGCCGCGGTGCTCGGTCCGTGGGCGCTCCAGCTGGCATTCGGCAAGGCTTTTGATCTCGGTCGTGCCGATATCGTCGTGCTCGCTGTCAGCACGGGCCTGTACATGCTCGCGCTGGTCTTCCAGGCGGGGTTGGTGGCCATGGAGCGCCATCGGGCCAACGCCGCGGGCTGGTCGATCGCCCTGGGTTCCTTCGCCGCTATGTGCCTGGTTCCGTTGCCGGCTCTGGTCCGGGTCGAGACCGCGCTGGTCCTGTCCTGTGGGGTCGCCGTCGGGCTCTTGGGTATGTCCTTGTTCCGGGCTACCCGCCTAACCTTGGCCGCAGAGGCACCGGTTCGAGCCATCGGGCACTCCTAGGCCTGATTCCGTACGCTACGTCTGAACGAATTCGGAACACTCACGGATGTGGGACTTGTGAGGCCGAAAGTCACGGTGATCATGCCCGTGTACAACTGCCGGGCCACCCTCGGCCGTGCCCTGGAGTCGGTTTTTACCCAGTCGCTCGGCATGGACCACATCGAGATCATCGCGGTTGATGACGGGTCCGATGACGGAAGCGCTCGGGAACTGGACCGGCTGGCCGCCGAGCATCCTCGGCTCATCTCCGTCCACCAGGCGAATTCCGGGGGCCCGGGTGGTCCGCGCAATGTCGGCATCGAGCGGGCGACGGGGGAGTACGTCTTCTTCCTGGACGCCGATGACTGGCTCGGCGCCGAGGCCCTGGAGCGCATGGTCGCCATGGCCGACGCCAACGACACCGACGTGGTGATCGGCAAGTACGTGGGCGTCGGACGGAACGTGCCCGAGCGGATGTTCCGCCGCACCATGCCCGTCACGACACTGGCCGAGCCCGACCCCAACATCTACGCGACCCTCTCGGTGCTGAAGCTCTACCGCCGGTCGCTGCTGGACGAGGGCGGGATCCGCTTCCCTGAGGGGGTGCTGTCGGGGGAGGACCAGATCTTCGCGGCGCACGCCTATCTGCACGCCAGGGGTGTCTCGGTGGTGGCCGACTACGACTGCTACTACTGGGTCGGCCGCGAGGACGGCACCAGCATCATGCAGACCGGTGGTACTCCCGCGGCGGCTTACTTCCCCCGTATCGCCCTCGTCTTCGAACTCGTGACCGCGCATGTCGAGCCGGGAGAACTGCGTGACCGGCTGTTCGCCCGCCACTTCGAGTGGGACGTCCTGCACTGGCGCTTCGATGAGTTGTATCTCCGTGCCGGTGACGCGGACCGGCGGGCCAACGAGAGCGGTGCTCTGGCTCTTGTCGAACGGTGGCTGACCCCTGAGGTGACGGCGCTGTTGCCCCCACACGACAGATTGTTCGTGCACTGTCTGCGGCACGGCCTGCTCGATGAACTGTGCCGGATCATCGCCTTCCACCATCAGAGCGCGGCCCCCACGACCGTGGTGGACGAGGGTAAGGCGTTCGCCGCCTATCCGTATTTCCGGGATCCGGCGGTCGGCATTCCCGACGGCTGCTACGAGATCACCGATCGGCTGACCGCCGGCCACCGGCTGACCGAGCTCGGCTGGACCGCCGGCGGCCTGGCGGTACGCGGCCACGCGCTCATCTGGCGAGTCGGCACGGAGGCTCAGGAGGTCACCCTGGTTCTGCGGTCGAAGAATCATCCCGGAGTCGAGCATCGGGTGCCGGCCGAGCGGTTCGCCACCCCGGATCTGGCCGAGGGCCGCTACACCTACCCGAGCGCGGGGTTCGCCGCGGAGATCGCTTCCGTCGCTCTGCAGCCGCCGGGTCGCTGGGACGTGTACGTGGAGATCGCTGTCGAGGGGCTGATCCGGGTGGCCCGGCTGGGCGCGGTCCGCGACGATCAGATCGTGGCCCCGGAGGTACGGCTGGCGCCCGGCGGCCCGTTCGTCACCCCCTATTTCACCGAGGAGTACGGAAACCTGACCGTGGACCTGGGTCCCCAGGGGCGCCGGGAGCCGGTCCAGGTGATCGACGCCACCTGGCAGCGGCGGGGCCGCCTGCGGGTGACCGGCCGGCTGCTCGCCGCGGGTCGGGGAGCAGGGGAGCTGACCTTCCGCGGCGAGCTGCGCCGCCGGAAGGCCGACGAGACCAGGTCCGCCTTGGCCGTGGTCGACCAGGAGGGTGGCTTCACCCTGGACCTGGATCTGCGCGGTGCCGAGGGCGGCCGCTGGGACCTGTGGGGCGAAGTGACCGCAGGGTCGGCCTCGGCCCTGATCCGGATGCCCGCCCTGGAACGGCCGCCGGCCGCGGCGCTGACCTCGGCGGCCCGGCAGTCCGAGCCGTACGCGGCCAAGGGAGGTGATCTCTCCATCCGCGTCACCGACCGCCGGGCGATCCGGGCCCTTAAGGGAATCCGCCGGAGAATGCGGAACCGACCCTCATGATTTCGCACCTTTCGTGCGATTCCCGTAATGTGGGTGTTCATTGTCGGGGCGGGAATCTCTCATAAGGCGACGGTGGGGCTGACGTGCTGGTACGTGAAGGGGCCGCGGGTCTGGCACCATCGGTCGATGCCGTACCGGCTCGCCGTTTCCCGCGGCCGGGCCCTTACCTGTTCGTTGCGGCCTGTGTGCTTCTTTGGGCGTTTCTCGTTACCGCGCAGCATGTTTGGGCCGGTGACATTCGGCTCCACTTCGCCACGCTCCATGCGTTGAAGAGAGACTTCTGGTCGCCTCGGGATCCGCTGGTGGGAGCCGCCGACGGCAGCCCCTACTACTCGCCGTACATGGTCGTGCTCGCGGCGATCGGCAAGCTCACCGGCGCCTCGGTACGGGACTTGCTGGAATACGCCGGGCTGTTCAACGTCGTTCTGCTGCTGGTCGCCGTACGCCGTTTCTGTGACCATTTCCGCAAGGCATCCCTCACCGCCGCGCTACTGCTGATCTTCACCTTGGTGCTCTGGGGACTGCACCCACGTGACTGGAGCGGTTTTCTCGGGCTCTACTCGCTGTCGTGGACGCTGGGATATCCGAGTCTCTTCGCGGCCGCTCTCATGTTCCTGATCTGGGATGCCTTCTTGCGGTTCCGGGAGCGGCCCGCGGAGACGCAGGCCTGGGCGGCCGTGGCGGTGGTGGCGGTGCTGGGCACCCTCGTGGTGCTCGTCCATCCATTCACTGCCGTCAACACCGTGCTCGGCCTGATCGCCTTCGCCCTCGCCGACCTCCGTGGTCTGTTGCGCGGACGCCCCTTCCGGCTCGCCCTCGCCGCGGTCCCGGTGGTGGCCTTGGTGGTGCTCTGGCCATGGTCCGACGTGTTGTCGCTCTTCGGAGCATCCGGGGAGTTCTCCAGCATCCACCAGGTCCTGATCAAGGACGTGATCAAGGACTGGGGGTTCTTCCACTACGGGCTGGCCCTGGTCGGACTGCCCGCGCTGGTGACCGGCGGCCGGCGGCCGCTCGGCCGCGAGCTGCAGATTCTGTTCGGGCTCTCCGTTGGGCTGGTGGCGTTCGGCGCCGCGATCGGGTCGTACGGCTTCGCCCGGATCATCCCCGTCGTCATGCTCTCACTGCATCTCGCGCTGGCGTCCTATCTGGCGGACCGGGAGGTGGGCTGGACCGTCTCCCGGATCGCCTGCGCCGCTGTCACCGTCCTCGCCTGCGCCGTCGGCTTGTACAGCAATACAGGTGGTCTGATCCGGGCGTACTGGGGCCAGGTCAGCAGGGCCGATCTCAAGAGGTGGGAGGTCCGGAACCCCGCCAGCCGGTACGACCCCATCATGAGCAAGATTCACGGCGGCGATGTGGTCATCAGTGACGATCCCTGGGCCGGCCGGCTGGTCAACGCCAAGGGCGGCTACACCGTCGTGCCGGCCTGGCCGTACCCGTTCGTGGACGAGGCCGTACGGATCCGTGACGCGAAGACGTTCTTCGCCCCGTCCACGACCCCGCAGCAGCGGGTGGCCATCGCCGACCGCTACCACGTGACCTGCGTCATACTTTCCCACGGAGACTCCGTCCTCCCCATCCGGCAAGCGCTGCCCGGTTTCTCCCTGAAGGCCCGTACCTGGCGTAATGGCGCCTCTGTTTGGTGCCGCCCATAAGCTGGCGTCCGGATCGGAGCCAGAGGGAGAGCCGCCATGCGAGGGGCCGAAGGGTACGCCGGGCGCATCGTCAGGGCACACGGAGTGTTCGCGATCGTGCTCTCCGTCGCGATCGTGCTCCGGGTGATCACTGTCCTGGGCTATCCGACGGTCTCCTGGTTCGGCGACTCCGGCACCTATCTCGGTGCGGCGCTGCATCTCGTCCCATCCCTCATCCGTCCCAGCGGCTATTCGGTCTTCCTCTGGCTGCTCAGGCCGTTCCACAGCCTGCTCGTGGTCGCCGCCGTCCAGCATCTGCTGGGTGTGCTGACCGGGGTGATGGTGTACGCCCTGGTCTGGCGGGCGGCCCGGGCCCGCTGGCCGCAGTCGGACTGGCTGCCCGGCGCGCTGGGCGCTCTGGTCACCGTGCCGGTGCTGCTCGACGCCTACCAGATCCAGCTTGAGCAGCTGCTGATGGCCGATGAGCTGTTCATCTTCCTGACGGTCGCCGCCGTCACCGTGGTGAGGTGGCGACCGAGGCTGACCTGGCGGGCCGCGGCGGCCGCAGGCCTGCTCATGGCGTTCGGGGCGCTGACCCGCTCGACCGGGCTGCCGCTGCTGATCGTGCTCGTGGTCTGCCTGCTGGTCCGCCTGATCCAGGGGAAGGAGCTGAGAATTGGTTGGCGGCCCGTCGTCGGGGCGGTCGTGGTCTTCGCGATCCCCATGCTGGCGTACGTGTTCTGGTTCCAGTCCGTGCACAAGACGTTCTCACTGACCCGCACCGACCAGATCTGGCTGTACGGGAGGACCGTCGACTTCGCCGACTGCACGGTCATGAAGCCCCGGCCCGAGGTCGCGGCCCTGTGCCGGGACGGCCTGCCCAAGGATCCGAAGGCGGCGGCCGCCTGGGAAGCCCTGTGGGGCTCGACGTCGGCGTTCCACCGGATCCCAGATGGAGTCGGCGGGGTCAAGGCCAACGAGCTGGCCGGGGAATTCGCCTGGCTGGCGATCGAGAAGCAGCCGGGTGACTACCTGCGGGTCATCGCCCGTGACACGTTCCGGGCGTTCGGGTGGAACCGCGAGCCCTACCCCAACCGGATCACGGTCGAGGGATACCGGTTTTCGTCCCAGGCCGTCCCGCTGTCTCCGGACGATGCCACGTTCGGACGGCGGTACGGGGGCGTATCGGCGACGCCCAAGGTGGTGGAGCCGTGGGCGGGCTGGATGCGCGGCTATCAGCGCTGGTTCTTCCTGCGCGGCACGGTGCTGGGCGTCATTCTGCTGATCGGGCTGGCCGGTATCGCCAGGCAGTGGCGCCACTGGGGTGGCCCGGCGCTGCTGCCCTGGCTGATGTCGCTGGCCCTCCTGGTGATCCCGGCCGCCACCGCCGACTTCGACTATCGATACGTGCTGCCCGCCGTGCCGTTCGCCATGCTCGCCGCCTGTCTGGCCCTGATCCGGCCGGCGAAGGACGCTGCCGAAAACAACCCATTGACGCCAAGCTCCGCTCCGTACTTGGATGTCCCCAAATGAATCGGCGCCTGATCGTCCTGTAGTGGGAGCCCTACCCGCCGCCGGAGCCACCGTGGCCATCGCCTCGTCGGCGGGCCCGGCCGATGAGTCTGGTCCCAGTGGTTGGGCCTTCAGATAGGTGTCGTGATCCATCTGTGAGCTCCAGTGGCGTTAGGGGAGATGCTGCCACGGATCGAAACCGCCGATGGTCTTTTGGGAGGTGCGGTAGAGCCGACCGTCGGCGGCGATGGCGTACACCACCCAGTGACCGCCTTCACGCACCACTGACGGGGCCCCGATCATCGACATGCCCAGTAGCGATACGGCGGAATCGACCGGCACCGGCGCCTCGCCGGTCTGCTCGAGCACCGGACCGGAGTAAACGGTCGCACTTGAACCGGTCGTCTGCATTACCTCCATACTGCCGGTCTGCTGGTAGACGACGGCAGAGTGTCCTTGAGCGTCCAGTGTCAGGCCCAGCGGGCTCATCGGCTGGGCGCCGAGGACCGAGCCCGCCGCCGTGAAGGCACATGGGCCGCTCTGCCGCCAGTGAAGGACCGCCGTGCGGGTCTCGCCGAACAGATCGATCCCTCCGCCGGTCGTCATTGCGACGATGCCGTCCTGGAGGTCCTCATAGGTCGGGCTGACCCGAGCCACGGCCGGAGCCACGACCGGAGCTTCAGCGATGGGTTCGGGCGGGTGGGCGTTCTTCTTGCCGCGAAGGTCGTGCGGCGGTTCCCAGCGCAGCAAGGGGTGTGACAGCCGGTGCCAGGTGCTCTTATGGTCGGCTTCGCACCGGACGCTGATCCCGCCGCGGGCATCTCGGACGAAGAGCAGGAGTTTCCCTTTGGCGTCGCGGACGATCGTGGGGACGCCGATGCGCTCGCCAGACGAGCCCGGGGATGGGCTGCCGTCACTCGTCCACCGGATCTGCCAATGGCCGTTCTTCAGCTGTGGCCTGGCGATGACGATCTCATTGGTCGCGGGACGCAAGGCGACCACCTCGGGGCCGCCGGGGGTCTGGTTCACCCGGACAGCCTGAGCGAGAGGGGACCCGCCGTCGCCGAGCACGGTCGGGCCGTGCCACGCCTTGGCATCCTGCCACCACACCATCAGCCGTCCGCCCGAGACCACGAACGCCTGAGTTCGCCCGTCCGGCCCCTTGCCCAGCCAGGCCGATCCGCGTGGCCAGCGGTAGCGCATCCGCTTTGGCCAAAGGGAATAGCGGGTGGGGTGCGTCGGCAGCCGATAGTCGTGCTGGGCGTAGATCTGGAAGAACCTCGACTTGTCCATGTGCTGCTGGGCAGTGAGGTTCTCCGGATAGTTCATGATGCTGTAATCCTGGTAGCCGACCTGCAGAATGCCCGGACGCCGGACGGCATAGTCGCGTACGGCCTCGTCGGCGAAGCGCGCGGCGGCGATGTGGTCGCTGTGGTCATGTTGATAGCGGGCATCGGGATAGGAGTCCTGAGAGCGGACCACCTGAGGCCGGAAGAGGCCGAGCAGGGTGGTCAGGGCCCGCACGACGTCCTGGTGGCGGTAACAGGGCACATGGTGGGAGTTTGATGGCGTTTGGACCTGCGCGCACAGCTTCCCAGCGGCGTCCCTCTGAAGCCGGGTCAGGGAGTTCTTGCCCAAGTTCGACCGCGGGTCGCCACCGTCTGGAAGGTAGAGATAGGCGATGCGGACGCCGGGACGTCCCACCAGAGTCCGCAGTTCGATCCGCATGGCCCCGAAGCGGATCTGAGTCACCTGCCATTTGTCCGGTACCCCGGCCATGGCGGCGTAAGCGGCACGCTGACCGGTGAAGCGCTCGGCGGTGTACACCTTAGGGTCGTGGGTGTCCGGAGGCACGCCCGCGGCGGACTCGCCCGCGGTGAGCACCACGGTCCCGAGGTTCATGCCGTTCCTGATGTTGTCCATCAGATCGGGGTTCATGAACAGCAGATCGTCGTCGGGGTGGGCGGTGATCTGAACGAGCTCTCCCTCCGCGCCGACGGAAGGTTGCGCTGCACCTGTGGAACGCCCCCCCGCACGTGCGGGAACTCCGCCACACGAGGCGAGAAGGCTGAGGACGGCGCCCGCGGCAACCGCTCGCTTAGTCCAGGACAGGGAAGACACCCCCGGTATGTTCCAAATGCCCTACATCAAGATGATCTCGCAAGAGCATAGAGGTCGGGGTCGTCGAGCGGATCGTGATCATCTTAAATGTTTCGTTTACCCAAACGCCCGGTCAGGTGCGGGGCGAGATTCAGAACTACGCCCTGGTATACGAACCGGCGGTGGTGGGCGACGGGGTCTTCGTAGGCGGATCAGCCGGGAAACACCCGGTCGACGACGCGGGCGGCGGCTTTGCCGTCCTCGAGGGAGCAGAACCGGTCGGCGAAGGCTTCGTAGGCCTTTCCATAGGACTGGGTGATCGAGTCCAGCGATCGCAACGCGTCGATCAGATCGCCGGAGGACTCCACCAGCGGTCCTGGGGCTTCGGCCTCGAAGTCGAAGTAGAAGCCGCGGAGCTTGTCCCGGTAGTGCGCCAGGTCGTAGGTGAAGAACAGCATCGGCCGACCGGTGTTCGCGAAATCGAACATCACCGACGAATAGTCACTGATCATGACGTCGCTGATCAAATAGAGCTCGGCGATGTCCGGGTAGGCCGATACGTCGTAGACCAGCGGGTGCTCGGGGGCGCCGTCCACAACGTGGGGGTGCAGCCGGACGAGCAGCACATGATCGTCACCGAGCACCTGGGCGAAGTGGTCCAGGTCGATTCGCCAGTCGGCCTTGTAGCGGCCGCTGCCGTAGAACTGGTCGTCCCGCCAGGTCGGCGCGTACAGCACGACCTTCTTGTCAGAAGGGATGCCGACGCGGGCCCGAACAGTCGCGGCGATCGAGGCGGCCTCCGGGCTGTACATCACGTCGTTGCGCGGGTAGCCCGCCTCGATGATCTCGCCCTTGAAGTTGAACGCCCGGCGGAAGATCTCGGTGCTGAACTGGTTAGGGGAGATCAGGTAGTTCCACTCCGGCAGAACCGGAGCCTTCGGACCGGCCTTGGGGGACTGCAGGGCCTTCTTCATGCCGGGCGCGTAGGCGAAGTGGACTTCCTTGACGTCCTTCCCGAGCTTCTTCAGCGGGGTGCCGTGCCAGGTCTGTAGCACCACCTGGTCGGGGTGGCGCTGGAACCAGTCACCGAGACGATGGTTGGCGACGATGTAGCGGGAACTCGCCACCGCCTCGTGCCACTCCTGGCCGTTCAGCCGTATGGGTCGGAGCGAGTCGGGCAGCTCCACCTGGCCGTCGTTGACCACCCACAACTGCTCCAGGTCAGTGCCTCGCCGCACCAGCTCCTCATGGACGGCACGGGTGCTGTCGGAGTACTGCCGCCCACTGAAGCAGGAGAACAGCACAGTGTCGCGCAACCCGGTCTTGGCGACCTGGCGGCGGGCCTCCTCGCGCAGCTTGGTCCCGGCGTTCCGTTCCTCGGCACGTAGATCTGAGGTCACCTCGACGACCGGTTGCCCCTGTTGGTTCTCCAGGGTGTAACCGCGCAGGGCCATCTCGATGGACGCGGGCAGCTCCGCCGCCGCCTCCGGCGCGAGCGAGACGGCGAGTGCACGGTCATGCTCCGAGTCGGTGGGCCGGAAGAGAACGTTCCACTTGCCCTGTCTGAGGGGGAGGATTCCCGCGAGCGTCGGCACCGCGGCCACCGGGATCTCGGCCCGCAGTTCGTCACCGGATCCGACCAGGCCGTAGACATAGTCCTGCCGACGGCCCTGGCTGCGCAGCAGGATCTCCCCGCCCTTGAAGACCGGATGCCGGCCGGTGAGGACCAGCGTGCCGTCCGGCCGCCATGCGCAGCCGGTGACGACCAGCCGCGCGGTCCGCACGCTCAGCCGCAGATAGCCGCCGGGGCCGCGCTCGGCGACCGCCTCCTGCGTGCCGCTGAGCTGTCTCGCGTCGGCCACCTCTTCGGCCAGCACGAAGCGCGTGGATTTGCCCGCGATGATCGCGGTTATGCCCCATTGGCTCGTGTCGTCGATACACCGCTTGCCGTACTCGACGTCACGGGCGTCGTTGGCCAGCTCTCCGAGCTGGACGGAGGCGGTGAACTCATGGCCGGACACAGAGACCGGCACCGACACGACCCTGTCGCCCCGGGTGAGGCGCAGCGCGCTGGGCGCCTCGTCCCGCGCGGTCCCGGACACGGTGAGCGTGTCGCCCGACCAGTCCAGTGCCGTCGCGACGACCCGTACGGTCTCGACCCGGAGCCGGAACTCGCCGTTCTTGATCACCGGTACGACTCGTACATCGTCAGAGACATAGTGGTACGGCGGGTTGACACCGCTGCCGGACGTTCCGCCGCGGAGCGCGGCGGCACGGTATACCCCGGAGTTGAACACCGCCGCGTTCACCCTCCAACGGCCGTCGGTCCAGCGGCCCCGGCGGCGCAGTCGCTTCGGATCGATCGTGAAGGTGAACCCGGTCCATCCACCCGAGGTCTTGCCGGGCTTGAGCGTCTGTTTGGCGAGGACGGGGATGCGGCGCTTGCCATTCCGCAGCGTGATGCCCTTGACGGAGGTCCACTTGCGGCTGGCGCTGACCGAGTTGATGAAGGCCTCGCCGGTGACCCGCAGTCGCCCATCCTCCCAACGGACCTCGTGCACGCGGGTGCGCAGTGACACCTCGTCCCGGGCCAGATAGAGCCGCTCGGGAATCTGCAGGTTGTCGTCCTTCCAGTACGGATAGACGACGTAGCGGCGGAGGGGGTTACGTACGATCGATGGCGAGATCTTTCCCCGCTCGTAGCGCACGACCTTGACCAGCTCGGTCTTGAGCCTGCGATGGGCGAGATGCCACTTCAGCCGGGTCAGTGCGGGCAGCCGGTCGAAGACCTTCGGATCGAGGCCCTCGACGAACCCGGCGGCCTGCTCCAGGATGCGTTCCCGTTCCTCGTCGTCGGCGTCCGGCAACGAGTCGAGGAAGATCCGCAACTCCCGGTCCAGCACCGTCTCCAGGAACCGTCGCCGGTCCTTGGTCCGCCAGCGGCCGTCCAAACGGCTGAGGACGGCCTCGACCGCGGCGAATCCGTCGGCCACGTCCTGAGCGGTGCTGGTGAGTCCGGGCCGGGCGGCGCGACGCCGTACGACCTTGTTCGGGATGACGTTGACCGACACCGCCAGGAAGTGCGACTGGACGGCCACGGCGAGGTCCTCGTGGCGGTCGCCGTCGGGGAACTCCAGGCGCTGGGCCTTCCAGAACGACCGCCGGAAGAGCCGGTTCGCCACGTGCCGATCGTGCAGCAGCGCCTCGTGCCGGGTGATGTGCGTGCCCGGCCGAGGCCGCGCGAACAGCTCCCGGTGAACGCGGATCTCCCGACGTTCCGGCTCGCCGCCGTCGCGGGCGCCTTTGGTCCCCTCGGCCGGTGCGCGGACGTTCCCGACGGCGAAGTCGGCATCGCCGGTGGCCAGCGCGGCCGCCAGGGCGGTCAGTGCCCCGGGGATCAGCAGATCGTCGCCGTCGAGGAACATCAGATAGTCGCCGGTGGCCGCGGCCGCTCCCAGGTTGCGCGCGGTGCCCCGGCTGGGTGCACCCGCTCGGACCAACCGGAAGCCGTCCTCCTCCGGTACGACTCCGGTTCCGTCGTCGATGACGAGCACCTCGACGTCGGAGTACGACTGTTTGGCGATCGACGCGAGGCAGCGGGGCAAGAAAGACCCGGCGCCGTGGGTCAGGACGACGACGCTGATCCGAGCATTGGACACGATTCCCCTACTTCAACTTCTCGCCGAGGAAGACCCGGCGAACGGCCCGCTCGGCTGCATGACCGTCATCGAAGGAACAGAATCGGGCCCGGAACTCCGCACGGTCCTTGGCTGCTGTGTCACCCCAGGCGGCGCCGGACCGGAACGCCTCCACCAGTTCGTCCTCGGTGGTGGCGACCACGCCCGGCGGCATCGCGGTGAGGTCGAAGTTGACTCCGCGGGTCCGGACGTAGGTGTCCCAGTCGTTGGCGTAGATCACGATGGGTCGGTCCAGATTAGCGTAGTCGAACATAATCGAAGAGTAGTCGGTGAGCAGTGCGTCCGAGGCGATACACAGGTCTTCGACCGTGGGGTGGTCCGAGACGTCGATGACCTGGTCACCGGCCCACTCGGGCTGGCCGACCTTGTAGAAGTAGTGCGCACGCAGGAGCAGCACGTAGTCCGGCCCCAGCCGCTGCATGAACCGCGAGATGTCGAACTGAGGCGTGAAGTTCTTCATGTAGTCGCGGTGGGTCGGGGTGTAGAGGATCGCCTTCTTGCCCTCGGGGATGCCGAGTTCGCCGCGCAGGCGGACGGCCTCCCGGTCGGTGACGCGGAAGAAGCGGTCGTTGCGCGGGTAACCGATCTCCAGCATCTCGTAGCGGCAGGGGAAGCCGCGGTCCCACGCCTCCGTCGACAGTGAGTTGGAGGACAGCAGGAAATCCCACCGGTCGGAGCGTTCGATCAGCTTGCGGAAGTCCATGTCGTTGGCGCCGACAGGGGAGTCCATCTGGTCGAGGCCCATCTTCTTCAGCGGCGTGCCGTGCTGGGTCATGACGTGCACGGTGCCCTTGCGCTTGACCATGTAGTCGGGGAAGTTCACGTTGTTGACGAAGTACTTCGCCCTGGCCAGCGCCCGGAAGTACTTCTTCGAGCCGGCGACCACGTAGTCCACGCCCTCGGGCAGCTTCTCGACGGTGGAGGGCTTGACCACCCAGACGCCCCGGATGTGCGGGGCGAGTTCCGCGGCCTTCTCGTAGATCGCCGCCGGGTTGCAGGCGTAGCCGCGGTACCAGTACGCCCCGTACACGGCGAGGTTCTGGTCGATCGGCCTGCGCCGCTGCAGGCGGTAGTAGAGACCTCTGCCCTTGCCCTTGGTGAGCTTGCGGTACGACAGCACACGCCGCTTGACCTTATTGAGCCGCTTGCGCACCTTCGTCCGCTGGGCGTTGATCCGCCGCAGCCGGATGAACGTCCCATAGGCGTTCCTCTCGATGAGGCGGTATTTCCGGGAGAGACTCGACTCTTTGGGCGATTCGTGGTCGGCGGGCAAGAACCTGCGATAAGTCTCCGACATGCCGCTGAAGAACGCGGGCTCGTCCTTGCGGTGGACGCGGTCGCCCCGCTCCAGGATGACCAGCAGGTGCCACATCATCCGGTCGAACATGATCGACCGGTACTGGGTGGTCTCGGCGTGGGCGTCCATGAACGCGAAAACCCGCTCGTACTGCTGGAAGGCGTCGAAGTGCTTCTTGCCCGCGGTCCGCGTGATCGCGCCACGCCGCCGCTGGCGGTAGATGTAGCAGTTCCGGTCCAGCAGGCTCAGCTTCTCCGCGGCCATCAGGATCGGGTAGGTGACGTTCAGATCCTCGTAGAAGCCGCTGCTGAAGCGCAGCCCGAGGTCCAGGAGGTACTCCCGGCGGATCGCCTTGTTCCACGCGGTCATCATCAGCTGCAGCACGCTGGGCCGGTCGGCCAGCGTGAAGACGTCCGGTGCCGGCGGTTCGCGGAAGAGGTGGTTGATGACGCTGCGCTGCACCTTGCCGTGCCAGTAGCCGCGTGCGTAGTCGAAGACCAGCACGTCGGGGCGGGTCTCGGTGAGCCGGTCGTAGATGGCCTGGAGCGCGCCTTCGGTGGCGTAGTCGTCGCTGTCGAAGAACCAGACATAGTCGCCGGTGGCCTTCATCAGGCCCAGGTTCCGCGCCTCACCGAGGCCGACGTTCTGTTCCAGGTGGAAGACCCGGACCCGGGGATCACGTTCCGCGTACTCGTCGAGAATCCTCCCGCAACCATCTGGAGATGCATCGTTCACCGCGATGACTTCTAGATTTGGGCATCCCGGGTCCAGAATGGAGTCGAGGCACTGCCTCAGATAGCCCTGCACACCATGTACGGGGACGATGACGCTCAGTGAAACTTGATTAGCGCTCATTCAGAAGAACCTATGACCTGCTCGAGAGTGGTTGACGAGTATAGCGGGCGGGGCGCCCGGGGCAGAGCTGTCGAACATGGGTATGGCGAGGTCGGGGCCCGGGCTTTTCGACCGGGTGCGGTCATCGGGTGACGCTCTTGCTGAGGAGCCAAGAGACGTTCGGTTCGACGGCCCATCGGGTGGCGCGCCGGACCGGATCTGTGGCCAACACGATAGCCGTCACTACAGAGAGTAGCGTCAGAGCGGCGATTCCCATCTGGTTCAGGAGCCATGGGGCGGTCAGTAGCCCCTGGTAGTCGAACGCCTTCAGGATGAGCCCGTGCAAGAGGAACACGTACATGGTCGCAGTGCCCAGCCGGGTGAACCACGTGCGCCCGCGCGGCACCACGGCCAGGAAGGCCGCCCCCAGTGACAGCCCCAGCACGATCATCCCCGACCGGACGGCCATGCCGGTGATGGGCGGCACGTCCATCGCCTGGTAGCCGTCGCTCCACCACAGCCAGCGCATGTCGAACGGGTGCCGGTGGAAGCGATGGGCGACGACCACCGCGACCGCGAGCCCGACGGCCAGCACGGCCGCGCCGTACCAGCGGGCGGCGGAGCGGCGCAGCACCGCCAGCCGCTCCGGCCGGATGGTCAGACCCAGCACGAAGAACGGCAGCAGGGTCACCATCCGGCCCGTGGTGCTGTCCAGCATCACCTGGCTGCTGCCGGCCACCAGCGAGACGGCGACGGCCACCGCGACCGGGTGCCGCAGATGCGGCCAGATCGGCGCCGACAGTCGCCAGCCCAGCAGGGCCAGCAGGAACCACATGAGGAAGTGCGGCCTGAACGCCGAATTCAGATCGAACGGCACGCCCTCGATCCACCAGGTCTCGGCCCGGTAGAGCAGGATGAAGATCACGTACGGCGCGATCACCTGGCTGATCAGGGTGCGGGCCTTGTCCGTCGATCGGGCGAAGCCCCGGGAGAAGTAGCCCGTGGTGAAGACGAACAGCGGCATATGGAAGGCGTACACGAAGCTGTAGGCCGCGCGGATGAGCTCGTCATGCTTGTAGAACTGTCCCCAGACGTGCCCCAGCACCACGAGGACGATCGCGAGGAACTTGGCGTTGTCGAAGTAGGCGTTCCGCTGCTTTACCGAGGCCGTATCGGTCGGAGCGGCCGCCGGTGCCGCCGACATCTGTTGGGTTTCGGACATGAGGGTACGGAGGCTCCGTCTGGGGGTCGGATGGCCACTTGAGGTCAACGGTGGGGACGATACCGAGTGAACGTTAGGTGAAAGGTGCTGTTTGTGTTGAGATGTGATTACTGTTCGGCGCAGGCGCGCAATGCGGCCGCAACAACCACCCGCCCGTCACCAGATTGAGCGTTCCGCGGGCGTGACATCGCCCCTGCGGGTCATCGGCTCGGGTACGAATCCGATGCGCGTACGGCGTAGTGGTGCCAATCGCGGCGAACCAGGTGCGGCCCGCCGACGGAACCACCCGACACTATCCGAGCCAGGGTCAGGCGGCCTTGCAGATGTTGTCGTTGGCCTTGATCTCGCCCTGCACCTTGGGGATGACCGTCGCCTTCTTGCCCTTCAGCGCGGTCCAGTCCGCACCCACGACCAGGTCGACGACACCGGCGGTGCCGCCCGCACGTGAGGTGGGCTTGGCGTTGGGGACCAGCGCGGCGAGCGTGGCCGCCTGCTGGTCGGCGCCCTGCCCGAAGAGCACCTGGGTGGTCTTCCCGGAGTTGGCGGGCGCGTTGCCGACCTTGATGACATTGAAGCCCTGCGCGGTCAGCTGGTCGGCGATCCGCTGAGCCTTGCCCTGGGTGCCGCTGGCGTTGAAGACCTGCACCTTCACCTGACTCGCCGGGACCGAGGTCTTGCTGGTGGCCTGCTTGGGCTGGTCCGCGACGGTCTTGTCATTGCGGATCGAGGCGAAGAAGGTGTTCGCGGCGGGCTGGCCGAGCGCGACCCGGTTGTGGTCGGGGGCGTAGGCGCCCAACGGCACGGTGATGAAGCGGATCTTGCCGGTGGTCATGCCCTGCAGGCCCGTGCCCACCTTGTACATCGCCCCGGTGTCGAAGCCGGTGTCGGTGGTCAGTGACTTGGTGGCCGCGCTGAGCAGGCTCAGCAGCTTGGAGGGGTTGCTCAGCGTTCCGGCGCTGAGCGCCTTCTTGGCGGCCGAGCCGAGGAACTGCTGCTGGCGTTTGATCCGCTGCAGGTCGGAGCCGTCGCCCAGACCGTGCCGGTTCCGCACGAAGGCCAGCGCGGTCTCACCCTTGATGAGGTGCTTGCCCGCGCTCAGGTTGAGCTTGGAGGCCTTGTCGTGGACCGCCTTGGGCAGACAGACGTCGACTCCGCCCAGCGCGTCCACCACGCCCTTGAAGCTGGTGAAGTCGACCTCGAGGAAGTGGTCGATCCGGATGTTGGAGATGCCCTCGATGGTCTTGATGGTGCAGGCCGCGCCACCCAGGGTGAACGATGAGTTGATCATCGCTACCGACTGGGCCGGGGTGGTGGTCCCGTCCTTCCTCTTACAGGAGGGGATCGGCACCATCAGGTCCCGGGGAAAGCTGATGCCCACCGCCTGCCCGCCGCCGGGCGAGAGATGCAGCAGGATCATCGTGTCCGAGCGCGGTGGGTCGTTCTTCATGCCCGCGCCGTACTTGGAGTTCTTACCGGCCCGTGAGTCCGTGCCCAGCATCAGGATGTTGAGCGCACTGTTCAGCTTCTTCGGCCGAGTTGCCGCGTTGATCTGGGTGTCGAGGTTGTCGTGGTTGATGTTGCCCTCGAGCTTGAGGTACGTGCCGTACAGCACGAGGCTGACCACGACCATGATCACCGAGCATGCGATGGCGACCCATCCGGCGATACGCCAACCGCGTCGGGGCGCCGGTTCTTGGTCGGCGTCGTCGACGTAGTCCACGTACATCAGGTTGGTGCTCATCGGCTCCAGAGAATAGGTCAGGGGAGTCGGTGGACGGACCCGGATGGCTCATCCCATCCGGCGACACCGGCCACTGCGGTCACATGTTCTACGGAGACTCGCTTATTGAGGGCTGCTTTGTCGAGGTTTCGACAGATTATGACGGAACCTCCGGCATGTATTGGTGCGATCAGCCCAGCCAGCAGCCCTTGAAGTGTGGTGAACGGCATGTCAACCAACACCCGGCTCTGCGCGTCCAGGCCCCACTTTTCGGCGGACTCGCGAGCCTGTGTGACCAGCTCCGACCCGCTGTATGTGGTCTTTATCACATTTGCCCCAAGAGTCCCCTCGGTGGCCGTCAGGTCGTCCACGAGGTCGTCCACGATGAGCATTGGCGCGTCTGGATCGACGGGGGAGTACGGCGCGAAGCGATCCCCGTACGACCTCACCTCAGCGGCATAGTCGATCACTCCTGGCGGGCAGTCCTGGAGCGGCGCTCCCATCGCGTGCAGCGAGAGCC
>JAOPYO010000368.1 GCA_025964575.1 Actinomycetes bacterium
ACGGCTCTCTTGACGAGGTAGTCCCACAGGTGGGCCAGTGCTCCACCGGTGTTGAGTGTGCTGTCCGCACGTTCGGCCAGCATCCGATCGCATCGTGATTCTCCGCGTTCGGTTTCGCCGATGGTGGAGGCCGAGTAGTTGATCTTGCTGCCGAGGCCGGTGAGGGTCTCGGCGGCGGTTTCGCGATACATACGCAGGGTGGAGCCGAACAGGGCCAGTCCTGAGCTTCCGGGGTCGAGGGGCTTGGGGGGTCGTGGCATCGGAGGTCTCCTCACGCGTCATTGATCGGCGTTGGACGGCGTTGAATGGTGATCGATGTGCGGGAGTGGACGTTGAACGTTCCGCTATCAATCGGCTACTTAGAGTATGTCCTCCGGAACATGATGGGCGCTACGCAATCGCATGTGTGGTGAGAGGTGAATTCCGGTGTCGGATCCTGTGTGCCGTGATGGCATTGAGCTCGGGAAGATACGCCTTCCCGTGTCGGTCAGCAGCCCGAAAGCGGCCCGCGATCTCATCGGCATCATGGTCGGACAATGGGGGCTGGGGGAGGAGGTCGATTTCGTCGCACGGTTGGCGGTGTGCGAGCTCGTCACCAACACCTTTTGTCACTGTGCGGGAATGCCGGGCAGCACGGTGCTCGTCGTTATCAGCCGCGTCGGCCACCTGTTCCGGGTGGAGGTGCACGACAGCACAACCGAGGCTCCGCAGATGCGCCGCCCTGCCGATACGGAAGAGACCGGCCGGGGTCTGGCGCTGATATCGGACCTGGCCGATGACTGCGGGTATTACCTCACGGCTTTCGGCAAGGCCGTGTGGTTTTCCATCAAGGCGCACTGGCCGCTGGACCACGCGGCTTGAGGTCACCGTTTCGAGTGGCCGGTGGCCTCGGCGCACTTTGGCCCTTTGGCCGGCACGCGGGTTCCTGGGAACGGTCTGCCCCCGATGTCGATCTGCGCGTACCGTGACGGTGTGGCATCCCCCTCCCGCGCACTTCTGTTCGACATCGGTGTGACCGTTGCGGTCGGCGCTGTCATCGCGGTGTCCATCAGTGTGGCCACCGAGTCGGGCTCCCGCCCGGTCGACGCAGGTGCGTACGTCCTGGGTGTGGCCATGGCGCTGCCGCTGCTGGTCCGGCGGCGCTGGCCGCTCGCCGTGCTGCTCGTCATCAGCGTCCTGCTGTTCGGCTACTACACCGTCTACCCGGGGTTCGCGCCGAGCCCGGTGCTGGCGGTCCCGCTCTACACCGCCGCACTGGCCGGACGGCTGGGGTGGGCGATCGGCGTACCCACCTTCTACTTCAGCGTCGGGTACCTCGCCGTCAGTGTGAAGCGCAGCGATCCGTACATCACGTTCGCCGGTTTCCTGCCGCACATCGCGCTGTGCGCCGTGGTCGTCCTGCTGGCCGAAGTCATACGCAGCCGGCGTGCGCTGGCCGAGGAGACCCAGGAACGGCTCCGCCAGGCCGAGCAGGACCGGGAGCGGGAATCCGCGCGCCGGGTGGCCGAGGAGCGGGTCCGTATCTCCCGCGAACTGCACGACACCGTCGCGCACAGCATGGCGACCATCACCGTCCAGGCCGGCAGCGCCCTGCACGTGCTCGGGGACCGGCCGGACGACGTGCGCACGGCGCTGACCGCCATCCGGGACACCAGCAGAGGCGCCCTCCAGGAACTGCGGGCCACCCTGGGCGTGCTGAGGGACGGCGCCGAATCGCAGTCGTACGGCAGTGCCGGGCTGGATCGGCTGCCCGCACTGGTCGACGCCGTGCGGGCGGCAGGCGTGCCGGTGACGCTGCACGTGACGGGGCGGGTGGTCCCGCTGGAACCGCCCGCGGACCATACGGCCTACCGGATCCTGCAGGAGTCCCTCACCAATGTGCTGCGCCACGGAGGCACCGAGGTCCGGGCCCGGATCCGGATGGCGTACGACCCGATGGGGCTGGCCATCGAGGTGACCGACGACGGGGCGGGCGGCTCCGGCCCGTTGGGTGAAGAAGGCGGGCACGGCCTCGGCGGTATGCGCGAACGCGCCGAGTCCGTCGGGGGGACGCTCACTGCCGGACCCCGGCCCGGTGGCGGATTCGTGGTCAGCGCCCGGTTGCCTGGAAGAGCACGATGAGCGGGACGGCCGCGGTGACGGCCGGGACCGGAAAGATGAGCGGACCATGGGCGTGATCCGCGTACTGCTGGCCGATGACCAGTCGCTGGTCCGGGCCGGATTTCGGGTGCTGATCGACTCTGCGGAGGACCTCGAGGTGGTGGGGGAGGCCGCCAACGGGGGAGCGGCGGTGGCGCTGGCCCGGGCCGAGCGACCCGACGTCGTACTCATGGACATTCAGATGCCGGAGGTCGACGGGCTCACCGCGACCAAGCGGATCACCGGCGATCCGTCGCTCGCCGGGATCCGCGTCGTGATGCTGACGACGTACGCCGAGGACGAGAATGTCTTCCGGGCGCTGCGGGCCGGGGCGAGCGGGTTCCTGGTCAAAGACATCGAGCCGGCCGAGTTGCTGCAGGCGATCCGGGTGATCGCCGGTGGTGAGGCGTTGCTCTCGCCGGCGGTGACCCGCGCGGTGATCGAGGCGTATGTCTCCCGCCCGGTCGAATCGGTGGCCGTGCCGTCGCCGGTGCTCGCCGTGCTCACCGAACGGGAGCGGGAGGTCGTGGGACTGGTCGGGTGCGGTCTGTCCAACGATGAGATCGCGGCCAAGCTGGTGGTCAGCCCGCTCACCGCCAAGACGCACGTCAGCCGGGCCTTCGCCAAGTTGCGCTGCCGCGACCGCGCCCAGCTGGTGGTCATCGCATACGAGACCGGGCTGGTCACCCCCGGCCGCCGTTAGGACACGCCCTCGTTCGCGGGGACTACTCCGCCGGGAGTACGGGTCTGGTCAGGTGTCTCCACAGGCGGGACGATCGCCGGGACCCGGCACGCCAGTCTCTTAGGTGCCGTGAACATCTACACAGAGGCGATGATATGTCCCCCTTGGCGCAGTTCTGTTACCGAAGGCGATGGCTGGTCCTGCTGCTCTGGATCGTCGGCGCGGCAGCGGTGATCTTCGTCGGGTTCGGATTCGCCGCGCCGGCAGACAACGGCTTCACCGGTGGCAAGGCCGACTCGGCCCTGGCCGAGAACGTCGCGACCAAACACTTCCCGCAGCAGGGCGACTCGGTCACGCTGGTCGTCCGCGCTGATCGCGGGATGACCGACCCAGGGGTCAAGGCGCGGGTCGAGAACGTGCTCTCGCTGGTGAAGGGCGCACCGCACATCGGCTCGGTGACCTCCCCTTACACCGCGCCGCAGCAGGTCTCCCGGGACGGGCGCACCGCGTTCGCGCAGATCCTGCTGAACGAGAAGGCGGACAAGGTGCCGGTCAACGACACCAAGAAGCTGATCGCCGGTGTGCGCGGGGCCTCCAGTGCCGGGGTCCAATTCGCGCTGGACGGTGGCACGGTGCAGACCGCGGAGACCCCCTACGGGGGCTCGACCGAGGGCATCGGGCTGCTGGCCGCCATCGTCATCCTGCTCATCGCGTTCGGCTCACTTCCGGCCATGGGACTGCCGATCGTGACGGCGCTGTTCGGCATCAGCACCGGGCTGGCCCTGACCGACCTGCTCGGCTACATCTTCCCGGCACCGAGCTTCAGCCCCATCGTCGCCGGGCTGATCGGCCTAGGCGTCGGCGTCGACTATGCGCTGTTCATCGTCACCCGCTACCGCGAGGGTCTCGAGGACGGCCTGACCCCCGAGGAGGCGACGGTCAAGTCGATCGTCACCTCCGGCCGTTCTGTGCTGTTCGCCGGAATCACCGTGGTCATCGCGATGCTCGGGCTACTGGTGATGCGCCAGTCGCTGCTGACCGCCACCGCGATCGCCGCCTCGGTGGCCGTGCTGATGACCGTGATCACGGCGATCACCCTGCTACCCGCGCTGCTGGGCTTTACCGGGCACAACATCAACCGATTCCGGCTGCCGCTGCTCGGCCGTACCCGCACCGACAGCCCGCTGGCCACCCGCTGGGCCGGAACCATCCAGCGCCACCCAGTGGCCTCCCTGGTGGCAGCCTCGGCGGTGCTGCTGATCCTGGCCGTGCCGACGCTGTCCATGCGGCTCAGCTTCGAGGACTCCAGCAACCTGCCCAGTGGAACCAGTGGCCATACCGCGCACCGGCTTCTCGCCGAAGGATTCGGCCCCGGCTATGACGCACCGCTGTTCGTCATCGCCGAGAGCGGCACCGGTCTGCAGCCGGTGGCCGACGCGGTACGAACCACACCGGGCATCGCCTCGGTGACCCCGGTCTTCACCAGCCAGGATGGTCAGGCCTCGCAGTTCATCGCCTATCCGAAGACGGCCCAGCAGGACGCGGCCACTCCCAAGCTGGTGACGGAACTGCGCGACAGGGTCATCCCCGGGGCGACCGCACTGCAGGTGCACGTGGGCGGGCCCAACGCCGGAACGGTCGACTTCGCGGACGCGGTCGGAACGCGGCTGCCCTGGCTGATCGCCATCGTGATCGGGTTGTCGCTGCTGATCCTGCTGGTGCTCGTCCGGTCGGTGACGATCGCGCTGAAGGCGGCGCTGATGACACTGCTCTCGATCGGGGCGGCCTATGGGGTGCTCACGGCGATCGTGCAGTGGGGCTGGGGCAGCAAACTGCTCGGCTTCCCGGTGGCGATGCCCATCACCACCTGGGTGCCGCTGTTCATGTTCCCGATCCTGTTCGGGCTCTCCACCGACTACGAGGTCTTCCTGATCGCCCGGATCCGTGAGGAGTACGACAAGGGCGCCGACACCAGAGAAGCGGTGACCGCCGGGCTGTCGCGAACCGCCCGGGTCATCACGGCGGCGGCGGCCATCATGGTGATGGTGTTCCTGACGGTGCTGCTCGGTGCCGACCCCGCTGTCAAGCAGTTCGGGCTGGGCTTGGCCGTCGCGGTGTTCGTCGACGCGACCGTGGTCCGAATGGTGCTGGTCCCGGCGTTGATGGAACTGCTCGGGGTCTGGAACTGGTGGCTGCCCCGCCCGCTGGCCCGCCTGCTCCCCGTCCCCGCTCACTGATCCGGACGAAGCCCCGTGGTCATGCGACCGCCGCATGGCCACGGGTTTCAGTGCGTGCGGATACCGTCGAAGAGAACCTTGAGGTAGTGGTCCGACAGGCCCTTGGCGTTGAGGCGGCCGCCCGGCTGGAACCAGCGCACCGCGACCCAGATGGTGTCCCGGATCATCCGGTAGGTCAGCTTGGCGTCGATGTCCTCGCGGAAGAGACCGGTCGACTGACCCCGCTTGATCTCGGTGATCCACATCTTCTCGACCTCGTCCTCGGCCTTGGTGAGGTATTCGAAGCGGGGCAGGGCCTTGAGATAGTTCCAGTCGTTCTGCATCACCGTGATGGCGGCCCGGTGCGGTTCCAGGGTGCCGAAGGCGATGCGGACCAGCGAGGAGAGGACCTCCTGTGGTGTGCCGCCCTGCTCGATGGCATGCCCGTAGGCGGCCATCAGATCCCGGAAGAAGACCGAAAGGATCTCATCGACGATCGACTCCTTGGAGTCGAAGTGGTGATAGAGGCTGCCGGACAGGATGCCGGCCTCGTCGGCGATCTCTCGTACCGTAGTGGCCTGGAAGCCCTTTTTGGCGAACAGCTCGGCCGCGAGCTTCACCAGGTGCTCCCGGCGCTCGGAGGCCAGCGCGGGCGTGCCCTTCGCGCGGCGGCGGCTCCCGTTCTCACCGGTCGCACGGGCTTTCGCCGCTGGTCGTCCGCTGTTCGCGCTCGTGGTCGTCACCCTCTCATTATGCCGCTTCTGCCCAACCGCTTGCTCTGGTACGCGTGTTGACATCAGGCTACGCGTCATCGCGGAGTGTACCAAGCGCTTGTTACCGCTAGAAGACGACCGGGGTGAATGACCGGCTTTGGATGTTTTTAGGGCACACGGGAGAAGCCGGAGTGGCCTGAACGGCCATCCGGTAACGGTTGTGTTTCGGCGTATTGACAGTCAGGCGACCTCCCGGCTTTCCTTCGTGGGAGCGCTCCCACAGTTCCGCCGGTCTCAGTGTCGAGCCCGGCATCCACCCCGTCAATGGAACAGACGAGACGACCTGAGAGGGGTCCGTCAATGAGGGACACGATGCGCCGCGCGCCGAGAATCGCAGCGGCGACGGTGATGGCCGGCGTACTTGCGCTGGCCGCAGCATGCTCGGGGGACAACGGAAAGAGCAGTAGTTCGAGCGGGACGGGCAAGATCACGCTCACCGTCGACACGTTCGGCACCTTCGGCTACGAGGACCTCTACAAGCAGTACGAGGCGAGCCACCCCAACATCAAGATCACCGACCGGAACATCCCATCGCTGGACAACTACCTCCCGCAACTCCAGCAGCACATCGCCGCCGGCGCGGGGGCCGGCGACATCGTCGCGATCGAGGAGGGCATCGCCGTCAAGTTCATGGCCCAGCCCGACAAGTTCGTGGACCTGAACAACTACGGCGCCGCCGCGCTGAAGGGCAACTTCCTGCCCTGGAAGTGGCAGCAGGGTCTGAGCGTCGACGGCTCCAAAGTCGTCGGACTCGGCACCGATGTCGGCGGTCTGGCCATGTGCTACCGCAAGGACCTCTTCCAGAAGGCCGGGCTGGGCAGCGATCGCGACGCGATCGGCAAGCTCTGGCCGACCTGGGACGCCTTCCTCGACACCGGCAAGAAGTTCCAGGCAAAGGTCCCCGGCACCAAATTCATGGACGGCGCCACCAACTTCTACAACACGATCCTCATGCAGGAAGCGGGCAAGGGCACCAACCAGACCTACTTCGACAAGAGCAACAAGCTGATCATCGACTCGAACCCGGCGGTCAAGGCGGCGTACGACAGGACGGTCCAGCTGGCCCAGGCGAACCTGACGGCGAAGATCCAATTCCTCACCGACCCGTGGAGCCAGGCCCTGAAGAAGGACGCCTTCGCCACGGTCACCTGCCCGGCCTGGATGCTCGGCCTGATCAAGGAGAACGCGGGCGCCGAAAAGGCCGGCAAGTGGGACATCACCACGCTCCCCGGCGGAGGCGGCAGCTGGGGCGGCTCATTCCTGGCGGTGCCGACCCAGAGCAAGCACCCCAAAGAGGCGGCAGACCTCGCCAAGTTCCTGACCAGCCCGCAGGGCCAGATCGGATCCTTCAAGTCCAAGAACAACCTGCCGTCCTCGCCGCAGGCGCTGGACGACCCCGCGGTGAAGGACTTCAAGAACGACTACTTCAGCGGCGCCCCGGTCGGACAGATCTTCGCGTCCGGCGCGAAGAGCCTGAACCCCGTGTTCCTCGGGGCCAACAACCAGCCGGTGCGGACGGCCGTCGAAGCCGACCTGCGCGCCATCGAGCAGGGCAAGCTCACTCCCGACGCCGGGTGGAAGAAGGTCATCTCCGACGCGAAGCGAGTGGCGGAGACGGGCTGACCATGACGTGGGCGGCGGTGGCCCCCCACACCACCGCCGCCCACCCACTCCGCCCTCTTCCGCGAAAGGAGGACAGATGGCTCTCGACCTGAGCAGGGCGCCTGCCAAGGGCCGACCTGCGGTCACCCCGCCGGCCCGCGGGCCGGTACGCCGCTTCCTGTCCCGGCTGGACGCCAAGGCGTCTCCGTACGCCTATATCTCCCCGTTCTACCTGCTGTTCCTGCTCTTCGGCCTGTTCCCGCTGGGCTACACCTTCTGGGTCTCGCTGCACCACTGGGATCTGCTCGGCGGTCACCGGTTCACCGGGCTGCGCAACTACGAACTGCTGATGACCGACCCGGACTTCTGGAACTCGGTCGTCAACACCCTCGCGATGTTCGTGATCGCGACCGTGCCGCAGCTCCTGCTCGCGATGCTGCTGGCCAACACGCTCAATCGCCGGCTGCGAGCCCAGACCCTGTTCCGGCTGGGCGTACTGCTGCCGCTGGTGACCTCGGTCGCCGCTGTCGCCATCGTCTTCAGTCAGCTGTTCGGCCGGGACTACGGGCTGATCAACTGGCTGCTGCACTTCGTCGGCGTCCATCACATCGACTGGGCGGCGAACAGATGGTCGCAGTGGACGGCCATCTCCATCATGGTCGACTGGCGCTGGACCGGCTACAACACGCTCATCTTCCTGGCCGGGATGCAGGCCATCCCCCGTGAGCTGTACGAGGCGGCCGCCATCGACGGGGCCTCCCGGATGAAGCAGTTCTGGAAGATCACCATGCCGTCCCTGCGGCCGACGATCATCTTCACCACGATCATCTCGACCATTGGCGGCCTGCAGCTCTTCACCGAGCCACTGCTGTTCAACCAGAACTTCATGAACGGCGGCTCGCTGCGGCAGGGCCAGACCGTGGCGATGTACATGTACGAGAACGCGTTCCAACGCTTCCAGTACGGCTACGGCTCAGCGGTCGCGTGGATGCTCTTCCTGCTGATCCTTGTCGTCTCCCTCCTCAACTACCTGATCACGCGACGGCTCAGCGGAGGTCGGGCATGACGCTTCTCTCTGGACGGTTCGCCCAACGTCGCAACGGGCGGCACCTGACCCGCCGGGCCGTAGAGGGGTCGGCCCGGCTGTGGCAGGCCAGTCCGCTCACCTACGTCACGCTGGTCTTCGCGATAGCCCTGTCGGCCTTTCCGCTCTACTGGATGTTCGTCGTGGCGACCCGGACCAACGAGGTCGTCGGCTCCGTCCCGCCGCCGTTGCTCGCCGGGCAGCACTTGGGCGAGAACGTCGGCAGGGTGTTCAGCACCGAGGACGCGCACTTCGCCAAGGCGCTCGTCAACTCGATGATCGCGTCCCTCGCGGTGGCCATCTCCGTGGTCTTCTTCTCGAGCCTGGCCGGCTTCGCCTTCGCCAAGCTGCGCTTCCGCGGCCGTAGCGCGCTGCTGCTGATCATCGTGGCCACCATGATGGTCCCGGTCCAGATGGGGATCATCCCGCTCTACATGGTCATGGTGAAGATCCACTGGACCGGTCATCTACAGGCCGTGATCGTGCCGTTCCTGGTCACCGGGTTCGGAGTGTTCATGATGCGGCAGTACGCCGAGCAGGCCATCCCCGACGAGCTCATCGAAGCGGCCCGGGTCGACGGTGCTTCCACGTTCCGGATCTTCTGGAGCGTGGTGTTCCCCGCGCTGCGGCCGGCGGCCGCGGTGCTCGGGCTCTTCCAGTTCATGCAGACCTGGAACGAGTTCATGTGGAACTTCGCCGTGCTGACGCCCGACAACCCGACCGTGCAGTACGCGCTGAGTCAGCTCAATGGCGCTCACTACACCGACTACACCCTCGTGTTCGCCGGGACCGCAGTCGCCACGGTCCCGTTGCTCATCGTCTTCATCGTGTTCGGCCGCCAGATCATCGGCGGAATCATGGAAGGTGCGGTAAAGGCGTGACTACTCAGGCATCGCAGCAGCAGGAGACGTTGCTTCGTTTTCCCGCCGGGTTCGTCTGGGGCGCGGCCACCGCCGCTTACCAGATCGAAGGCGCGGTCGCGGAGGACGGGCGGGGGCCCTCGATCTGGGACACCTTCAGTCACACCCCCGGCACGGTCCTCGCGGGGGACACCGGTGACATCGCCATCGACCACTACCACCGTTTCCGCGAGGACGTCGCGATGATGGCCGAGCTCGGCATCACCTCGTACCGCTTCTCGATCGCCTGGCCGCGCGTCCAGCCGTACGGTTCGGGAGCGGTCAATGAGAAAGGTCTCGACTTCTACCGCAGGCTGGTGGACGCTCTGCTCGAGGCCGGGATCGAGCCGTACGCGACCCTCTATCACTGGGATTTGCCGCAGCCGCTGGAGGACGCCGGTGGCTGGCCGGTCCGCGACACCGCCCATCGGTTCGCCGACTACGCCGTGCTCGTCCATCGAGGCCTCGGCGACAGGGTCAAGCGCTGGGTAACGGTGAACGAGCCCTGGTGCGCGGCGTTCCTGGGGTACGGCTCCGGAGACCACGCGCCCGGGCGCAGAGACCCCGCCGACTCGCTGCGGGCGGCCCACCATCTGCTGCTCGGGCACGGAGAGGCACTGTCGGCGCTGCGGGAGTGGGACAGCGAGGTCGGCCCGGCGGTCAATCTTTACGCCGTGTCCCCGGCGAGCGAGGCCGCGGAGGACCTGGATGCCGCCCGCCGCGTCGACGGCCTGCAGAACCGGTTCTTTCTCGATGCGATCCTGCACGGCCGCTATCCCGAGGACGTGCTCAGCGATCTGGAACCGTACGGCTTCGCCGAGTGCGTCCAGCACGGGGACCTGGACGTCATCGGCGCGCCGATCGATCTGCTCGGCATCAACTACTACAGCCGCCACACGGTGACCGGTCGTCCCGGCGCCGAAGGCCAGGCCATCACCTCGCCGTTCGCGGAGACCTCACCGTGGCCGGGGGCCGAGCACGTTTCCTTCGTGCAGGCCGGCCGCCCGGTCACCGGGATGGGCTGGGAGATCGATACTCTCGGGTTGCAGGAGGTGCTCACCCGGGTGGCCACGGAATACCCGGCCGTACCTCTCTATGTCACCGAGAACGGGGCGGCCTTCGATGACGTGGTCACCGCCGACGGGGTGGACGATCCCGAGCGGGTCGCCTATCTGGACGGCCATCTGCGCGTCTGCCACGCGGCCATCGAGCAGGGTGTGCCCCTGCGGGGATACTTCGCCTGGTCGCTCATGGACAACTTCGAATGGGGCTGGGGCTACGCGAAGAGGTTCGGGCTGGTTCACGTCGATTTCCAGACCCAGGAGCGGGTGCCCAAGAGCAGCGCACACTGGTTCGGGTCGGCCGCGCGAAACGGCGGGCTCGGGGCCGTCGCACGGGGTACGACCGGCAGAATAGAGCCATGACCGGTCAACGACGACCCACGCTCGAGGCGGTGGCGGCGCGTGCGGGAGTTGGCCGTGGCACTGTCTCGCGGGTGATCAACGGCTCTCCGAAGGTGAGTCTGGAGGCCCGTGAGGCGGTGCTGCAGGCAATCGAGGAACTGGGGTACGTCCCGAATCGGGCGGCCCGCACCCTCGTGACCCGCCGCACCGACACCGTCGCGCTCGTCATGTCGGCTTCAGAGGAACGGATCTGGGACGAGCCGTACTTCGCCGGGATCATCCGGGGAATCAGCACAGGTCTTGCCGGCACAGGGTTCCAGCTGCTGCTCGCGTTCGCCCAGTCGCGAGCCGAGCACGAGCAGCTGGAGCGCTACCTCTCCGGTCAGCACGTCGATGGGGTCCTGCTGATCTCCCTGCACGGAGACGATCCGCTGCCCCGGCATCTGGAGTCGCAGGGCGTGCCGACCGTGCTCGGTGGCACTCCCGTGGGCACCGACCTGAGCTCGGTGACGTGTGTGGACGCCGACAACCGGGGTGGGGCACGGCTGGCGGTCGCGCATCTGGTCGAACGGGGCCGCCTGCGCATAGCCACCATTTCCGGACCTCAGGACATGCAGGTGGGAGTGGACCGGCTCGCCGGCTACCGAGACACGCTGGAGGCCGCGGGGCTGCCGGCCGATCTGGTCGCCTTCGGGGACTTCGGCGAGGAGAGCGGCGCCGCCGCCATGCGCACGCTGCTGGACCGCGAGCCGATGCTGGACGCCGTCTTCGGAGCCTCCGATCCGATGGCGGCGGGCGCGATGCGGGTGCTGCGAGAGTCCGGCCGTTCCATTCCCTCGGACGTGGCCGTGGTGGGGTTCGACGACTCGGTGACCGCGCGGCACGCCGCCCCGCAGCTCACCTCCGTGCACCAGCCGGTGGACGCGATGGGCAGGGAGATGTCCCGGCTGCTCGTCGCTCGTATCCGCGGCGAGGATGTTCGGCCGGGCGCGGTCATCCTGGACACACATCTGGTCGTCCGCGAATCATCCTGATCCCCCGGATTCCATCTCCTGGGTTCAGCCTCACTGCGAGGTGACCCTGAGGGGGCGGACCACCAGGGTCACCCGGCGTTCCCTGTCGCCCACCGGCCGCTCATACTCCAGCCCGTAACGGACGGCGAGGGAGTCGAAGAAGTCGCCGGACGGGTCGGGTTCGGCGCGCTCCACCACACCGCGCACCTCAAGATAGCGGTAGGGCTGGTCCGGGTCGTTGATGGAGAGCGATACCCGCGGGTTCTCGACGGTGTTCAGATACTTGCGGCGGTTGGTCGTGGTGGTGAACCGCAGATACTCGCCGTCCCAGATCGTCCACACCGGGTTCACCTGGGGCGACCCGTCGGGTCCGATGGTCGCCAGATGGGCGAACAACGGGCGGGCCAGCAGATCTTCATGGCTTGCCGGGAGCACCGGGGTTGTCGTGCTGCTCATGGCGCTCTCCTTGGGTGGTTTGCTCAGCTTTAATCGAATACCGAAGATAGCAGAACTCTGGTCTTTGCCAATGTACGTACCTTCCAACCTCACGCCGGGTAGGCTCGTCCAAAGATCGTTCAGGAGGGGACACATGGACGGCGTGGTCGTGTTCGATCTGTTCGGGGTGATCGCCCGCACCCAGACTCCGCAGGCGAGGTGGCGAATCGAGCAGCTCGCAGGAGTCTCAGGTGAGGTCTTCTGGGACGCCTACTGGGAATGTCGGCCCGCCTACGACGAAGGTCAGCCGAGCGAGGAGTACTGGCGGGCCGTCGCGAACAGCCTCGGTACGCGATTCGAGAACGTCGAGGCGCTGGTGGCGGCGGACCTGGCCAGCTGGTGCGATGCCGACGGCCGGATGGTCACCCTGGTGACCGAGCTGGCCGAGCAGGGCCGCACGCTCGGACTGCTCTCCAACATCATCGAGGACCTGGTGCCCCGGTTCGAGGCCAGGCACGACGATTGGTTGCGACATTTCGCGTCACTCACCTACTCCTGCCGGATCGGCGTGGCCAAGCCCGACCCCCGGGCCTTCGAGATCTGCGCGGAGCGCCTCGGCGTGCGGCCGGCGGACGTGGTCTTCTTCGACGACAACGAGCACAACGTCGCGGCCGCCCGCAAAGTCGGCATGACCGCCGAACTGTTCGTCTCGCCGACCCAGGTTCGCGAACTGCTGGCGGTCTGACGCTGCCCGGCGGGGCTTACCGAAAGGCCGCTGGGGTGGCGAGGGTGCGACCGGCCTCGACGGCGTCGTTGAGGCTCGTCTTCAGCGTGGTCTCGACCTGCTGGGCGCGCTGCGTCAGGTCGCTGAGGGCCGACTGGTCGCCGGTTTTGGCGAGCAACTCCACGTAGTCGTCGTTGTCCACCAGGAGCTGCTGGGCTCGGTACGCCGACTCGACCAGGCTGACCCGGTAGGCGTACACCTCGAGTGTCTCGATCCTCCGGGTGACGGCCGCGACCGAGTGGTCGAGGGCCTGCCGCTGGGGGCCGAGGACGGCCTGGAGCTCTGGCGTCATGATGCCGTCCATGGCTGCCCGCTGCCTGGCCCGGAGCTTCGTCTGGTCCTGCAGCAGCCGGGCGATGTCCCACAGATGGCCGGGGAGGACCACGGCGTTTCCGATGTTGTCGAGCAGTCCCTCGGTATTGACGGTGGAGGAGAGCACACTGTCGGCCGCCCGCTGGGCTCGTCTCAGCAACGTCCGGGACTGATCGTCGAAGTCCTCGGGGCAGAGGTAGTTGCCGTGGTGGTCACGGACGGCCCTGCGCCCGGGGCTCTCCCGGCTGCACGCTATGGCGAACTGACCGGTCAATGCCAGGTCGCCCACGATGACGAGGACGCGGACCACCGCACCGGCCAGCTCGCCGAACACGGCGCCGGTGATGCCTCCTGCGATGAGCAAGACCAGCAGGCTCAATATCTGCAGATGGAGGATGACCTTGAGGTTCGTCCATGGTTCGCGATTCCAGGAGACCACCTTGGGCGGAAGCGGCCGGTTGGCCGGAACAAGAGCCTGCCGGTGCCCGAGCAGCAGTTGGAGGTCTCGTTCGGGGATTTCCGGCGAGAACACCGGCTGCGGCCAGTGGCCACCGTTTTCTCCCAGCGCCGCATCCATGGTCTCTGTGACCTCCTCGTACTCAGGGCTTAGGGGGAGGTGACATCACCCATGAGCAACCCAAGCGGACCTGATGATACCGGGATGATGATGGGCGTCCTGGGCTCTGAAATCAGACGCAGAGACGGCGACCTCGGTTGCCGTCTGGCGCGGTCATCGATCAGGTACGGAGTTCGGCCAGGTGGTCGAGGGTTTCTTCGGCTTCTCGCATGACGCGTTGGATGAGCTCTTCGCAGGTGGGGAGGTCGTCGATGAGGCCGACGACCTGGCCGGAGGACATGACGCCGAGGTCGGCGCGGCCGTCCACCATCGCGGCCTTCAGCAGCATCGGGGTGTTCGCCGCCATGAGCACCTGCGCCCAGGTCAACTCCCGGCCGTGCTTCATGCGCTTGCCTTCGCGGATCATCTCGCCCCAAGACTGGCCGGACAGCTTCTTGAACCGCGCACCGTTCAGCACGGCCCGGAGCAGGCCGCGGACATGCCCCGCCGACTCCAGGGAGGCGACCAGATCCGACGACAGGACACGGTGCGGCACCCCGTCCACCCGGGTGGTCACCACGGTGTCGCGGACCGACTTGCCCAGGTAGACCTGCTTGACGTCGGCTCCGACCGGGGAGTCCGAGGTGAGCAGGAACCGGGTGCCCATCGCGACCCCCGCGGCCCCGTAGGAGAGCGCGGCGACCAGACCCTGGCCGCTGAAGAATCCACCTGCCGCGATCACCGGGATGTCGACGGCGGCCACCACGTCGGGAAGCAGGACGGTGGTCGGCACCGGTCCGGTGTGGCCGCCGCCTTCACCACCCTGGACGATGACGGCATCCGCGCCCCAAGCGGCCACCTTCTCGGCATGACGGCGTGCCCCGATGGACGGAATGACGACGACCCCGGCGTCCTTGAGCGTGGAGATCAGCTCCTTCTTGGGAGCCAGCGCGAAGGACGCGACCCGTACGCCTTCTTTGATCATGATGTCGACGCGCTCGGACGCGTCGTCCGCATCGGAGCGGATGTTCACCCCGAACGGGGCGTCGGTCCGGTCCTTCACCTCGTGGATCGCCGAGGTCATCTGCTCCACGCTCATGGTGGAAGCCGCGATGATGCCGAGCCCGCCGGCCTTGGAGGTCGCCGCGACGAGACGGGCCCCGGCGACATAGCCCATGCCGGTCTGCACGATCGGGTGCGTGATCCCGACCAGCTCGGTCAGCGGGGTCGAGATCACGCGGGAACCTCGCGATCGCGGAACCCATTGACGTCAAGGACCTCACGCATGATCCGCAGTTCCTCGTCCGTGGGCGACCGGGTCTCCGGCACCTCGGACGGGAGGGCCAGCTCGAACCCGGTGGCGGTGACCACGTCGGCCACCGTGACCCCGGGGTGGACCGAGCGCAGCCGCATCCGGTGGTCGGGAGTCTCGAAGTCCAGCACGCAGAGGTTGGTCACGACCACCCGCAGCTCGTAGGCGCCCCGGTCATAGCCGATGCCGCTGACGAAGTCGACCCGCTCGGTGAAGACGCGGGTGGAGTGCTTGGGGATCCAGAAGCTGGTGGTGTTGCACCGGGTGTTTCCGGGCGCACCCCGGGCTCCCAGGAGCTGGGACTTGGGCCGCGCCCAGTCACCGATGTTGGAGATGTTGGAGTTGCCATAGCGGTCGATCTGGCTCGGCCCCAGCACCACGTGGCGCTTGCCGTTGAGCACCAGCCACAGGTGGTCACGGAACGGCAGCCAGCCCTCGACGTCGCCCGCGGGCGCGCCCAAGGGCACGGGCTCCGCGGTCAGAAAAGGTCCGCCGTCAGTGGTCAGCAGGTCCGGCTCGAAGGTCGACCGGGCCAGCCGGGCGCCGAGCGCCGGGGTCATGCCGGCCACCGCGGCGGCGACGATCTCGCCGTCGCCCCGGAACATCTCCGCGCAGGCGACGGCGCACACCTCTGCCCGAGTGGCCGTGGTCGTGGTGGTCATCTGGACTCCTCCTGCCACTGCCGTACGGCGTGCTGGTAAGCGGCCTCGTCGCCGGTCAGGAAACGTTCGCGGAACGCCTTCCATTTCTCCGGATCGCCGGCCGACTGGACGTACATCTTCTGGAAGGCCTCGTCCCGCTTCCCTGAGTCACCCGTGGTGAAGTGGTTTCCGTTGGGCGTCTCCACCACCCCGGTGACCTGGGCCCGGCTGATCAGCAGGGCCTGGACCGGGCCCTCCTTGGTGAGGTCGGCCGTGTCCACGATGCGCTCGCAGCTCACATAGGACGCCTTGGCCGCCTTACAGAAGAGGTCGTCGAAGTACGGATCCGGGCCCAGATAGAGGGCGTTGCCCCGGGCGTCCGCCCGGTTCATGTGGACCAGCGCGACGTCCATGGTGAGGGCCGGGACGGCGACGAGCTCCTCGTCCCCATAGGGGGATTTCACCGTCTTCAGGCCTGGGTTGACCCGCATCACGTCCGAACCCAGACCCGCATAGGTGGGCAGGAACGGCAGCCGGTGGGCCGCCGCGTAGAGGCCGAACATGAACATGCCCTCGTCGTACTCGGCGAACTCGATGGTGCCGTTCTGCCGGGCCTGCCGGAAGTGCGGTTCGAGGGCGATGGAGTCCAGTGTGACGAAGGGCGCGATCAGTGTGCGGACCTTGCCGTACGCACAGAGCAGACCCACGTCGGCGCCGCCGTACGAAATGATCGTGAGGTCTTGCAGGCCGGACCGGCAGATGGCGCGGACCAGGGCCATCGGCTTGCGCCGCGAACCCCAGCCGCCGATGCCGATCGTCATGCCGCTCTCCAGCGAGCCGACGATCTCGTCGATCGAGAGAACCTTGCCGGTGCTCATGCCCATTCGCTCGCTCCGCTCGCCGGTTCGCAGGTGCCTGTATGCGACGGCTTCCCTCGTCGCGCGCTCCTCAGTCCAGCCATCGCGCACCTGCTCACGCCCATTCGCTCGCTCCGCTCGCCGGTGCCTGCGCTCACGCACCCTCCTCCTTCTTTTTCTTCTGGACGAAGGCGTTGCGGTGCTGGTCGCCGGCACCGGCCAGGTTGAGCTCGAAGGTGAAGCCCTGCTCGAACCGGTAGCTGCGTTTGACGTCGACGGGGTCGATGCCGTTGAGCGACTCCTTGGCGCGCCGGATCACGTACGGATCCTTGTCGGCGATCTGGGCGGCCACCGCGAAGGCGGCGTCCCGCAACTCCTCCCGGGGGACCACGCGAAGAACCGATCCGTGATGGTGGAGCTGCTGAGCCGTGGCGATCTGGCAGGTGTAGACCATCGCCCGCATGAGGTGCTGAGGCACGAGCCGGGCCAGATGGGTGGCGGCGCCGAGCGCGCCCTGATCCACCTCGGGCAGCCCGAAGGTGGCGTCGTCGCTGGCCACGATGATGTCGGCGTTGCCGACCAGCCCGATGCCACCGCCCAGGCAGAAGCCGTTCACCGCCGCGATGACCGGGACCTCACAGTCGTAGACGGCGGAGAACGCGGCATAACAGCCTCTGTTCGCACCGATGAGAGCTTCGAACCCCTCGGTCGCCTGCATCTCCTTGATGTCCACACCCGCGTTGAAGCCCCGGCCCTCGGCGCGGAGCACCACCACGCGTACCTGGGGGTCCCGCCCGGCCGTCGTGATGGTGTCGGCGAGTTCGTACCAGCCGCTGACCGTGAGGGCGTTCACCGGCGGTACGTCGACGACGACCTCGGCCACCCCGGGAGCGGCGAGCTGATGCGTGATGCCCATGCCCACCCTCAACTGATAACTAACGCTTGCTTGGTACCGTAGCATGGTCGGTCTTACCGAAGCATGCGGAGAGCTATGACGGTGACGTATGACTACAGGGGCCGTACCGTGCTGGTCACGGGCGGCACCAAGGGGATCGGCGCGGGCATCGCCACGACCTTCCTGGCGGCGGGGGCGGACGTCGTGGTGTGCGCCCGCAAGGACCCCGGCGAGCTGCCTTCGGCAGGCGGACGCGGCGCTTCGTTCGTCGCCACCGATGTCCGGGATCCGGACCAGGTCGCCCTGCTCGCCGCCGAGGTCGTACGGCGCCACGGCCGGCTGGACGTCGTCATCAACAACGCGGGCGGCTCGCCCTACGCGATGGCCGCCGACGCCTCCCCGCGGTTGCACGCCCGGGTCATCGAGCTCAACCTGATCGCGCCCCTGCACGTCGCGCAGGCGGCGTACGGGGTGATGCGCGAGCAGGAGGACGGCGGTGCGATCGTGATGATCGGCAGCGTCAGCGGTGTGCGGCCCTCGCCCGGTACGGCGGCGTACGGCGCGGCCAAGGCGGGCCTGCACCATCTGGCCGCCTGCCTGGCCGCGGAGTGGGCGCCGACGGTACGGGTCAACAGCCTCATCGTCGGCCTGGTCGATACCGGCGACGGCCAGGAGGAGCACTACGGGGGCGCGGCGGCGTTCGCCGAAGTGAACGCGACGATCCCCGCGGGCCGGATGGCCGTCCCGGACGACATCGCGCGAGCCTGCCTGTTCCTCGGCTCCGAGCCCTACGTCAACGGCGCCTCTCTCGAGGTCCACGGCGGCGGCGAACAGCCCGCCTGGTCCCACGTCATCCAGCAGCACACACACCCAACAACCGAACCCCCTCCGTGATCACGCAAATCGATCGTCGATCGCGGAAGGGAGACCTATAGAGGAGTCGGGATATGAGTCTTTTGGCGGGCAGGGTCGTCATCGTTACCGGAGCGGGGCGGGGTATCGGGCGCGAGCATGCGCTGGAGTTCGCCCGGCAGGGCGCCAGCGTGGTCGTCAACGACCTGGGCGTCCAACTCGACGGTGGGGGTAGCAGAGCGGGTGAGGTCGCCGAATCCGTGGTGGCGGAGATCAAGGCGCTGGGCGGCGACGCCCTCGCGAACGGTGATGACGTCTCCTCCTGGGATGGTGCCGCCTCGATGGTGAACAGCGCGATCGATGCCTTCGGCCGGCTCGACGTGCTGGTCAACAACGCGGGATTCGTACGGGACCGGATGCTGGTCTCGATGGGCGAGCGGGAGTGGGACGACGTCGTCCGTGTTCATCTCAAAGGACACTTCGCGCCCATGCGGCATGCGGCCGCGTACTGGCGGGAGCAGTTCAAGGCCGGGAACCAGGTGGACGCCCGGGTGATCAACACCTCGTCGGGGGCGGGCCTGCTGGGCAGCATCGGACAGGGCAACTACGGCGCCGCCAAGGCCGGCATCGCCGCGATGACCCTGATCGCGGCCGCCGAGATGAGGCGTTACGGCGTGACCGTCAACGCCATCGCCCCGGCGGCACGTACCCGGATGACCGAAGAGGTCTTCGCTGAGACGATGGCCCCGCCGGAGAGCGGTTTCGACGCCATGCACCCGGGCAACGTCTCTCCGCTGGTCGTGTGGCTGGGCAGCGCGGAATCCAAGCATGTCACCGGACGGGTCTTCGAGGTCGAGGCCGGCATCATCAGCGTGGCCATCGGCTGGCGGCACGGCCCTCGCGTCGACAAGGGCGGCCGATGGGGCCCGGCCGAGATCGGTTCCGCCGTCGACAAGCTTCTCGCCGAGGCCCCGGAGCCGGAGCCGGTCTACGGCGCGAGCTGACCCGCCCTGGTCGCTCTGGGGCGTGTCCCGTGGATCTCGTCCGTGCGAGCGGTGGTCGAGGTGGATGCGTCCGTGTTGTCCGTCGATCGACCGGGCACGCCTAAGGGGCTGGGAGCTCGGTGGCGGCCTCGGTGGCCTCGGTGAGCCGGCTGCGCAAGGTCCGTACGAGCTCGTCGCTCTGCTCGGCGAGCCGCTGGATCGCGGGGACGGCGAGGTCGTCGCGGACGGTGTCGGCGACCAGCTCATCGTAGACATGAGCCCGGGCGGTGATCTCGGTCAGCTGGTGGTGGGCCCGGAAGGCCTGATCGGCGGCCCTGGTGCGGTCGGCGTAGTGCTCCAGCGCCTCGATCCGCCGGGTCACGGCCCGCACGGACAGGTCGAGTTTCTCGCGCAGCGGTTGCATCGCGGCCTCGACCTCCGGTTCGATACCTTCGCCGAGCAGCTCCGATTGCTCGTCGCGCAGTGCGGACTGCCGGGCCAGCACCTGAGCGATCTCCCACTCCTGTTGCGGCAGGGTGACCGCGTTGTCGACGGTGTCGAGCAGCCCCTCCCGGTTGACCTCCGAGTCCTGCACCGCGTCGATGGCGGTCTGCACCCGGCTCAGCAGGGCCTGCCCGTCCTCGTCGAGCTCTTCGGGCGTCAGATAGCGGTCCCGGCGCAGTCGCAGCGCCCGGGCGCGGTAGGCGTCCTCGCTCACCTGCCGGCTCATCAGAGCCACGAGCGCCAGCGGGATGAGCATCACCGCACCCAAGGGCCCGAGCAGGAGGAAGCCCAGGAAACAGGCGGCCAGCCCGGTCAGCGGGGTCAGCTGGAGCAGTGGCCTGCGCCGGGAGATCAGCCGGTCCAGCTCGGGCCGCAGGCTCGGATCGGCGACCGGTCGCAGTTCCCGGCGGACGGAACCGGCCTGCGCCGCCGGGGCGACCAGCCGCCAGATGGTCGGCACATGGGTCTCGAAGGCGAAGTCGTCGGCATCGATGTCGACCTCGGCGGGCCCGGCGGGCAGCGGCCACAGGCCGACGGGCTGGTCCCCGCCGGAGCCGCTGAAGCGTACCCACCAGCCGCCCTTGCCGTTCTCGCACCGGTAACGGCCCGGTGGGATGTCAATGCCGACGAAGAACGTGCCGGCCCCCGGGATGGTGCTTTGGTGAACACCATTGATCACTACGGACCTCCGGCCAGAGGGCTTGATCACTGCCGATGTTGATGTGACGCTCAACAGGCGGTATCGGTTGCCGTACCCACATGAGGGGCAGGAAAGTCGCCTTCAGAGGGCCCGTTTTGCCGTCGTGCGGTTCACGATCCCTGTCCCAGTCTCTCGCCGGACCATCTGGTCTCTTTGCGGCAAATGCCGCAAAGAGACGGCCGGAGGGCGGGGGACTGATCATCTGCCCCCTACGCTGGATGGCATGCCGGTCGATCCCCCCAATGAGCCCCCATGGGCGATGCAGCTCGCCGTGCGGGCAGAGAAGTCCGCACCGCCCGCGCACAGTGCCGTGTGCGAGGCGGCCGCCATGGCGGTCGTCCGGCTGCTCACCGACCCCAGATCGACCGGTGGCGAGTGGTACGACTCCGTACACCGCTGGGAGAGCGGCCGGATCCGCAAGGTGACCCGGCGGGCTCGTGGCGCCCGCTGGCATGCCGTGCAGGAGCTGCCCGGGGTGACCGTCGACCATGCCGGGGCGCAGGCGCGAGCGTTCGTCCCCGGTCCGGTGACCGAGGTGCCGCCCGAACTGGCCAAGCTTCAGGTCGCCGGCCTCGATCTCGGCGATGACGACGCCTCATCCGATCCCGAGACGGCGCCGGACCGGCCCTACGCCGCGATCGCGCTCAACCCGGACGTGACGATGACCACCGGAAAGGCCGCTGCGCAGTGCGGTCACGCGGCCCAGCTGCTGTTGCTCCAGATGGACTCGGTCGAGGTCGGGGCATGGACCGCGGCCGGGCTGATGGTCCACCTCGTCCGTGACGTCCCATGGCGCGACTGCGTCGAACGTGCGGCCGTGGCCGTACAGGACGCGGGCTTCACCGAGGTCCCACCCGGCTCCATGACCGCCGTATCCTGGATCGTGCCCGCCTGAAACCCTCCCGTGTTCTGCCGCGATGTTCTGCCGCACGGCTGCGAGGCCCGGGAATCTGGAGCCTTCCGTCTCGGGCATGAACGTGGTTCGGTACGGGGGAGACCGGGGTCAACTCCTGAAGATGCCTTGTGAGGTTCTGATGCGCGCTGCCATCACGCGGGACAAGACGCTCATCGTCGAGCAGGTGCCCGACCCGGTGCCGCTCGCAGGCCAGATTCTGGTCCGTACGCTCGCCTGTGGCATCTGTGGGTCGGACCTGCACGCGTTGTCGGACCCGGACGCGTTCATGGCCACCACACGGCGTTCCGGTGGCACTCCGTACGATCCCCGCGACGGGCTCGTGTTCGGCCACGAGTTCGCCGGTGAGATCGTCGACCACGGACCCGACACCCAGCGCGCGTTGCCCGTCGGCAGCATCGTGTGCGGTCCACCGATCGGTATCGGCCCGCAGGGCGCCGGGATCATCGGCTATGCACCGATGTTCCCCGGCGGCTATGGCGAGTACATGATCCTTAACGAGGGTCTGACCATGGCCGTGCCGAACGGACTGGACCCGAAGATCGCAGCGCTCACCGAACCGTTCTCCGTGGCCACCCGCGCCGTCGGGAGGGCCCGGCTTGCCGCGGACGATGTCGCGATCGTGCTGGGGCTGGGTCCGATCGGGTTGGGCGTCGTGGCCGCGCTCAAGTCGCGCGGGCACGGGCCGGTGATCGCGGTGGACTTCTCACCGAAGCGCCGTGCGCTGGCCGAGGGGCTCGGCGCCGACGAGGTGCTGGACCCCGCCGTGGCCTCCCCGTATGACCGGTGGACCACACACGGGGTGCCGACCGCCACGGTCGAGCGGATCGCCAACGAAGTGCTGGGCGTCTCCTCGCGCGGATCGGTCATCTTCGAGTGCGTCGGCATCCCCGGCATGCTGCAGCAGGTCATCGACGGGGCTCCGGCCGGCGGGAAGGTCATGGTCGTCGGAGTGTGCATGCAGTCCGACACGATCGAGCCGGGCGTCGCGGTGAGCAAGGAGCTCGAGATCATCGGGAGCTTCGGCGCCAACCCGCAGGAGTACCGCGCGACCCTGCACGACATCGCCGAGGGCCGGATCGACGCCGGATCCATCATCACCGGCACGGTCGGGCTGGACGGCCTTGCCCGTGCTTTCGAGGAGCTGGGCCGCCCCGACGCCCACGCCAAGATCGTCGTAGACCCGACCCTCTGACCCGCTCCTCCGCGCCCTGCCTCACACCGTGATCATGCGATCCGTCGTCGATCGACCGCATGATCACGGCACGGGTCAGTCCTGTGGAGGCTGCTTTTGGGGAGTCACGGGGAACCTCCTGGGAGGCGGGAGCGGCGTTGCCTGCTGCCCCTGCGGAGCCGGAGCCGGAGCCGGAGCCGGGGTCGGGTTTGGAGGCGGGGTCGGATCCGGAGCGGGAGTCGAGGTGGGGGCTGAGGTTGTGGGCGGTGCCGGAGCCGGAGCCGGGGCAGCGGCGGCGGCAGGGGGAGGGGCCGGGGTCGGGTCCGAGGGCTGAGCTGCAGGGGGGGTCTGTGGCTGGGCCCCGGCGGGTGACTGGACCGGGCCTGGGGGAGCGGCGCGCTGCCAGCGGTTGAGCGCGGACAGCGCGATCTCCTGGGTGCGGCTCAGATTCCGCGGCGTCGGGGTGTTCCGCTGCTGGCCCGACGGTGGCGCCTGACCCACCCGCGCCTTGACCCCCAGTGTGTACGACACGAGGAGCACCGCGGTGAAGCCGATGAGGTAGACACCGTGCTCGGCGAGCCGGCTCATGGTGCCCGCCCAGACGTCCAGGACGCAGAAGACGGCGAACCCGGCCATCCAGCCGAAGACTACCGGCAGGAACCAGACGTCCCGGCGGCGCAACAGTCCGGCCAGTGTGATCAGGATGAGCAGCCCCTCGACGACGTGCAGTCCGGCCAGCACCGGAGTGGCGAGCCCGGTGTTCAGACCGGCCGTCTTCGTCAGGTAGTTCGCCATCTCCTTCTGGTGGTCGCTCCAGCCGATCAGCACGCCCAGCAACCCGGTCAGGCCATAGAGGACGAGGAAGATCCCGATCGGATAGTGGTAGCGGTGCCAGTTCTCGGCTCGCACGGGTGACGCGGGCGGGAGCGTCTGTCCCTGCTGCGGCGGTGGAGAGTACAAGCCCTCGGGCACCCTCGACGTGTTCAACTGCCGCCACCTTCCCAGTAGATCGCTGCCGGTGAGACGCCAGCTCGCGCCGCCGAGTTGGCGATAAGCGCAAGATATCTTGGAACGACCCCAAAGGCGCAGTCACACGGCGGATCGACGCCCGCACGCCAAGGGAACGGAGTGCGGGCGCCGATGCGGATCGGGGCCCGAGAGCGGGCCGTGGGTCAGGGCAGGTCGTACCGGCCGCGCTTGGCACCGGTCATGAATGTCCGCCATTCCATCGGGCGGAACCGTAGTACGGCCGCGTGCGGAGCTTTGCTGTCCCGTACGGCGACGCACACCCCTACGGAGCTCATCTCCACACAACTGCCGTTGTTGCCGCTGCGACGGCTCTTTCTCCAATATGCCTGAATTGCTCCAGAGGCAACCATTGTTCACCTCGTCTATTCGCCTGAAACTACTCGAGCCCTAGGACTGCTTCGGTGATCAGCTTCCGGGTATCCTCGGGGCTGAGCGCAGTCGCCAGGGCATGATCGAATACGAGCCTATACCAGGTGATTTCCTTCTCCTGCTCCAGGTAGAGGCTGCTCATCAGATTCTCGAGATAGACGAGTTGTGGGTCCGCTGGATCGGAGAACTCCAGAATGGTGAAGGAGCCTTCCATTGCCGGGTGAGCTCCCGCCGCAAACGGGATCACCTGGATCGTCACATTGGGGAGCATCCCAACCTCGAGGACATGTCGAAGCTGATCACGCATGATGCCCGTTCCGCCGACCATTCGCCGGATGACCGCTTCGTCTAGGATTGCCCATAGATTAAGTGGTTCGTCGCGAGTGAGGTGGTTTTGACGTGCCATCCGTGCGGCGATGAAGCTGTCGGTCTCCTCCGGATCGCGCCGGAACGGGTAGCGGCTTCTGAGCGCGCGAGCGTAGGCCTCGGTCTGCAGGAGGCCAGGTATCAGTTGAGGCTCGTACGTGCGCACCAAGGTGGCCTCTGCTTCGAGTCCGATGAATGTGAGATACAGCTTGGGGAGTACTCCGAAGAAGGAGTGCCACCAGCCGCGCTCGCGGGCCTCCCGTGCGATGACGAGAAGGGCCGCGCACTGTTCCTCGTCGGCGCCGTACAGTTCGAGCAGATCTCGCACATCTCGGGGGTGAATGCTGACTCGGCCGGTCTCCATCCGGGAGATTTTGGAGGGGGAGCATTCCAGCCGTTCAGCCGCCTCTTCGCAGGTCATTTCGGCGGATTCACGAAGCTTGCGGAGTTCTGTTGCGAGTCTGCGGCGACGCACGGTCGGGCTATGAGTAATGGGGATCGGGGGCCTCCTCCGGAATGAGGCCTGACGATACAGCCGTGTCGATGAAGACGTGAATAGATTAGCGGGCGTACTCCGCGACTGCAGCGGTTCGGCGGTGATCAGACCTTGGGTTCCCGAGGCAGGCCCAGGGTGCGTTCGGCGATGATGTTGCGCTGAATCTCGCTCGATCCGGCGTAGATGGTGTCGGCCCGGCTGAACAGCATCAGCCGCTGAAGATCACTCAGGTCGTACGGCTCCGCATCGGCCACCAGCGCGGCCGCACCCTGCACGTCCAGGGCGAGTTCACCCAGCCGGCGATGCCATTCCGACCAGTACACCTTGGCGATCGACACCTCAGGGCCGGGTTCCCCGGCGCCCAGTGAGGTCATCGTGCGCAACGCGTTGAACCGCATGATCTCCAGCTCGATCCACGCCTGCGCCAGCCGGCCGCGGAGCACGGGGTCCTTGCCGGCACCGTTGCGCTGCGCCACGGCGATGACCCCCTCGAGCTCCCGCCGGAACCCGATCTGCTGGCCCAGGGTCGACGCGCCGCGCTCGTAGCCGAGGGTTGCCATGGCCACCCGCCAGCCGTCACCGGGGGCACCGAGGATGTTCGTGGCGGCGGTAAGGGCACCGTCGAAGAAGACCTCGTTGAACTCGCTGGTGCCGGTGAGCTGCACGATCGGGCGTACCTCGACACCCGACTGCCGCATCGGCACCAGGAGATAGGACAGGCCTCCGTGCCGCTTGGAACCGGGCTCGGTGCGGCAGACCACGAAGCACCAGTCGGCCACGTGGGCGAGCGAGGTCCACACCTTCTGGCCATGGATCACCCATTCGTCACCGACCAGCTCGGCACGGGTCTGCACATTGGCGAGGTCGGAGCCGGCGTCCGGCTCGGAGTAGCCCTGACACCACATCTCCTCGCCTCGCTGGATGGGCGGCAGAAAGCGCCGTCGCTGCTCCTCGGTGCCGAAGTCGATGATGGTGGGGCCGATCAGGCCCTCGCCGATGTGGCCCATCCGGTGCGGAGCGTCGGCGCGGACGTACTCCTCGAAGAAGATGACCTGCTCCGCGAGCGTGGCGCCGCGGCCACCGTGCTCCACCGGCCACCCGAGGCAGGTCCAGCCCGCCTTGCCGAGCCGCTGCTCCCAGGCGAGCCGTACGTCGAAACCCTCGTGCTCGCGGCCGGGTCCGCCCAGCCCGCGGGCGTCGGCGAACTCCTCGGCGAGGTTCTCCTCGAGCCAACGGCGGACCTCGGCGCGGAAAACGGCTCCGTCAGCCATCGAACCGGCCGTACGAGCCCTGGTAGAAGAGCAGGGGCTCGCCCTCGTGGTGCTTGTCGAGGTGCTGCACCCGGGCCACGACGATCATGTGATCGCCGGCCGGGTACTCGCTCTCGATGGTGCACTCGATCCAGGCCAGCGCCTCCTCGATGACGGGGCTGCCGCCGGGGGAGGTGGTCCAGTCGATCGTGGCGAACTTGTCGCCGCCCTTCATCGCGAGCTGCCGGCACACGTCCTGCTGCGCCTCGCTCAGGATGTTGATGCAGAGCCGATCGGCGACGCGCAGCCGCGGCCACGTGCTGCTGGTGTGTGCGACGCAGAACGCGACCAGTGGCGGGTCCAGCGACACCGAGGTGAAGGAATTGGCGGCCAGGCCGGTCGGCTCGCCGGTCTCCTGGTCGATCGCGGTGATGGCGACCACTCCGGTCGCGAACCGGCCGAGCACCGAGCGGAACCGCATGCCGTCGATATTGCTCACGGTTGCGCTCACCGGGGTCGCGGCGGAGCCGTTGGGTGTCGCAGTCATGTGTCGTCGCATCTCCTGGCCGGCGGAGGGTCTGTGAGCCGAGGTGTACGGGGGAGCCGTGGTGGCGTGTGCACTGTCGGCCATCACCCGATCCCTTCTCTTAGCCAAGCGCTTGCTTGGACGATAGGACCAGCGTCTTCGAGGTGTCAAGCCGGGCGGGCCTCTCCACTCTTGCCTACACAGTGAAACACCTGGCCATGCACGAGATTCCCGATTGCCGCCGATCTCGGGCGAAAGGCGGAGTACGGCCTCGGACTGCGGTCCGAGGCCGTACCGCAGGGGACAGGGGAGGGCCAGTGGTCAGGGGCCGGATGGGGGTGCTGTCCAGGACCACGATGAGGGCCGCCAGAGTCTCACTCCGGTGGGTGGCGGAGGATGGTTCGCTGGGCCCGTTGACAGCGGGCCTGAGGTCGGCCTAACGTCTTGCCCAAGCGCTTGCTCGGGCTCTCCTGGGCGGGCGTACGACGTCGTACGGTCGGTACGGAGTCGTACGAGAGGGGAGTCGTGGGCACCTTCCGGGACCGGGCGGCGATCGCCGGCGTCGGGTACACCCCGTTCAGCAAGAACTCCGGGGTGTCGACGCTGACCCTCGCCATCGACGCGATTCTGGCGGCGCTCGACGATGCCGGGCTGACCGTGGACGACGTCGACGCGCTGGCCACGCACCGGGTCGGCGACTCGACCCCGCCCTGGGTGGTCGCGCCGGCGCTCGGGGTCGGCGAGGTCAGCTGGTATCTCGACCAGTTCGGCGGCGGCAGCGTCTCTCATTCGGTGATCGCGCAGGCCGCGATGGCCGTCGCTGCGGGAGTGGCCGAGACGGTCGTCTGCTATCGCGCGATCAACGCGCGGTCGGAGTTCCGGATGGGCGGCACCGGCCGCGGTCCGGCTCCGCTCTTCGACGTCCAGTACCAGGCGCCGTACGGATACTTCGCGCCGCCGCAGCAGTTCGCGATGTACGCCCGCGCCCACATGATCAAGTACGGCACGACACACGAACAGCTCGGCCAGGTCGCGGTCGGCCAGCGGTCGAACGCGGTGAAGAACCCACGGGCGCTGAAGCGAGACCCGATCACCCTGGACGACTATCTCGAGTCGCGGTGGATCGCCGAGCCCCTACGGCTCCTGGACTGCTGCCTGGAGACCGACGGTGCCTGCGCCGTGGTGATCACCAGCGCCGGGCGCGCTCGCGATCTTCCGAACACCCCTGTCCTCATCTCCGGAGCGGCCTGGGGCGGCGGCGACAGCTTCTTCTCCGGCGGGGGCACCGACTTCACCGTGACCGAAGCGGCCCGGATCGCGCCCCGGCTCTACGCGATGGCAGGAGTGGGGCCGGATGACATCGACGTCGCCGAGATCTACGACTGCTTCACCTATTCGGTGATCGTGCAGCTCGAGGACTACGGGTTCTGCGCCAAGGGCGAGGGCGGCCCGTACGTCGAATCCGGCGCGATCCGGATGGACGGTGCGTTGCCGGTCAACACCCACGGCGGGTTCCTGTCCGAGGGATACGTGCACGGCATAAACCACATCGCCGAGGCGGTGTCGCAGCTACGCGGCACGGCCGGCGACCGGCAGGTGCCCGGTGCGGAGGTCGCGCTCTCCACGGCCCAGCCGGGCTACGTCCTCGCGGGCACTTCCGCCCTGATCCTCCGAGCGGACCGATGAGAACGAACATGAAGGGCTAGTGGATGAGTGTGCAGCAGCGGCCGCGGCCGGAGCCGGACCGGGACTCCGCGCCCTGGTGGGAGGCGGTCCGGCGGCACGAACTGCTCGTCCAGCGGTGCGCGGGCTGTGGCACGCGCCGCTTCCCGGCCCGGTCCGTGTGCAACCGTTGCCGGTCCCGGGAGTGGGACTGGGTGCCGTCGGCCGGCACCGGCCGGGTCTACAGCTGGATCGTCAATCACCAGGTGTTCATGCCGGCACTCGCCGACGAGGTGCCGCTCCCCGTGCTGATGGTCCGGCTCGATGACGGCGATGACATCTACATGTACGGCAATCTGATCGGCGAAAACGAGATCGTGCCGGACCTGCCGGTGGAGGCCGTCTTCACCGACGTCGACGATGACTTCACGCTCGTCCAGTGGAGGCCCCGTTCCTGAGAGGTCACGTGTGGGCCTCGCGGGATCGCCGTGGACTGGACACAGGCGGGGCCGTTACTCGCCACCGAACCGGCCAAGGCGATTATGGCCTGATTCATCCCTTTTGTGGGGGTTATTTCGTTAATAGAACGCATCTATCCCAAGCTACGAAAAAAAGGATATTCCTACCGTCGGGTAGGGATTGACCTTATTGATCAAATGCACCCAGGGTTACCCGGGAGGAACCGAGCGGAGGCGAATAGTGCATGGCCGGATCGATGGTGGCCCTCCTGGCGACCACCCTGGAATTCCTTGCTTGCGGATTTTTCAAGGTCGCTGCGAAGCGGATGGAACCGTTGCGTGGTACGCGCCCGATCCGGGTGCTCTCACTGGCGGTGCGCAGCCCGTACTGGCTGGTCGGGATGTTGCTGATCCTGGCGGGTATCGTGTTGCAGTTCCTGTCGCTTACCTTCATCCCGCTGAGCTCGGCGAATCCGCTGTATCTGACGCCACTGCTCGTCATGCTGGTGATGGCCGTCGGTTACTTCCATGAGCGGCTGACACGCAGGGAATGGCTGAGCCTGGGTCTGCTCGCGATCGCCACCCTGGTGATCGCCGTCTCGGTGGCACATGGTGAGCATGCGGGCAAAGCGCTGCCCTCGTATGCGTTGTTCTTCGCCGTGGTCATCCCTTGCGTCGTGATCCCGCTGATCGTCTTCTCGGTCGGGGATCTGCGGCAGACCGGCCGGCACGCCCGGCCGATCGCCGGCATCGCCTACGGGGCGAGCATAGGCGTGCTCATCGGGACCGGGCAGCTCGCCGCGGTCGGGCTGTTCAACGCCTACCAGTCCGGCCTGCGCGGGACGGCGCTCCTGCAGGAGCCGTACCTCTGGGCGATGGTGCTGAGCGCCGGGTTCGGGCTCGGTCAGATACTGATCGCGTTGCAGCGGTGCCGGATGGCCATCGTCATCACCGTCAACTCGGTCGTCGGGCAGACACAGCTGGTGGTCATGGCGACGCTGCTGTACGGAGAGGGCTGGCCGCACGACCGACTCTGGAGCCTGGTCCGGGCCGGAGGTTTCGCCCTCGGCATCGCCGCGATCTTCATCTTCCCCAGACACGAACCGGACCCCGAAGAGTCCGGCGCGCACGAGATGCAGCCCGGCCCGAGCCGGCAGGCTTCAGCCGCCCGCGGCCCATACGCGTAGCAGCGGCTTGTCCACCTTCCCGTTGGCGTTCAGCGGCAGTGCGTCCACGAGGAACACCCTGCGCGGCACCTTGTAGTTGGACATGTTCTCCCGGGCCCACGAGATGACGGCGCCAGGGTCCACCGCCGCACCGGCCCTGGGCACGACGTAGGCCCAGCCGACCTCTCCGGTCTTCGGATCCGGCACCCCGATGACCGCGACCTGGGCCAGATCGGGGTGGTGCAGCAGCAGCGCCTCGATCTCGGCCGGATAGCCGTTGAACCCGTTGGAGATGAACATCTCCTTCTTGCGGTCGACGATGGCCAGATTGCCGTCGCCGTCCAGCATGCCGATGTCACCGGTGTACAGCCAGCCCTCGGCGTTCACCGTCTCCGCCGTCTTCTCCGGTTCCTTCCAGTACCCGCGCATCACCCCATAGCCACCGACCAGGATCTCGCCCCGCTCGCCGGGCGGGAGGTCCTTGCCCTCGTCGTCCACGACCCGGACCGAGACCCCCGGCACCGCACGGCCGGTGGAGCCCGCGATGACCTCGACCGGGTCCTCCGGCCGGGTCATCGAGACGACCGTGCCCTCCATCAGGCCATAGGCGTTGATCATGCGTTCCAGCCCGATCCGATCGACCAGCGTGCGGATCAGCTCGGGTGGCACCGCGGCGGCCCCGCAGATCAGCACCCGCAGCGAGGAGACGTCCCGTTGCCCGCCGTTCAGCTCTTCCAAGATCTTGAAGAACATCGCGGGTGCCCCGGCCAGGATGCTGACCCGATCCCGCTCGATCAGGTCCATGAGCTCGTCCGGCCTGAACTGCGCGATGGGCATCATGGTGGCCCGCTTCAGCACACAGGCCAGTAGTCCGGCGTTGATGCCGAACCCGTGTGAGAAGGGCGCGATGATCGGGTAGCGGTCGTTCTCGGTGAGCGTGACGATCTCCGCCCAGTCCCAGTAACCGCGCAGCAGCTGCGACTGGTGCAGCATCACGCCTTTGGGGGTCCCGGTGGTGCCCGACGTCGCCATGATCTCGCCGAGGTCGTCCCCGGAGACCGACAGGGCCCGCTCCTCGGCCGCCTCGGGCGACACCACCGCTCCGGCCGAGACGAACGCGTCCCAGGCCAGCACACCGTGCCGGGCCGTCGCCGGCGTCGCGCGCACGGGGCCGTACGGGACGACGTACTCAAGGTCCGGCAGTTCCGCATAGGGGCGGCCACCGACCGGTTCACCGGCGGCGTCACCGAGCATGCCGAGATAGGAGGTGCCCATGAAGCCCTCGGCCACGAACAGGACCTTGGCCTCGGCCTTGCGGAGCAACTCGGCCGCCTCGATGCCCTTGAACCGGGTGGAGAGCGGCGCGACGGTCGCACCCGCGTCCCATAGCCCGTACGCCGTGACGACCCACTCAGGGGTGTTCGGCGCCCAGATCGCTACCCGGTCGCCCACCTCCACGCCCAGCGCCATCAGTCCGCGTGCGACCTCGGCGGCTTGCCCCACCAGGTCCGCGAGCGTCAGGGTGACCGGGTCCCCGGAGAGGGACCGCCCCTGCACCACCTCCGCGCCGGGGTGGTTCGCGACTTGGTCCCGCAGCATCCGCGGGATCGTTCCCCAGTTGGGTGCCGGCTGTAGTTCCATTGCGCGCCCTTCGTCCTCACCAACGCCGATCTTGAGGTGAGCCACCTGTCGAGGGTGGCCGAGAGGTGGCTCACATCAAGATCGCCGAGCGGACGGTTCCCAGGTGCTGTCCACGGAGATCGGTGACCGATCCCGGCCGGGTCACCTCGGAGACCACGGGCTCGACCACGACCTCGATGGTGACCGGGGTCACCGCGACCAGCGACTGACTGATCCGGGACTTCCACATCGGGTTCTTGACGAGCGTGTCCCGCTTGAAGGTCACGTGCAGCGCGGCCGCGTCGAGCGTGCCCTCCCGGGAGATCCGCAGATCCCAGTGGCTGACGCCGTCGATGCGGGTCAGCGCGGCGGCGACCTTCGGGATCGACACCCATCGGCCCCGGATCAGCACATGCTCGCCGACCGTGTGGGCCGGGGCCGGCACGCCCTGCTCGCCGCCCGCGAGCCGCACGACCTGGCCGGTACGGAGCGTGGCGCCGCCGAGCGTGGAGTGCCAGACCGGGGTGACGATGACCTCCGCGAGCCCCTGTTGAGGGCCGTCAGCCGTGTCCTTGTCCAGCGGGGCCAGCCCGAGCAGTCCATCCCGTACCGGGGTGAGGATCTTCTCGGCGGCCTTGCGGTGGGCGATCGGGACCCCGAGGAAGGGGTCGGCGAACAGCTCCACGACCGAGGCCTCGAACTCCGCGGCCAGCTGCCCGTAGACGTTGGCGGAAGCCACCTCGCCGATCAGGAAGATGTGCTTCAGCTCCAGGTCCAGCGGGTCCAGCAGGAACTCCAGATGCAGCCGGGCGAGGAAGTCCATCGCCCCCGAAGGTGTGGTGACGAGCGTCGTGGCCCGCACCTTCTCCAGCGCCGTGTTCAATCGGAGCCGGCCGCGCGGGCCGACCGAGGCGGCTGCCTGTGCGATGGAGGCCGCCGCCTGGGCGATCAGCGCACCGCTCAGCTCACCGTCGTTGTTGAGCGCGACGACGACCCGGTCGTCCGCCCCCAGCCCGGCGGCGGTCAGCGTTGCGGCCGCCAGTTCCTGTGCGGCCGTGAGATCCGCTGGGGCCAGCGGCGCGACCACATCCCCGTCGGGGGAGATCAGCAGCAGCCCCTGAGCCGCGCGCCCGGCCGGAAAGGACTCTCTGGTGATCCATGTCATTTCATGACCTCGCTCATGAAGAGCTTCATCGAATCGGTGACGTGCTCGTGGGCGAGGCCGCCGACCTGGGCCTGCAGGATCAGATCGGTGGCGCCCGCGGCCTGGATCTGCGCCACGGCTTTCCGGGAGCCCTCGACGTCGTCGATGACGACCATGTGGTGGTCCCGCAGGACCTGCATGGCCTCCTCCGGCGGCATACCGACGGCCGCCTGGCCGAGCACCTTGTGGGTGGCGTGCCGGGCGTCGGTGTAGCTCGGCGGCGCGACCAGGTTGACCTGGCGGCGGAGATACCACAGCACCGGGTCGGCGGCGATGGTGACCGCCTCCTCCTTGGTCGGTGCGACATACCAGGGGATCATCAGTGCGATCCGCCGGGACTCCGGGTCGAAGCCGTTGTCGGCCAGGCACTGCTTGTACTTCGCGATGTCCTCGGCGACGTCGTCGAGACCCTTGAGCATCGTCATGCCGAGCAGGTTGTAGCCCTGTTTCGCCGCGGCCAGGTAGCCCTCCAACGAGGTCGAGGCCACCCATACCGGCGGGTGCGGTTGCTGGATCGGCCGGGGATAGACCGCCACGTTGGGGATCTCGAAGTACTCACTGGACCGGGTGATCGGCTCGCCGTCGGCGTTCCAGATCGCGAGCACCGCCTCGAGCGTTTCCTCCCAGAGTTGCCGAGACTGTTCGAAGGGGCGCTGGAAGGCCTGGTATTCCAAGGGCGAGGCGCCGCGGCCCGTGCCGAACTCCACCCGGCCGCCGCTGATCACGTCCAGTGTGGCGACCCGCTCCGCGGTGCGGATGGGCGTCTGGAAGGGCAGCAGCACGACGCCCAGACCCAGGTGGATCCGCTTCGTCCGCTGCGAAAGACCGGCCAGCACGAGGTCCGGTGCCGAGGAGTGCGAAAAACCGCGGGTGAAGTGGTGCTCCACGAACCAGGCGGTGTCATAGCCGAGCTCGTCGGCCAGCACGACCTGGTCCATGACGTTCTCGAACGCACGCCGTTCGACATCGCGGGAACGGCCGCGGACCTCAAGTTCGTAGCCAAGGCTGACCCGTAGGGATGTCATCGAGCCTCCGAATTAGTGTGACCAAGCGCTCGCTTGGGAGATTAGCAGCAGCGGTAGATCGCAACAAGTCGCTCGGCGGCGTGGAGTCCCTAGCCGGTGTGCAGGTGAGCGCGTGGATCAGTGCGCGTCGGGCGGTTCGGGCGTGGGGCAGGTGGCGGCGGTGGGCAGGGCCGCATAGGGCGTGGTGTAGGAGTAGTAGGCGAACCCTTCGCCGATCGCCCGGACCCCTGCGGCGAGCCTCGGCCGGATCGTATGGCCGGGGGTCTCACCTGCTCGCAGCACCAGCCAGGCCAGCCAGCCCAGGGCGAGGACGGCCCAGTAGGAGACGAGCCGGTAGAGCCCGGTGGCGGCTCCCGCGGACGCCGGGCCCGCCCCGAAGGCCACCAGACCGGCGACCATGCTGCCGTCGAGCGCACCGAGCCCACCGGGCAGCAGCGGCAGCAGACTGCCCGCCGCCTGAGCGGCGAAATAGACGAGCGTCACTTCGTAGAAGGCGACGTCGATGCCGACCGCCTTCGTCGCGGCGGCCAGAGAGAGGATGTCGAAGAGCCAGTTGAGCACGGCGAACGTGGCCAGGACGCCCCAGTCTCCCCGGCCGAGATCGAACACCCCGCGCCCGTCCCGCAGCTGCCGGATCAGCCGGGCGGCCCGGGGCCGGCGGAGCGCGAGGCGGAGTGCCCTCCGGGTCACCGCGGTCAGCGCCGCTCGCGGGCGCGGGAGTCCCGAGAGCAGGGCCAGGGTGGCGATCCCCGCCACCAGCGCGACGAGTGAGACCGCGGCGGGTTCGCGCGAGCGCGGGTCGGACAGCAGTGCGACGAGACCGACGGCGGTGTACGCCGTCGTGGTGATCACTCCGCCCAGGAGGACCACCGCCGTGGCCAGCCGCGCCGAGGCGCCGACCCGCCGGAACTGCCGGAACGAATAGACCACGCTCACGGCGGGGCCCGCCGGCAACGTGGTGGACAGGGCGTTGCCCGCATAGGTGACCGCGAACGCCCGGCGCAGCGGCATACGGACTCCGCCGGTGAACAGCAGCCGACGCTGCAGCCGGGCGAACATCCCCATCGACAGCCACTCGGCGATCACCACGACGACGAGCCAGCCGGGGGAGGCATGGGTCGCCGACGCCCACATGGCGGGCACATCGGGCAGTTGGTCACGGAGGAAGACGATGGAGGCGACTGCGCCGGCCAGCAGCACCAGCCGGGTCGGCCACGAACGCACGATCACCTCACAGAAAGCGGCTGCTCTCTGCAACCCTTTTCGTCAGGTCATGCATTCCCCAAGAGGAGGTCAGGCGCGGTCGCGCCTTGATCACTCTCCTTTTGTGATCTTCATCGCGGACTCTTCGGCCGGGCGTTCGTCGTCCTCCCGCAGGCGCTCCCGCGGCGACGCCTCCTCACGCGCCCATTCGGAGATCCCGATGGCCCCTTCCTCATCGGCTTCGGTGATCACGAGGTCCTCCGGCGGATCCGCTATGTACGTCTCGTACTCCCGGATCTCACTGGCCTGCTCGTCGTCGCCCATGTCGTCGACTCTGCGATCGTTCATGTCCCCCTCCAAGAAGGGGCTGTTCCCCTTGGCCACCACCATATGCAAGGGCGGTGGCTATTGCTCGGGGAGAGGTTCGAGTGCGGTCGTGGCCAGCCCGGGGAAGGCGGTCGCCGGCGCCGAGCCGCGCCACCGTACCCCCCGCGTCGTCGCCTCCTGCATCGCCAGAGCGGCGAATCTGCGGAGCTTGGGATCATCGGCGCCGGCCAGCCCCAGATAGGCGGTGACCATGCCGTCTTCGATCACGGCGCCGAGCTGCGCGGCCGTCCGCGCCGAGGTGACCTGCACGGGCAGCTTGTACGCGGCCGCGGCCGCCACCGGCTTGGTGCCCAGCGCGGAGATGAAACCGATCAGCTTGTCGCGCTTGGTGCGGTGGGCCGCCCACATGTTCCTGGCCGCCTGCTGCTGAGTGCCGTGGAGCCGGGCGCCCACGATGCCGTACCCATAGATCGCGGCGTGCTCGGCGGCCAGCGCCGTCTGGAGCCCCTCGATGGTGCTCTGCGCCGTCCTCTTCATACGACCCTCGCCAGGAGCGCGGCATGCCCTGCCTCACAGGCGCCGATGCTGGCGAACAACTGGGCCAGCCCCGGCGAGACGTTCTGGACGTCCGTGGCCCGGGCGGCGGCCGCGCGCCGCTCAGCCGTACGAAGCGTCGCGACGGCCTGCGCGGCCTCATCCGGAACACCCGGTGGCGTGCCCTGTACGGCGGGTGTGGGGGTGCCCTCCCCGCTGCCCGGCCGGTAGTGGCGGCGCAGGACCGAGAGGTGATCGCGATGGTGTGTGAGCAGGGGAGCAAGCCGTTGGGTCAGATCGGCGTGCTTGGCGGTGACCGCCTCGTACAGCGCGATCAGACCGGACTCCCCGTCGATGGCCGCGGTGAGAACCGCGACGTCCGGGTGGGGCGTGAGTTTCGGGGGCGTCTTCTTCGCGCAGCCCGCCGCCAGTGGCAGCCCCAGCGCGAGGGTGCCGCCGAGCATCGCACGCCTGCCTACACTGTGATCACCCGGTGGCAAGCGCGATCCTCCTTGTAAGTCCGAGCCCAGGGGTTCGGATTCGGCGCCTCATAACGTACCGCCAGGCCAAGGCAGGGAGCAAGCATCCCATACGGCGCGCCGGTCAGCCGTCAGAAAGACCATCGATGGGCCCAGAGGTAGATACTCTTAGGTGGCCAACAGCCGCACAACAGCATCAGCCGTAAGGAGGTCCCATGGGCGTTGAATCCAATCGCGACCACGCTCAGCGGGGCCCTGGCGTCCCTGGGACACGCCAGCAGCCCGCCCGCAAGGGCACGGGGCAGGACGCGATCAGAAGACTTCTGGAGCCGGTGGTCGACGCTGCCGGGTTCGATCTCGAGGACCTGGTGATCCAGCCGGCTGGACGCCGCAGGCTGGTCCGGGTGGTCGTCGACGCCGACGGCGGTATCACTCTCGACGACGTCGCCACCGTCAACCACGTGGTGTCACAGGCGCTCGACGACACCGACCTCATGGGTTCCCAGCCGTACGTGCTCGAAGTGACCTCGCCGGGTGTGGACCGCCCGCTCACCGAGCCACGGCACTGGCGCCGCGCCGTCGGGCGGCTCGTCCGCGCTTCGCTCACCGAGAACGCGCTCACCCAGAACGGGACCAGCGGAGGTGGCGACATCGAGGGACGGGTGGTGACCGCTGACGATGAGGCTGTGGTCATCGACGTCGCCGGCGAGGAACGCCGGCTCGGCTACGGCGAGGTGGATCGGGGCCGGGTACAGGTGGAATTCCGCCGGACCGGCCAGGACACCGACGCCGACGAGGATTGAGGGGGAAGCCTCGTGGACATCGACATGACGGCCCTGCGCAGCTTGGAGAGCGAGAAGGACATCTCGCTCGAGCTGGTGGCGAAGGCCATCGAAGACGCCATGCTCATCGCTTATCACCGAACGGAAGGTGCGGCACCAAAGGCACGAGTCCAGCTCGACCGCGCCACCGGCCACGTGACCGTTTGGGCCACAGAGCTCGACGAAGAGGGCAACGCCCTCCGGGAATACGACGACACTCCGAGCGACTTCGGGCGGATCGCGGCGACCACCGCCAAGCAGGTCATTCTGCAGCGGCTGCGGGATGCCGAGGACGATCTCACGTTCGGGGAGTACGCGGGGCGCGAGGGCGACATCGTGTCGGGGGTCATCCAGCAGGGCAAGGACCCCCGCAACGTGCTCGTGGACCTCGGCAAGATCGAGGCCGTGCTACCGCCCCAGGAGCAGGTTCCCGGGGAGGTCTATGAGCACGGTGAGCGCCTGCGCGCCTACGTCGTCCAGGTGCGCAAAGGGCATCGCGGGCCCTCGATCACACTGTCGCGAACGCACCCGAGCCTGGTGCGCAAGCTGTTCGCGCTGGAGGTACCGGAGATCGCCGACGGCACCGTCGAGATCGCCGCGATCGCCCGTGAGGCCGGCCATCGCACCAAGATCGCCGTGCGCTCCCGCAAGCCCGGTGTCAACGCCAAGGGCGCCTGCATCGGCCCGCTCGGCAGCCGCGTCCGCAATATCATGCATGAGCTGCACGGCGAGAAGATCGACATCGTCGACTGGGCGGAGGATCCGGCCGCGTTCGTCGGTCATGCCCTCTCTCCGGCGCGGGTCAACAGCGTTGAGGTGATCGACCTTGAGGGCAGGGTCGCGCGAGTGATCGTGCCCGATTACCAGCTGTCACTGGCGATCGGCAAGGAGGGCCAGAACGCCCGTCTCGCCGCTCGCCTCACCGGCTGGCGGATCGACATCCGGCCGGACACCGAAGGCGCCGGTCAGAGTCCGGGTGGTCAGAACCGGGCGAATGCCGTCAAGTCCGGATCGGTATCGGAAACGGCTGATACGCCTAGAGGGCACGCGAGCGGTGCCGCCGACGCCTCAGCGCGGTAGACTCGTGGGACGTGGCCGAGTGGTCCCGCGGCGCATGTGTGTGGGCTGCCGGGAGCGCGCGGCCAAGTCCGACCTGCTGCGCCTGGTCGCGGTCGAGGGCTCTGTTGTCCCCGATCCGCGCGGTCGGCTGCTGGGACGGGGTGCCTCTTTGCATCCCGACCTGGCATGTCTCGACCTCGCAGAGCGTCGTCGGGCGTTTCCCCGGGCCTTCCGCCTGGCGGGGCCGCTCGACGCTTGCATGTTGCGAGAGCACCTCGAGGGCAGGGCCGCCCCGCGGCCGTAGCAGGACGGTTGAACAGTAAGTGACGTCTAGTCGGAAGCAGGTCGAGATTGCTATGAGCGCTCGATGAGCACCCCGCAATGAGCACGGCAAGGTAGCCAAGGTCCGGAGGACTCCCCCCGGACCGAGTAGGGAGAGTAGTGGCGAAGGTCCGGGTATACGAACTCGCCCAAGAGTTCGGAGTCGAGAGCAAGGTCGTCATGGCCAAGCTCCAAGATATGGGCGAGTTCGTACGTTCGGCGTCCTCAACAATTGAGGCGCCGGTAGTCCGCAAGCTCACAGAAGCATTCGGTAAGTCCTCTGGTAAGTCCTCCGGTTCGCAGGGCGCCAAGCCCGCGAGGCCGGCCGCTCCCGGGCAGCCCGGGCCGCGTCCGGCCGGGCCACGGCCACCCGCGCCCGCCGGCGA
>JAOPYO010000409.1 GCA_025964575.1 Actinomycetes bacterium
AGGGCCTGCTGCCGCCGGCCGCGCCCCCACCCGCCCCGCCCCCCGCTCCAGTTCGGCAACCGAGGCGCCCGCGGTCGGCATCGCAGGCCCGGCAGCCGGCTCAGCCCCCGCCGTATTCGCCGGGGCCGCCCGCGCAGCAGCCCTACCCTCCGTACACCCAGCCGCAGCAGACGCGGTCCGGCGCGGCGCGGCATCAGCCGGACGCCTCCTCACCACAGCAGTACGATCCGCGGGCTCCCCAGCAGCCGCAGCCTCCAGGGGCGGCGGGGAGTGAAACACCGAGGCGCAAGCCGTACGGTCTGTACCGGCTGTGCAGTCTCGCTGCGCTGGCCTCCGTGCTCGGGTTCGCGGCGATCCTGCCGACCCTCACCCTGGCGTTCGTCGTCGTGGCGGTGCTCGTGCTGCGGGCGGCGGACCGGGCGGCGAAGAGCCTCGAGTCGAAGCGGACGCGCCGCGGGGCGAGCGGAGGCGACGTCTTCGCGGCGGTGTTGAAGGCGCCGCTGGCGTTGCCGCGTGCGCTGCTGACGACGCTGATGCTGACCCCGATCGGGCTCTTCGCGGGGGTCGTCCTGGTCCTGGTGCTGATGGTCGTCTATCCGGACATGACCGTCGTGCGCGCGGTCACATACGGGGCGATGGCCGTCATCGGGCTGCACTTCCTCGGCCCTGGCAGTGTGGGGCCGCGTCGGCAGATGGCCCGTATCTGGGCCACTTTCCTGCCGCGTGGCGAACTCGCGGCCATCGTCGCGCTGGCTCTCGCGGTGTTCGCGGCCGTGCTGTTCGGCCTGTCGGCCGGCAAGACGCCGGACCTGCAACCGCTGAACTTCAGTGGTGACACCAAGACTCTCAACAGCTTGAAAAGTGACATCCAGAGCTGGATCGGCATTGGTAACTGACGTCCTGCTAGTCCGTGAAGCGAGGCCACCGAAGATGCCCATCGAGGAGACCGCGGAGGAGAGAATCGGCCCGTACCGCCTGCTCTCGAAGCTGGGTCAGGGCGGAATGGGCGTCGTTTACCGCGGGGTGGACGGCGCCGGTCTCGATGTCGCGGTCAAATTGCTGCGCCCGGAGATCGCCGGCGATGATGGCTTCCGCCTGCGGTTGCTGCGCGAGGTCGAGACCATGCGGCGGATCCAGAGCCCGTACGTCGCTCGGATCATCGACGCCGACCTGCACGCCGAGCGGCCCTACATCGTCACGCAGTACGTCGCAGGGCATCCCCTGGACGACACTGTGCGGGCGACCGGGCCACTCAGCGGTCGGCTGCTGGTGCAGGTGGCGGCCGGGCTGGCGGAGGCGCTCATCGCCATCCACGCCGCCGGAGTCGTGCACCGGGACCTCAAGCCGAACAACGTCATGCTCGTGAACGGCGAGCCGGTGGTGATCGACTTCGGCATCGCGCACGCCGCGGACTCCACCCGTCTCACCCAGACCGGCATGATCATCGGCACTCCCGGCTATCTGGCCCCCGAGATCATCGACGGTGGGAGCCCCGGCCCGGCGGTCGACATCTATGCCTGGGCCGCGACCGTGGCCTTCGCGGCCACCGGGCGTTCGCCGTTCGGCACCGGTTCCCTGGAGGCGATAATGGCGCGGGTCGTGCGTGGTCGGCCCGATCTGACGGACGTGCCGCCGGAGATCGGCGGCGGGCTGCAGGCCGCGCTGGCGCGTGATCCGAGAGCGCGTCCCACCGCGGATCAGCTGACCGGGTGGCTGCGCAACCTGCAGTCGGGCGCTCTGTCCCCCGTCACCCCGGCTCCCATGCCGCAGGGCCCGCGGCCGACGCCGATTCCGATTCCGATTCCGACGCCGGTTCCGATGCCGAGGACGGCGGTGGCGATGCCGCCGCTGACTCCGATGCCCTTCAGCCCGGCCGGCCCGTCGCCGGACAGTCCGATGACGCCTTACCCGGTGGGCACCGGCCGGATCGATCTCGGCTGGTACAAGCTGATCGCCTATCTGCTGATCTTCGCGGCGGTGGGTGTGACCGCGGAGCTTCCCCTTTTGGGCGGCTTCGTGGCTGTGCTGGCCGCTTGGTACCTGCGGGCGGGTGACGCGGCCGTGCGATCCCGCCGGGTGCCGGTGCGTGACGCGCCCGACCTGCTGCTGGGCCCCCTTCGTTGGCCGGGCAGTATGGCCCGGTCCGCGGTGCAGACGGCACTCTCGCTGGTGTACGCCGGGCTGGCCGGCGGGGTGGTGGTCGCCATCGTGCTGGTCCTCGCGGAGTCCAACACGAGGAGCATCTCGAACGAGACCGTTGTCTCGCTGGGCGTGGGCGTGGCCGCCTATGTGATCCTGGCGGGGCCGGGGCTCATGGGCCCGCGCCGCCAATCGGTCCGCCTGCTGTCGGCCGCCGTGCAGGACCGGCGCACGGTGAGCATCATGGGGCTGGGGGCCGCGGTCGCGGCCGTTCTGGTCCTGCTGGTCGCCTGGCTGGACGTCCCGCACTGGGCGCCCCTCGACGCTCCGTACGGCTCGCTCGACGATCTGCGTGGCAGCCTCCACGACGCCATCGACAATCTCAAGAACAAGAGCAAGAACAGCGGTTCATGAGTGATCTCGGTCACTCCCGGGTGGTGGCACCCGCCAGACCCACCCGCGTTGTGGTCGTCCGGGCGCGTATGGGTACCGTCTGCTGAGCTGGGATTTGCTCTCAGGCTACTGACGGGTAACATCAGCCATGCAGTTTGCAACCGAGGACCCGGTACCGAAACCGGTTCGGATCTTTGGCAGTCTGTAACGCATCAGCTCTGCGCCGTCCCGGATAGGGGGCGGCGCGCCCCAGGCCGCGCAGCGCGGCGGCCAACTGAGTGCAGGGAGGTCGGCCACCGGCCATGAACATCGTCGTCTGCGTGAAGCAGGTCCCCGATACGACGACCGAGCGTAAGTTGAAGTCCAGTGACAGCACGCTCGACCGCGAGGCCGTAGACGGTCTCATGAACGAGCTCTGTGAGTACGCGATCGAAGAGGGGCTGCGTATCAAGGAGGCCCACGGCGGTGAGGTGACCGTTCTCACCATGGGTCCCGGTGCGGCGACCGACACGATCCGCAAGGCTCTGTCGATGGGCGCGGACAAGGCCGTACATCTGAGTGATGACGCGCTGCACGGCTCTGATGCCCTGCAGACGTCCTACGCGATCCAGCAGGTGCTCGGCCGGACCGGGTTCGACCTGGTCATCCTCGGCTCGGAGTCGACCGATGCCCGCACCGGCGTGCTCGCCGCGATGCTGGCCGAGCGCCTCGGCGTCTCGCAGGTCACGCTGGCGAACAAGGTCGAGATCGACGGCTCCACCATCAGGATCCAGCGGCAGACCGACTACGGCTTCGACAGGGTCGAGGCGAGCCTGCCGGCGGTCGTGAGCGTCGTAGAGAAGATCAACGAGCCCCGCTACCCCTCCTTCAAGGGGATCATGGCGGCCAAGAAGAAGCCGGTCGACTCGCCGTCCCTCGTGGACATCGGGATCGACGCCTCGAAGGTGGGCCTGGCGGCCGCCGCGACCGAGGTCGTGGACTTCGCCGAGGCTCCGCCACGGGCAAAGGGCCAGATCGTGACCGATGAGGGAGACGGCGGCACCAAGGCCGCCGAGTTCCTCGCCTCGAAGAAGTTCGTCTGAGGGAGGGTTGGAAATGGCTGAGATTCTCGTCCTCGTAGACCACCTCGACGGTGAGGTCAAGAAGGTCACGTTCGAGCTGCTGACGCTCGCCCGCCGCCACGGTGACGCGGCCGCGGTGTGGGTCGGTCCGGGCTACGAAGGTGCCAAGCACAAGCTGGCCGAGTCCGGCGCCGCCAAGGTGTACGTCGCCGCCGACGAGGAGCTGACCTCCTACGTCGTGGCGCCGAGGGCGGAGCTGCTGGCTCAGCTGGTGGCTGAGAAGTCCCCGGCTGCGGTGTTCGTATCCGCGACGGCCGACGGCAAGGAAGTCGCCGGGCGCCTCGCCGTCAAGATCGACTCGGGTGTCCTCACGGACGCCGTAGGCGTGGCCGACGGCTTCGTGGCGGAACAGTCGATCTTCGGTGGCTCGACCGTGGTGCACTCCAGGGTGAAGAACGGCACGCCGATCATCGCTGTGCGGCCGAACTCGACCGCTCCGGAGGCCGCTCCCTCGACGCCGGTCGAGGAGCAGGTGACCGTCGTGCTGTCGGAGGCCGCCAAGGCCGCGAAGATCGTCGAGAAGGTCGTCCAGGAGAAGGGTGAGCGCCCAGAGCTCACCGAGGCGGCCATCGTCGTGTCCGGCGGCCGTGGTGTCGGTAACGCGGAGAACTTCAAGATCATCGAAGGGCTCGCCGACTCGCTCGGCGCGGCCGTCGGCGCGTCCCGCGCCGCGACCGACGCCGGTTGGTATCCGCATCAGTTCCAGGTCGGCCAGACCGGCAAGACGGTGTCGCCGCAGCTCTACATCGCGGTCGGCATCTCCGGAGCCATCCAGCACCGGGCCGGGATGCAGACCTCGAAGACGATCATCGCGATCAACAAGGACGCCGAGGCGCCCATCTTCGAGCTCGTCGACTTCGGCGTGGTGGGTGACCTGTTCCAGGTCGCTCCCGCGCTCACCGAAGAGATCAACAAGCGCAAGTAGCCCGTTCGGCCGGCGAATCCGCCCCGGTGACGCGTCCAGTGTCACCGGGGCGTTCGCATGTCGGGGCGTCCGCCGGTCTGGCCGCGCGGCGGGTGGTTCGGCCACATACCCCGCGACCCCTGGTCGCACCCGACCGCCACGGATGAACGTTCGCCGAGGTGGTGTCGCCTTTGCCGAACCGCGTTCTGTGGTGGAGAAAACCCCGTGGGCGAATGCGTGCTTTCTTCACCACAGAACGTCATTCGGGTCTGCTGCGCCCCTGGACCGCTAGACGAAGCGCTGGACGAACGCGAGCGAGGTGTCGGCTACCTCGCGCCAGCCGCTGTCGATGGTCAGGGCGTGCCCGCGGCCGGGAATCTCGGTGAACTCGGTCACGCCCGGGTTGCGCTGCTGCTTGTGGAACGCGGCGTCGGAGATGGATCTGGGGACAGTGTGGTCCTTCTCCCCGGAGATGATCAGCATCGGTCCCCGCTCGGGGTTCTCGGTGTCCACCTTCGCCTCGGTCCACGGGTTGAGGTTCGCGGCCGCCGCCTGGAAGAGCGGTGCGCCGGGGGCAGGGACGGCGAACGTCTCGTACAGCGCCTTGGCCTCGTCCTCGCTGACGGCGTTGGCGAAGGCGAACCGGAACTGCTCGTAGGTGAGCGGGACGGCGCGGTGGCGGTTGGCGGGATTGCCCAGTACCGGGCTGGCGGACTTGAGCGCCGAGATCGGCAGCGGCAGCACGCCACGGAAGGGTGCGGCGTCGATCGCCACCGAGGCCGCGGACAGGCCGCGTCCGGCGACGATCTGGGTGAGCAGGCCGCCGAAGGAGTGGCCGATGACGGCGGGCTTCTTGTCGAGCTTGCCGATGACGGCGGCGTAGTGGTCGGCCACCTGCCCGACGGTCTTGTTGGCGAACACCTCAGGATGGGCGTTCGCCTCCTCAACGGTCTGGGGGTCGTCGGGCCAGCCGGGCGTGAGGGGGGCATAGCCGGTCTCCTCGAACACCGCGGCCCACCGGTCCCAGCTGCTGGGCAGCAGCCACAGACCGTGGATGAACACCACAGGAGTACGGCCTGACGCGTTGGCCCGCTCGATCTCCTCTTCGGTCCAGGCGGGAATCTGCTGCTCGTGCTCGGACATGGACACCTCCTTTGGTGCGGGTGAGCCCGTGCGGTGAAATGGTGGATGCGGGGTGGGCCGCCTCTTGACCACGGATCAGATGGTTTTTTGGACCAGGCCGATCGTCGCACAGAACAGCCGAGTGTGGCGTTTTGAAGGCTTATGGGCTGGGCCCCAGGTGTCCGGCGACCACTGCAGGCGTCTCAGGCGGCGATCAGCTCGGGTTCGGGCTGCTGGGCGGGGGCGACCGGAGCGGCCACGTCCGTCTGCGCGCTGATCGGTAGGAACCGGGTGGCGGCCGCGATCAGCAGGGCCAGGGCGAGCACGATGCCGAGCCCGGTCCGCAGGGACGTGGCCTCGGAGATGAAACCGATCACCACCGGGCCGAGCAACAGACCGCCGTAGCCCATGGCGCCGACCTGGGCGACCGAGGCCGCAGACTGTCCCGGCGCCACCGTTCCGGCCAGCGAGATCATGGTCGGCACCACCGTGCAGACCATCGCTCCGGTCAGGAAGAACCCCACCAGTGCCATAGGCGTTGACGGGGCGAGCAGCACGATGCTCATGGCCCCGGCGGTGCCCACACCGGACAGAGCCAGCAGCCGCCTGGTGCCGAGCCGGGTGCGCAGCCGGTCTCCGACGAGTCGTCCGCAGAGCATCGCGGTTTCGAACAGCGGGTAACCGAGCGCCGCGACGGCCTCGGTGGTGCCCAGTTCATCGTGCAGCAGCAGCCCGCTCCAGTCGGCGATCGCGCCTTCGGCCATGAACGCCAGGAACGCGAGCGCCCCGATCAGGTAGACCGCCATCGGCAGCCGGCCGCGCCGACCTTTTTCGGTGACGACCGTGAGGGAGGTCTGTTCGGCGATGTAGGTCCGGCCGATCGCCAGCGCGGCGGGCAGTGCGATCAGAGCCGCGACGAGGACGGAGGACGTGAAGGAGAGCCCGAGTGCGGCAGTGAGCACGCCGAGCAGGCCACCGGTCATCGCCCCCGCACACCAGCCGGCGTGCATGCCGCTCATCAGTGGCCGGCCGTAGGCACGCTCGACGACGCTGCCCTGGGCGTTCATGGAGACATCCATCACACCGAAGGCCATGCCGAAGAGCGCGACCGCTCCGAGTAGGAGACCGTAGGTCGGAGCCAGGGCCAGCAGCGCCGCGGTGCCCGCGGCGAGCGGCGCCGCGACGCGCAGCATCGTACGGCTGTCCGTCCGCGAGATCACTCCGCGCATCCCCTGCATGGCGACGGTCGCGGCGACCCCCCAGGTGAGCAGTACGACGCCGATCTCGCCCGTCCCGATGCCGAACTTGGCGCTCAGCGCCGGCATCCGGGCCACCCAGACCCCACATATCAGACCGCCCAGGGCGAAGGTGAGGAAGGTCCCCAGCCTGGCCCGGGACAACGGGGAGGACAGAGCGCCCGGGGTGAAGGCGCGGCGGCGCAGCATTGCGCGGCTCCTTTCAGAGTCGTGAGGGGGTCGTACGAGTGGTTGCGGAGAGAAGAAGGGGAAAAAGGGGACAAATGTTCCCAACGGGACTGGCCGATGCCGGGTGGACTGGCAGTAGATCGGCAGCGAGCCGGCGGGGGAGCGGCGCTACGGCTTGAGGAGGTCGAGCATCCGTTGGCGGAGCGCGGCGTACTGCTCGGCGTCGTAGAGGCCAGGGTCGTGGACGGCCACTTCCCACAGGCCTTCCGCGGCGAGCCGTACGACCATGCCCGAGACCGGATCCGCGTCCTTGGTGGGATCGCGCCGGTGCCAGCGGGCCATGGCCTCACGCAACGGCGCGATCAGCGCGGGGTCGGCGGCGGCGGCCGTGATGCCCGTCCAGCGGCGCCGGGTGCGGGCCGCCTCGGTATCGGTGATGACCGCGAACGTCGCCTCGACGTAGGCCCGGCTGTAGGACCCCGGGGTGCCGTCGTCGTAGGAGGCGACCAGTGTGTCGAACTCCTCGATGACCCGCGCCACCAAACCCTTGATCAGGGCTTCCTTGGTGGGGAAGTGGTAGAGAAGTCCACCCTTGCTGACGCCGGCCCGCTCTGCCACCGCGGCGAGGGTCAGGGCCTGGGTGCCGTGCTCGAAGAGCACACGCTCCGCGGCGTCGAGAAGGGCTTCACGTTTCATGATGCCCCTACTGTACCGTCTGGACGGTGCAGTGATCAAGTCGGACGGTGCAGGGGTCGCGTCGGGGGAAGCGGGCGGCGGTCTTGCGCGGATAAGCTGTGGGCGCCATGGTGACGTATCTCGACCACGCGTCGACCACCCCGATGCTCCCCGAGGCCATCGAGGCGATGACTGCTGAGCTCGGCCGGGTCGGCAACGCGTCCTCGCTGCACGCTCTGGGCCGTCGTGCCCGGCGCGTGGTCGAAGAGTCCCGGGAGATCATCGCCGAGGCGTTCAACGCCAGACCCAGTGAAGTGATCTTCACGGGAAGTGGCACCGAGGCCGACAACCTGGCGGTCAAGGGCATCTTCTGGGCCCGCCGCGCTGCCGACCCGAGACGGACCCGGGTGCTGGCCAGCGCCATTGAGCACCACGCAGTGCTGGACGCGGTGCAGTGGCTGGCCGACCACGAGGGCGCGCAGGTCGACTGGATCCCGGTGGACGAGTTCGGCCGGGTGCATCCGGAGACCCTCCGCGGCATGGTCGGCGACGATGTGGCGCTGATCACCGTGATGTGGGCCAACAACGAGGTGGGCACGGTGCAGCCGGTCACTGAACTGGCCGCCGTCGCCCGCGAGCACGGCATTCCCTTCCACACCGACGCGGTTCAGGCCGCCGGAGGCCTCGAGATCGACTTCGAGGCCTCCGGCGCGGATGCTCTGACCATCTCCGGTCACAAGATCGGCGGACCGATGGGCGTCGCCGCCCTGCTGCTGACCAAGAGCATCGCCCCCACTCCGGTGCTGCACGGCGGCGGCCAGGAGCGGGACGTACGATCCGGCACTCTGGACGCCCCGGCGATCGCGGGGTTCGCGACCGCCGTGCAGCTGACGGCGGGCGACGGCCTGCCCGGCCACGCCCACGACCTCGCCATGCTGCGTGACGACCTGATCGGGCGCGTTCGCGCCGCGGTTCCGGACGCGGTTCTCAACGGGGATCCGGTGCGTCGGCTGCCCGGTAACGCCCACTTCTCGTTTCCCGGTTGCGAAGGCGACGCGCTGCTCATGCTGCTGGACGCACGCGGGATCGCCTGCTCCACCGGGTCGGCCTGCTCGGCCGGGGTCTCGCAACCGAGCCACGTGCTGCTCGCGATGGGCGCGGACGCCGCCCGGGCCCGTGGATCACTGAGATTCACTCTGGGTCACACCTCCACCGTGGCGGACGTGGAGGCGGTGGCCGCGGCCATCGGCCCGGTGGTGGAGCGCGCCCGCCGCGCCGGGTTGACCTGAGCCGCCGATGGCTAAGGCTGGTATGGCGCGAGCGCCCGCCAGCCGGGGTCGGGGACCGAAGCCACCTTGGCGCGGCCCTCGGCCCAGCCGGCCGTGAGCTGGTCCAGCTCGGCGACCACCCCGGAGTCCGGGTCGGCGTAGAGATGGAAGACCCGGAGGCCGTCCCCGGTCTGCCGCACCGCCAGCACCGCGCGATCGCCGAGCCCGCTGAGGCGCTTCTCGAACGCACGCAGGGCCGACGCCGACGGTTCGACCGGCAGCCGGTCGGGATTGCTGTGCGCGTACGGCACCGAGACCTCGACGTGCAGGTCGCAGAGCGGGTAGTCCTGGCGGTGCAGCGGGAAGCGCACGCCCAGCCGGGCGGGGTGGCCACGGGGGGTGCGGCCCTCACCGGTCAGCCAGGCGGGCTCGCGGAACGGCTCTGAGATCTGGTCCACGACGGCCGAGAGCATCCCGGGTGGCAGGGCGTCCGTGGGCTGGTCGGTCGCGACCTTGACCTCGCCGATCCAGCGCGCCACGTCGTCCTCGCCCAGCGCCCAGTCCAGGACGTGGAACGCGACCTGGAGCTGGATGTCCTCCGGCACGAACAGGAAGTCCGGATGGAAGACCGTGATGTGGATCCGGGCCCGCCCGGGCTCCGCCCGCATCCCCAGGCGTACGTAGCCGAGGTCGAGTTCATGGTCGGCCAACTGGAGTTTCTGGTCAAGCATCTCCGGGTCGGCCTGCCTGGCCGCGCGGAACTCCCAGTTGGTGCGGGCCGGAGCGGTTCGCAGCCAGCGCTCCGCCAGACCGCGTAGCTCGGCGATGCCGCTACCGGACAGGGTGAGGGTCGGCACGTCGTTCTGCCCGCTGCCGATCTCCCACTGCAAGTCCGCGTGGATCTTGTGGACCCGGAGGGAGAGTTCCTCGACCAGTTCGGTGGTGAGCCCCTCGTTGAGGACTGCTTCGATCCGAGGCCGGGCCTGGCCCCACCATTCCCAGAACTCGGCGATGGCCGGGGACGGCGGGGAGGGTATGTCGCGGGGGCGGCGGAAGATTCCCATCCCCCTATCTTTCCAGGCGACCTCAAGAAATGTGATCTCGAACGGGCAAGGCCCGTCGGTTCGATAATGAGTGGCGGGGCCGCGTAGCCTTAGGACGTTATGACTCTGCGCGTACTCGCCGCCATGTCGGGCGGTGTCGACTCTGCTGTGGCCGCGGCCCGGGCCGTCGAGGCCGGGCACGACGTCACCGGTGTCCATATGGCCCTGTCCAGCAACCCGAAGTCCTACCGCACGGGCGCTCGCGGCTGTTGCACGCTCGAAGATTCGCGGGACGCCCGCCGGGCGGCGGACGTGATCGGCATTCCCTTCTACGTCTGGGATCTGGCCGAGCGGTTCGACCGCGACGTCGTCCAGGACTTCGTGGAGGAGTACGCCGCCGGGCGTACGCCCAACCCCTGCCTGCGCTGCAATGAGAAGATCAAGTTCCAGGCGCTGCTGGACAAGGCCCTGGCGCTGGGCTTCGACGCCGTCTGCACCGGCCACTACGCGCGGATCGAGGACGGTGTGCTGCGCCGTGGGGTCGATCCCGGCAAGGACCAGTCGTACGTCCTGGCGGTCTGTAGCCGCGAGCAGTTGGCGCACGCGATGTTCCCGCTCGGGGACACCAGCAAGGCCGATATCCGGCTGGAGGCCGAGCGGCGCGACCTGCAGGTGGCAGACAAGCCCGACAGCCATGACGTCTGCTTCATCTCCGACGGAGACACCCGCGGTTTCCTGGCGAAGCGGCTCGGCACGGCCCCCGGGAAGATCGTCGACAACGACGGTGAGGTCGTCGGCGAGCACGAAGGCGCTTATGCCTACACGATCGGGCAGCGCAAGGGGCTGCGGATCGGGCGCCCTGCCGCCGATGGCAGGCCCCGCTATGTGCTGGACATCTCGCCGGTGAGCAACACGGTCACGGTCGGCCCCCGTGAGGCGCTCGACGTGGAGGAGATCGTGGCGGAGCGACCGGTCTGGCTCGCTGAGGACCAGCCGCGCGGCCTCTTCGACTGCCAGGTGCAGTTGCGGGCCCACGGTGAGGTGCACGACTCCACGGTCGAGCTGGACGGCGCCGTGCTGCGGATCCGGCTGCACCGGCCCGCTCAAGGTGTGGCCAAGGGCCAGGCCGCCGTGCTCTACGACGGAGACGTGGTGCTGGGCTCGGCGACCATCGCCGCGGCCGAGCGAGTGCCGGCCTGATCAAAGCCGGTTCTGCGCCTGGACGAGCTTTTCCAGGGCGAGGAACGTCTGGGCGATGTCCCGGCCGCGTCTTGGCCGTACGGCGCCATGCCTCGCATGCTCGGCGTCGGTTCCGGAAATACTGAGAGGAACCGATGATCGGAGAAGTCCATGAGATATGGCGTCGCGACTTTTGTGACCGATGAGGGCATCGCCCCGGCCCCGCTGGGACGGGCGCTGGAGGGGCGCGGCTTCCAATCGCTGTTCCTGGCCGAGCACACGCACATCCCGGTCAGAAGGGAGACCCCCTATCCTGGCGGCACCGAGCTACCGAGGAAGTACTACCGGATACTCGACCCGTTAGTCACGCTCGGAGTCGTCGCCGCCGTGACCGAGCGGCTGGTGCTCGGCACGGGCATCGCCCTGGTGATCCAGCGTGATCCGATCGTGCTCGCCAAGGAGATCGCCACTCTCGATCTGGTCTCCGGTGGCCGGTCGGCTTGCGGGGTGGGCGGGGGGTGGAATCGCGAGGAGATGCGCAACCACGGCACCGAGCCCAAGACCCGGATGGCGCTGCTGCGCGAGCGGATCCTGGCGATGAAGGAGATCTGGACGAAGGACGAGGCGGAGTTCCATGGGGAGTTCGTCGATTTCGACCCGATCTTCTCCTGGCCCAAGCCGGTTCAGCGGCCGCACCCACCGATCTTGGTCGGCGGTGCCGGCCCGAAGACCTTCGACCGCGTCCTGGAGTACGGCGACGGCTGGATGCCGGTGTTCCGGAACGGTGCCCAGGAGCTCGGCGCCCAGATCAGGGAACTGCGGCGGCGCGGCGCGGAGCAGGGCCGTGACCACATTCCGGTGACGGTCTACGCGGCGCCGCCCAAGCCCGAGGTAGTGGCCCAGCTGACCGAGGCGGGCGTGGACGAGATCCTTTTCGACCTGCCGACCGAGCCGGAGCCGGAGACCCTGAAGAGACTCGACGAGTTCGCGCAGCTGATCAACTAGGGGCCGCGTCGAAGGCGGCGCGGGCGACGCTCAGCAGATGGTCGGGCAGTTGGTCCTGGGGGATGGCGACGCCCTCCATCTCCAGAGCGACGGTGAGGATCAGGTCCTTCTTGACCGCCACGAGCTGGGGCGAGTGTGCCGCCTTGGCATCGAAGACCGCCATGTCACCGACCCCGATCAACCGCACCCGGCTGCCGTGTGGCTGCTCGAAGTCCGCCCACCGGTCGACGCCGGTCTTGGCCTGATAGCGCGCCGTGTAGGCCACGATCAGGCTCGCAGCGGTTTTTTTGTGACTCACCACGGAGGTGGCGGTGAAGCGGACTGCGTAATATTCCGCGCCGCTGTCGGGCACGCAGCCGCTCACCTTCCCGAGCAGAGCCGCATCGGCGGTCTTGCGATCCAGCACTTTGCACAGATCGGGTTTCGGGACGACGACGGGATGCGTCGCGGCCGAGGTGCGCTGCGCCGAGCAGGCCGGCAGCGTCACGATGAGGGCCAGCGACCCGAACACCAGGCGGGACCTGCGGAAGCGGGGGATCATAGCGACACACTCTAAAGTGCGAGAGGTGTCAGATTCCGCGAGTTTTCCTTGGTCCGTCGCCAGCGCCACCGGCATCGGCTCCTATCCCGGCGAAGATCCGGCGGAGGCGCTGCGCGTCGTGCTCGGCGAGCTGCCCGAACTGCCGCACCTGCCGGAGTTGCCCGCCCGGGGGCCTGGGGCCGATATGGCCGGCCGCACGGCGGGCCTGCTCGTCGACCTCGCGGTCGACCTGCAGCCGTCCGGCTGGCGGTTCGCCGACCACCCCGGCCGGGACATGCGGCGGGGGTACGACCACCGTGCCCGCGATCTCGATGTCCTGGAGGAACTGGCCGGCACCTACGAAGGCCCTTTCAAGATCCAGGTCTGTGGTCCGTGGACCTTGGCGGCCTCCATCGAGTTGCGGCACGGAGACCGTACGCTCGCTGATCCCGGCGCTGTCCGAGACTTGATCGACTCCTTGGCCGAGGGAGTGAAGGACCACGTCGCGGACGTACGGCGGCGGCTGCCCAGAGCCGACATCCTGCTGCAGCTCGACGAACCGGCGCTGCCCGGAGTCCTGGCGGGCGACATCCCCACGGCCAGCGGCTTCGGCCGGCTGCGTGCGGTGAAGCCGCACGTCGCGGAGGACGGCCTGCGCCGGGTTCTGGCCGCCACCGATGCGTATTCGCTGGTGCACTGCTGCGCGGGCAACGTCCCGTACGGCTTGATTCGCGCCGCCGGTGCCAAGGCGTTCGCGGTCGACGCGGCCCTCATCCCCACCCGGAACGACGAAGTGATCGGCGAGGCCATCGAGGCCGGGATCGGGCTGCTGCTGGGCGTTTTGCCCGGCACAGATGCCCCGCTACCCTCGCTGGCGGCGACCGTACGACCCGTACGGGAGCTGTGGGGGCGGCTGGGCTTCCGGCCGGAGCGGCTGCCCGAGCAGGTCGTCCTGACCCCGTCGTGCGGGCTCGCGGGCGCCTCTCCTGGTTATGCCCGAGCCGCGCTGGCCCGCTGCCGGGAGGCCGCCCGCATGCTGTACGAGGCAGCGGACTGACGGAGAGCGCGGCACTCTGCGAACTGTCGGTGGCTCACGGAAGAATAAGAGAAACAGCAGGTCGTACGGGAGGAACACACGTGAGCGAGAGCGCGCCGACGGATGCCAGAGAGCGTCACGCCGAGCTGAGCCAGGATATCGACGAGGCCAACTACCGCTACTACGTGCTGGACACTCCGACGCTCAGCGACGCCGACTACGACCGGCTCATGCGCGAGCTGCTCGCGCTGGAAGAGCAGTACCCCGAGCTTGTCACGCCGGACTCTCCGACGCAGAAGGTCGGCGCACCGATCACCACGGACTTCGAGACCGTCGCGCATCTTGAGCGCATGCAGAGCCTCGACAACGCGATGGACGAGGACGAGTTGCTCGCCTGGGGCGACCGGGTCGTCAAAGGCGTCGGCGAGGTCTCGGCCTACCTCTGCGAGCTCAAGATCGACGGCCTGGCGATCGCGCTGCTGTACGAGAACGGCCGGCTGGTGCGCGGGGTCACCCGCGGAGATGGACGGACCGGCGAGGACGTCACCAACAACATCCGCACCATCGCGGCCATCCCCACCCGGCTGGAGGGCCGGGTGGGGTCGGGAGACGAAGGCGGGGTCGGCGCCGGCCCGGATGTCCCCGAGCTGCTGGAAGTACGGGGCGAGGTCTACCTGCCGGTCGAGGCGTTCGAGCAGCTCAACGCCGGGTTGGTCGAAGGCGGACGGGAGCCGTTCGCCAACCCGCGCAACGCGGCCGCCGGTTCGCTGCGGCAGAAGGACCCGAGGATCACCGCGCAGCGGCCGCTGAGCATGATCGTGCACGGCTTTGGCACGTGGCGTGGTGGAGAACCTCCGCAGAGCCAGGCCGGGGCGTACGAGCTGATGCGCGGCTGGGGACTGCCGGTCAGTGATCGCTACCAGGTGGTGGACAGCCTGGCGGCGGTCCGGGAGTACATCGCCTTCTACGGCGAGCACCGGCACTCGGTGCCTCCCGCCGACCCCGCCACCGACCCCGCCACCGACCCCGCCACCGACCCCGCCACCGACCCCGCCACCGACCCCGCCGCGGACCCCGCCTCCGGCTCCCACCCCCGACCCCTTGCGTATGAGATCGACGGCGTGGTCGTCAAGGTCGACGACCTCACGGTGCAGCGCCGACT
>JAOPYO010000412.1 GCA_025964575.1 Actinomycetes bacterium
GCCGCTGGCAAGGCCGCGCAGGTGCAGGCGGCATACCACCGTGGCGGCTTCAGCCATAAGCCCAAGCTCACCCTTGAGTTGACCAACAGCGGCACGGAGGCCGTGACGTTCACGGTCGTGTCGAACAACTACTCGAATGACCGCGCGAGGACTTACCACGTCCCCGCGCACGGCGACAAGACGCACTCGGTGGACCCGCTCGCGTCCAGCAACGGGTGGTACGACCTGACGGTCACCATCAGCGGCGACCACTCCTGGTCGCGGCGCTACATCGGCCACCTTGAGGACGGCACGAACAGCATCACCGGCTGACGGGCGACCCGTCACCGATCGCCGCCTGGATCGCGTAGTGCTGTTCGACGATCCAGGCGGCTGGTCCAAACCCCGCAGATCACCCTCGCCTGGCCATCTCGTCTGTCGCCGTTTGTGCGCCGGGGCATGGACGGTGATGGTCGCCGAGGTGTCGGTGCTGCCCGCGCTGTTGGTGGCGGTGACCTGGCAGGTGGCCTTGTGACCGGCGTCGCCCGTCACCGGCGGCGGTAGCGCCGGGGATCGCTACCTAGGCTTAGCCTTATATGGATTTTCCGCCGGTCTGTCTACGCTGGGCCGGTGTTCTCCAGCTCTGGGCTGCGCTTGCGGATGGCGGCCTCCTATGTGCTCGTGTCGGCGGCCGCCGTAGTCGTCGTCGAGCTCGTGCTCTGGGCGATCGTGGTGCCACAGCTCGATTCGGCGAAGCTCGAGGCGGCACGGGCCGATCACAGCCTTGGCCAGGTGAAGGCGGCCAGGCTCGCCACCGAGGTGGCCGGACGGCTCAGCGAGGTCGTCTCCCGGGTCGAGCCGGGCTTGCCGGATAACGAGCTGCTGCGTCGCGCCGCGATGAAGGAACGCCCCCCGCAGGTTTCCAACCCGAAGGACACCAAACCCCAGGACGCCAAAGCGCAGAACACCAAACAGCAGAACGCCAAACCCCAGGACCTCAAAACGCAGAACACCAAGCCCGTCCCCGAGGCCGACGGGCAGCCCGGTCCTGGGCGGGTGTCCGCGGAGCCGGGAGCCAAAGTGGAGGTCAAGTCCCGGCTCGCCGGCGCTCAGCAGCCGCCGCCGGACCTTCTAGAGCAGGTGGCGGACCCTGCTGGGCAGGTGCTCTGGGACATCGGGAACGCCTCGGCCTCCGCTGAGCGGCTCCCGGCGGGCGTCGCCGGGACACGACCGCAGGAGGCCACCACCCAGGTGAACGGCTCGTGGGTCTCCTGGGCGACCAACCCGGTGGTCATCACCTCCGGAGGGCACCCTCGGGTGATCGGCGTGGTGTACGTCCAGCTGGTCGCACCCGACGACAAGGGCGCCGCCGCCGCGGGCCCCAGTGACTTCAGTTCCTGGCTGACACCGGGAATCGTCGTGCTCCTCCTGCTGGTCCCGGTCGGCGTCCTGTTCGGCCTGTTCAGCACCCGGGGGCTGATCCGCAGGATCCGGCGCCTGGCAGCCGGCACCGCCGCGATGGCCGAAGGCGACCTGCGAGCCCGGATCCCGGTATCGGGCGGCGACGAGGTCGGCCGGCTGGAGTCGGGTTTCAACTCCATGGCAGAACGTCTGGAAGCCGCCGCGGTCGCCGAACGCGCCACGGTCGACTCGGCCGCCCGCCGGGCCGAACGCGAGCAGATCGCCCGCAACCTGCACGACTCGGTCTCCCAAGAACTGTTCTCAGCCAGCCTCCTGGCGGGCTGGCTCCGCCGCGACCTCCCGCCCGGCACGGAATGGCAACAGGAGGCGGGCACCCTGGAGACCGCGCTCGAACGCACGATGCGCGAAATGCGCGCCATGCTGCTGGAACTGCGCCCGGTGACCCTGGAGGACTCCGGCCTGAACGCCGCCCTGTACGAGCTCTGCCGGGCCTATGAGGTTCGCCTGGGCATCAAGGTCACCGCCGACCTGGCGGAGACCAAGCTGGAGCCCGCCCTCGAGCACACCGTCCTGCGCATCGTCCAGGAGGCCCTGGGCAACGCCGTACGCCACGGCGAACCCGACGAGATCTCCCTTCAGCTGGCCCAGCCGGACGGCCACGTCGACGTACAGGTCAGCGACAACGGCCGGGGGTTCGACCCGGCGACGGTGGCCGACCGCCACGGCATGGGCCTCGACCTGATGCGCGACCGCGTGAACGCGCTGAGCGGCACCTTCGACGTGGTCAGCGCACCCGACGAGGGCACCACGATCACCGTACGGCTCCCGTCATGATCCGGGTGCTGATCGTGGACGACCACGAGGTGGTCCGGCGCGGGTTGCGCCTGGTGCTGGAGCAGGCGGGCGACATCGAGGTCTGCGGGGAGTGCGGGGAGGGGCGGTCGGCGCTGGCCGCCATCCGGGCCGAGCAGCCGGATGTGGTGTTGCTCGATCTGGTGATGCCGGGGGTCGACGGGCTCGCGGTGCTCGACGCGCTGGGCGGTGAGCACCGGCCCGCGGTCATCGTGCTGACCTCGGTGCTGGCTGAGGACAAGGCGCTGGAGGCCGTACGGGCGGGGGCGACGTCGTACCTGCAGAAGACCACCGCGGTGGATCGGGTCGTGGACGCGGTACGGGCCACCGCGCGGGGCGGGAGTGTGCTGGAACCAGGGGTGGCGGCGCTGCTGGTCCAGCGGGTCCAGGCCGAGGAGGCCGACGGGCCGTTGCAGCGGCTGTCCGTTCGAGAGCGGGAGGTGCTGGCGCTGCTGTCGCGGGGGCGGTCGAACCGGGAGATCGCCCGGGCCCTGGTCGTGGGCGAGCAGACGGTGAAGTCCCACGTGTCCAGCATCCTGGCGAAGCTGGCCCTCCAGGACCGTACCCAGGCGGCGATCTTCGGCCTGCAGCGTGGTCTCGTACCTCTGGACGAGGCCCTGGAGGACCCCCTTGCCTAGACGCCGCGCAGGGCGTCGGTGGGGTTGAGGCGGGCGGCCCGGAGGGCGGGGTAGAGGCCGGCGATCGCGCCGGCCGCCACGGCCACCGCGAGACCGCCCCAGAGCGCCTCGGGAGGGATGAGGATGGTCCAGTGCCTCGAGTAGGCCATGCCGCCGGTGACCAGGGTGCCGATCAGGAGGCCCGCCAGCCCGCCCAGGGTGGACAGGACCAGGGACTCGGTGAGGAACTGGGCCGCGACATGGGGACGGGCTGCGCCGAGGGCCCGGCGCAGGCCGATCTCGTTGCGGCGTTCCAGCACCGAGATGACCATGACGTTGGCGATGCCGATCGCGCCCACGAGCAGGGCGATCGCGCCCAGCCCGAGGAACAGCGCGCTGCCGGACTGCTTGACCGCCAGCTGGGCGGTGAGCGCGTCGGAGGGACGGCTCACCGTCACCTGGTCGGGTACCTCTGGATTGGCGGTGGCCGCCAGCAGGTCGGCGACCTCCGGGACGTGGTCGGGGTCCGCACGCAGGTAGATCCGGCCGGGATGGCCGTCGTAGCCCAGGAGTGACGTGGCGGCGGCGAAGGAGATCAGCGCGGAACGGTCGATCTCCGGGGCGAGCTGGACCGGTTGGAGTATCCCCGCCACGGTGAACCAGTGGTCGCCCAGCCAGACCCGGCCGCCCGCCTTGGTGACGCCCAGCGATTTCGCCGCCTCGTAGCCCAGAACGGTGAGCGGCAGCGCGCCGCCGGTCAGGAACTCACCGGTCAGCAACGACCCGTTCAGCGCGGTCAGCAGCGTCGCGTCACAGGCCCGCACGACGCGCCCGCCGCTCTGCCCGGTGGGAATCTTGTCGCTGGTGAAGACGTGCGCCGTGGTGAGCTGGGCGGTCGGTGCCACCGACCGGGCGTACGGGATCAGCCGCAGCATCGACGGGGCGGAGTTCGGCAGCGGCCGCTCGTTGTCCTCGCCCGGGTTGCCGTCCGCCACGGTCAGCAGGTTGGTGCCGAGCCGGTCGATCTTGGCGAGGAGGTCGGACTGGCTGGACCGGGTGACGCCGAGCACCGCCACGATCGAAGCGATCCCGATCGCGATGCCGAGCCCGGACAGCAGGGCGCGCAGCGGCCGGGACCGCAGGCCCAGCGTCCCGATGGGCAGCAGGTCTCCCGCCCGGAGCGTACTGCGCAGCGCCGTCATGAGACCACCAGCCCGTCCCGCATGACGACCTCGCTCCGGCAGGCGGCGGCGACCTGCTCCTCGTGGGTGACGATCACCAGGGTGGTGCCCGCCTCGTTGAGGTCACGGATCAGCGCCAGGATCCCGGCGCCGGTGGCCGAGTCCAGATTGCCGGTCGGCTCGTCGGCGAACACGATGGCCGGACGCCCCACGACGGCCCGCGCGATCGCCACGCGCTGGCGTTCACCGCCGGACAGCTTGGTTACCTTGTGCTCGATCCGGTGCCCCAGACCGACCTGATGCAGCGCCCGCGTCGCGGCGAGCCGCCGCTCCCGCGCCGGCACTCCCCGGTACAGCAGCCCCGACGCCACGTTGTCCAGGGCGCTCAGCGCCTCCAGCAGGAAGAACTGCTGGAACACCACCCCGACCCGGTGCGCCCGGAGCCCGGCCAGCTCCCGGTCGGACAGCTTCTCCATCCGCTGCCCGTCCAGCCGTACGGACCCGCTCGTGGGCCGGTCCAGCCCCGACATCAGGTTGAGCAGCGTCGACTTTCCCGACCCGGACGCCCCTCGCACCGCCAGCATGTCACCGGGCTGCACCCGCAGGCTCACCCCCCGCACCGACTCGACCGGAGGGACACCGGGATAGGTCTTGCGCACCTCACTCAGCTCAAGAACCGTCACTGGGCACCTCCACGTGCAGGCCCTCGACCAGACCCGGCCCGGAGACCTCGACCAGGGAGGAGTTCTCGTCGTACAGGCCGACCTCCACCGGAATGTGCCTGCCGCCCGCCTTGAGCACCACGTCGTATTTATGGCCTGGCTTGGCTCGCAGGGCGGTGATCGGCACCGCCAGCACGCCCTTGTGCTCCTCCTGGGTGAGCGCCACCTGAACCGTGGCCTGGTCGAGGAGCCGCCTGACCTTCCCGGTCATCGTGACCGTCACGGGGGCCGTCTGTGCGGGCACGTCGGGGGCCGCGTTCGGGCCGGCCTCGGGGTTGGCCGCGATGGCGCCGATCTCTCTCACCCTGCCGGGCCGCTCGCCGCCGTCCGGCAGGGTGACCCTGACCTTGTCGCCGACCTGCAGCGACGGCAGGTCGTCGGGCGATACCTGAAGCGTCACGGCCTGGGCCGCGCTGGTGCCGTGCGCGACCTGGGCACCGCTCTGCACCCGCGTACCGAGCTTGAGATCGGTGACGCCGACACGGACGGCACCCGGGGCGAACACGATCTGGCCTAGCGGCACGGTCCCGGTCACCGTCAGATGGGCGTCGGCCTGCCAGCGCCGGACGGCCCAGTAGGTGGCCGAGGAGAAGTGCCGGTCGACGGTGAGGGAGTAGCCGAGCGCACTCAGGTTGGTCTCCAGCTGGAGCACGTCCAGCCCGTCGGGCATCCCCAGCTCAAAAGGCCGCCAGACGGGCCGGGGCCCGTACATCAGGACGACCTTCTTACCGTCGACCTCGTAGGCCGTCCCCCCGCGCGAGACCACCTTGCCGACACCGGGCAGCCGGGTCAGCGTGCCCTGGCCGGAAGCGATCACGTTGATCGTCCCCGAGTGGCCGAGGGTCCCGTCGATCAGCCGGCGCTCGGCGACGTCGGTCCGCTGGACCGGGGCGGAGCCGGTGGTGATCGCGGCTACCGCGGGGGGATCGGAGCGGCCATTGGTCGTGACCCAGCCGGCCACGCCCGCCACCCCGGCGAGGGCGACACCGGAGAAGACGGCAGTACGAATCCGCCGCATGTCAACGCCCCTTGGCCGGGCCGTGATCGACCCGGATGCCGCCTCTGGGCGCCTTCGAGAAGCAGGCCCTGTCCTGTCTCTGGAAACGCTTGGGGTCCCTCAGCCGAGCGGGAACCTTGAAGACCCCGTCCGGACCCGGATCCGGCCAATCGGAGATGCCCTGCTGGCGCATGCAGGCCGCGTAGTCCCTCAGCTTCACCAGGTCCTGGGGAGAGACGGTCGGCCGGGCCTTCTGCGGGTGCGCCCGTTTCATGCGGATGATGAGGGAATCGCAGGCGGTCACCTTCGGCTGCCGGTCCAGCTGCGACGGCGGGAAGTCCCAGTCCCCCTTGGCATTCACGACAGGGTCCGGGAAGTTGGGCGCGCCATGCGCCCGGGCGCACTGGGCGACGTCCAGCATCATCCTGTGGAGGTCGGCGCTGGGAGTAGGAGTGGCCTTGGCCGCCTGCTTGCCACCGCTGCAGCCGGCCACCAGG
>JAOPYO010000166.1 GCA_025964575.1 Actinomycetes bacterium
GCGGCGTAGGTGTCGAGGATCTCGCCGCAGCGGTCCGGTGAGCAGTCGTCGACCGCGATGAGCTCGATGTCCTCTGGCGACTGCTCCAGGATCGAATCCAGGCACTCGGCCAGGAACTCCTCGACGCCGAAGACCGGTACGACCATGCTGAGCCGTGTCTCCGCCTGCCGCATCAGAGTCGTGCATGAGGTAGGACCCGTCATCTACATAATTGTAGTATTTATACCTGAATGTAACCTTAAAGAACATTTGCGACTACTGCCGGGAATGTTGGCAATCTGAAGACCCAGCGCGTGCACCTGCTGAGTGTGACCTCCGTCGAGAGTGACCGAGCTCCTTGCCTGCAAGGCGATGTGCCTTTGGCACCAGGAGCACCCGAGGCTCCTCGTACAGGATCGTCACACGCAGTTGGTCGGTCGGGAACGGCTCTCGGGCGATGACTGCGTCCACGCGGTGATCCAGCAGAGCCGGATGCACATCGCTCATCGGGGACCTCGAACGGGCCCGCTCATCGGTGGCCGTCACGATGGCAAAGTCCTGAACGATCGCGATCGTGGGGGTCTGTCCAGTAGACGGCACCTCTCCCTGTGTCAAGCGGCGGTGATCAGAGAGGTGCCGAAAACCGTACAGTCCTACGCCGGAAGATCACGTTGTTGCTTCGTTCCCGGCGCCTTACGGCAGTAGGGCCAGGAGCTGTTCGGTGTGGCCGGGCAGCTCTACTTCTGCGAGGCCCGTGATGAGGTCCCTCAGCGGCACGAGCTGATCGACCAGGGCTGTGTCGTTGGATAGGAGCAGGGTGGGCACCAGTGTGTCGAGTTCGGCCTCGCTCAGCATCGGTCCGCCGAGTGTGCAGAGGGCGTCTCCTTGGAGGCGGATGCGGTCCCGGAGCCCCATGTTGCCGCCAGCGAGCGCGATGACGCGTTCGATGGTCCAGGTGTCGAGCGCTATGCGGTTGTCGTACGTCGTGTTTGCTCCCGTAGCGGCAGAGGAGACGGTGGTGATGGTGGTGGCGTTGACGATGGCGACGTGCGCGAGGATCTGGTCGGCGTTCCATTCGCCGGTCGGCGGGAGGGGGTTCCGGTCGCCAGAGTCAGCCACCGTGGCAGCAGCGTTCAGCAGCGCACGGTAGGCGTCCCGAAGCGCGGTGGTGTCCATCATGTCTTCTTCTTTCTGCAGTCGTGCGCGGAGTGAATACGGAAGGGCTGTGGCGACTGCCGTCCTCAGGCGTGCGCGCGAGACATCTCCCATGGCGCTTGCGGGAGGACCTCGCCGGTCTCAAGCAGCGACTTGAGGTTCGCCAACACGGCCGGCCATCCGTGCGAAATGCCGCTGAGCATCGCCAGGTTGGCGAGATTCTCGTGGGTCACGGTGAGGCGGACGATGTCGTGGTGCGGTTCGACAAGAAAGGTGACAACCGACGGTTCTCTAGGCGATTCGGCGTCAGGGGCGTCGTCGAAGGTGATGACCAAGCGCGTCGGGGGCTCGGCCTTGATCACTCGACCAACGACATCGACGACGCCTGATCCGTCGAGGCGTTGGTGCTCCCAGTTCGAGCCCGGCTGCCAGTCCGAAACGTTGGCGTGTCCCCAGTAGCGCGCCGTCAGGTCTGCGTCCGTCAGGGCTTGCCACACCTGCTCCGCGCTTGCGCGGATGTAGGTGACATAGACGTAGGTCGGCACGGACGTGGGTCCGTTGGTCATGGCGTACTCCTCTGCCTGGTTCTTGATGGCACTGATCACTTGCAGGCGGGGCTTGTCGAACCCCGAGATCCAGCGCTTCTCGATCTCGTGGATCGACGCCGGGTTGAGGTAGTGAAGCCGTTCCCGTCCGCGCCGCACGACGGTCACGAGGTTGGCCCGCTCAAGGACGTCGAGATGCTGTGTCGCCGACTGGCGCGCCATGTCCAAGCGTTCACACAGCTCGCTCAGCGTCTGGCCGTTGTGCTCGCGCAGACGGTCAAGCAGGAGGCGTCGGGTGGGGTCGGCCAGCGCTTTGAAAACCGAGTCCATCGCTCTCGCTTCGAGGCTCACGGCCCTATTATGCAGGTAAATACCTGCATAACGTCAACGGTGAGTCATCTTTGGCCCTGAGCTCAAGGTGATCACCAGAGCTTCGGTGTTTCACAGGTGATCGCCTGTGAAACACCGCGCTCAGTGTCGAGCCTCTCGCAGAACTCTCACAGATGAACATTTGCGAGAGGCCCCGCCGGAGCGCCAGGCAGAACCGGAGCTCCCTGGCACAGCGTCGCCGAACAGACCCTCGCTGTATGTCGACGTGCCGCGTGGACCCCGGGTGATGGATCTTGACGTGCAGACCTGGCGCTGGGACCAGTCCCTGGCCGAGCAGCGGCTGGAGGAGCTCGGCATTCCGCTGAGCGGCGCGCCGGGGACCTGTCAGGCGGCCAGCAGTCCCAGGTCGCGCTGGCCTGGCGCTGGCCAAGCGCGCGCCGCTGCTGGTCCTGGACGAACCGCTCGCCAACCTCGACCCGATCGCCCGCCGGGACTTCATGAGGGTCCTAATGGCCGCCGTCGCCGAAGACGGGCTCACCGTCCTGATGTCCTCCCACGTGATCGCTGATCTGGAGGCGGTCTACGACTGGCTGGTGCTGCTCAACCGGGGAAAGGTCCAGCTCGCCGGCGCGATCGAGGAGATACTGGCCGGCCACCGGCTGCTCACCGGGCCGCGCACCGACACCGACCCGTCGTTGCCCGGGGTCATCCGCGCCGCGCACAGCAACCGGCACACCGACCTGCTGGTCCGCACTGAGGCGGACCGACCTGCTGGTCCGCACCGAGGCGGACCGACCTGCTGGTCCGCACCGAGGCGGACCGACCTGCTGGTCCGCACCGAGGCGGACCGGCCCGACGTCCACCCGGCCTGGCAGTCGCACCCGGTCGGTCTCGAAGAACTCATCCTGGCCTACCTCGAGCACCCTACGGCGGTGGCATCATGATCTGGCTCACCTGGCGTCAGCACCGCATCCAAGCAATCGCCGGCGCTGTTCTGGTCGGCCTCACCGCCGTGGTGTTTCTGGCGTACGGGCAGACGATGCGCGGCGTATACACCCAGGACGGCATCGGGGCATGCCTGGCCCGCGGTACCGGCGGCAACCATTGCCAGTCCGTGATGACCGCGTTCATGAACCGGTTCAACGACGTCGCCAACCACCTCCTGACCTGGTTCAGCCCGCTGCCCGGCCTCATTGGCGCGATCGTCGGCGCGAGCCTGCTCGGCCGCGAACACGAGCACGGGACCTGGCGGCTGGCCTGGACCCAGGCGGTCCCCCGGACCCGGTGGCTGACCGTCAAGATCTCGCTTCTCAGCTTCGGAATCCTGATGGTCACCACGACCCTCAGCGCCATCTTCGCCTGGTACCGCAGCCCGATGGACCAGGTGTCCGGCAGGTTCACCCGGGAGCCTTCGACCTCGAAGGACTCTCACTCACCGGCTACACGCTCTTCGCCTTCGCCCTGGGCGTCCTGACCGGGCTACTGCTCCGCCGCACCGTACCGGCCATCGTGGTCGCCTTCGTCGCCTTCCTCGCGGTACGCCTTCCGGTGGAGTACTGGCTACGGCAGCGGTAGCGGCGCCCACGCCGCACGCCCGTCAACTAGGTGTGGCGCCCCTGATGACTGCCCCATAAGTGACGGCAGTCGATCCCCAACGTTATGCGGTCGTTCGAATACTCTCTGTGAGGACTCTAGTTTCAGAAAGGGATTCACATGGGAGTCTCCCGCCATATCCTCGCCCTCTCCTTAGCGGCCCTCACGGCCGGCGGCGCGTTCACCGCCGCCTCACCCGCCGACGCCGCCACGTCCCGACCTGGTCAGGTACAGCACGACGAAGAGCTACCAGAACAGCCTTCCCGTAGCTGGCAGCAGCACCGGCGCCGGCAGGAAGCGCCTTACTCTCCTGAGCAACGGCACACTCTCCATGCAGAACTCCGGCTAGTGCAGTGACTACCAATGTCGGTTAGGGGAGCGTGTTCGTTGCTCCCGCAGGTCTAGAAAGGAGTTCGCAGGTGATCCGTCGTCTGATGATTGTGGCAGCTCTGGTCGCGGGTGCGTTCACGCTTCCGGTGTCCGCAGCACAAGCTGTCCCCCAGGTGCCCGCAGCACGGGCCGTTGCACAGCCGGAGCGTGTGACGACTGCCGCTGGCCTCTGGTGCTATGACGCGTACTGGGGTTGGTACCCCTGCGCGTGGGGGCTGATCAGCTAAGATCAGGCGTCCTGGTCGGGGCCGCTGACCGGCGGCTCCGGCAGCAGGGTGCGGTGCGCCCCGCATTGCCGTCACGTGCGGGCGGGGGTCGTGCTCGGCTCGGGCTCAAATCCTGCCCGTACAGGCGCCATCGCCTCCTGCTTGCCGGGCAGGCCTATGACCGCATATGCCGCGCCGACCAACAGTGCGCCCCCGACGAGGTGGCCAACCCCGCCGAACCCCAGGTTCCGGCCGAAGGCCCCGGCCGTGGCCCCGGGGACGCCGTCGAACATGCCCAGCGAGAACGTGGTCATGTTCGCGACGACGTGCTCGAAGCCGGAAGAGACGAACGCCAGCAGACACCAGAAGATCAGCATGAGCTTCGCGCCGTCCGACTTGGTACGAACCCCCATCCACACGGCCAGGCAGACCAGGAAGTTGCACAGGACGCCACGGAAGAACAGCGCCGTGTCGGTCTCGCCTGTCTTCGCCTTGATGAGCGCAGCCAGCAACTTCTCCCCGGCAGCCGGCTTGCCCGGCGCGGCGGCCACGGCAAGCACGCCACTTTCGTGGACGAGCCAAGCGAAAACGACCGAGCCGACGAGGTTACCGACGAAGGAGAACACGATCACGACGATGGCGGCCACCACGCCATTGCGGCGGGTGAGGACACCCTGCGGCATGGTCATCATGTTGCCGGTCGACAGCTCCGCGCCAGCAAAGATCACTAGTGTCAACGCGACGCCGAACACCAGCCCCTGGATCAGCTTGACCCAAGGCGACGAGCTTGCCAGCAATGGGCCGGTGACTGCGATCATTAGCACGACCGCGACGCCCACATAGGCACCCGCCAGCATCGCGCTGACCAGATATCGGCCTGGTCGTCGAGTCTCTGCGGCCTTGGCCTGAGCCGTCGCGGCCTGTTCCTGCAGTGCATCGGTGACAGATACCGGCACGGTGCCTCTCCTTCCCGAGGGGGAGTCGCAGCGTCGTTACGTCCGCGATTGCGTGTCATGGTATCGGTCAACACATTATGTGGTTAAATCCCGTCCATATGTTGGAACGCCGAGCACGGTTGCGAGAGCTCGGTGTTCCCGGTCTAGCGAGGACGTCACGAAGGGAATCCATGAGGCTCGCTCGTGATCCGATGCCGAGCTTGGTTCCCAGCAGCGCCGACCAGAAGCCAGCGGGATGAAGCTGGCCAGGCCGGTTGAGGCTGCTGCCGACCGAGGTTGCCCAACCGGGCATGCGCTCCGGTGACGGTGCGGCGGAAGAGGTGGGTGATCGGCTCGACGCGGGGACGGTTCTGCCGGATGCCGCCCCGCAGGGTGCCCGCTATTCGACGTTCGTGTAGTACCAGACGGTGTTGAGCCGTCCGGAGCCGGTGAACACCTCCGTGCTCGATTCCACGCTGCTCAGTTATTTCGAGAAGCTCAGCCTGCGGTTGGAACGCAGGGTAGTTGAGGAAGTCCGTGAGGTTGAGCCTGGCCTCGGTGGTGTTGGAGGTCGGACGAACGAGTAGACCTCCCAGCCGTTGTTGCCCTGGTAAAGATCCCATGTGGTGCCGGCGATGGCGGCCCCCACAAACCCGCAGACGGCGGGGCGCTCCGGCTCAGCGCTTCTCGATCTCGGAACAGGAACCACCCTCCGGTGCCCGCGGCCTCGAATACGCGGATGAAATCATCCACGATCCGGCGTTCTTGTGGCGAGTTCGGCAGCGGAGCGCTCTCTCTCACATGCATGTGTGGGACGTGATGGGCGATCGCTTCAGCTGGGCTGGAGTCGGGCGGCGGTGTGGTGGGTGGTTTACTCCGGGCTGTGAACATCACTCGAACGGCCGAGCGGCTTGGCGCCAGGACGCACGTGGTCAGAGGGGCTGGAGCCGGGTGCCCAGGAGGCAGAATTCGTTGCCTTCTGGGTCGGCCAGGCAGTGCCAGCTCTCGGTGCCGGTCTGGCCGACGTCGGCGGGCTTGGCGCCGAGAGCGAGCAGCCGCTCCAGCTCGGCGGCCTGGTCGCGGTCGGTGGCATTGACGTCGATGTGCAGTCGGAGCTTCCCGGTCCGCGGGTCGCTGCTGGGGCTGATGACGAGGGTGGGCTGCGGACCGCCGAAGCCGGCGTCGGGCGGCCCGATCTCGATGCTTCCGTCGTCCTCCCGGCCGAGTTCGACGTAGCCGAGGACCTCGCTCCAGAATGCGGCGAGCCGCTCGGGGTCGGCGGCGTCGATGACCAGCTCACTGATGCGGCATGCCATGCCCGTCAGTGTACGCAGACAACCCGAGAGTCGATCATCGGCCGCGTGCTGGAGGGCGACGCGCAACGTGGCTGGACCAGCTGGCAGCGATCATGACGGCGCTGGGCGCGCGAAACCCGGCCCAGCTCGCCCGGTGCGACGTACTGACCCGCGGCGAGCTGCGCTCGTTCTGCGCCGACAGGGGAATCGACACCGGCTGGTCGGCCGTTCCACCGGCTGAACAGCGTCAGCCCATTGTCCAGGGGTGGAGTTTCTCCGGGTTGCGTACGGCCCAGATCTGCTTGATCCGGTCGCCCACGAACGCGAACGCGAACACGGTCACGGTGACGCCGTCTTGCTGGGCCACCAGACCGGGCTGGCCGTTGACCGTGCGTTGCAAGAGCGTCATGTTGCCGGGCATCCGGTTGGCGATCTCGGCCCAGCCGTGCGCGATCTGCTCGGCGCCCTTGATGGGGTCCAGGAAAGCCATGACGAGGCCGCCGCCATCGGCGATCGCCGTGGCGTCGGGGTCGAGCAGGCCGATCAGGGCATCGATGTCCTTGTCCTCCCACGCCGCTTTGAAGGCCCGGACGACGCCGGCCTGCTGGGCCATGGGAGTCGCGGGAGCCTGCGAGGCGTGGATGCGACGGCGGGCCGAGGAGGCCAGCTTGCGACATGCCGCCGGGGTGCGGCCGGTGATGTCGGCCACCTCGGCGAAGGAGTAGCGGAAGACATCGTGGAGGATGAACGCCACGCGCTCGGCCGGGGTCATCGATTCGAGCACGACGAGGAAGGCCATGTTGACCGACTCGTCCAGAGTGACCCGGTCGGCCGGGTCGGCCGCGGCGCCGCCCGGCCGCCCGGTGACCCACTCCGCGGGTTCGGGCAGCGGCTCGGGAATCCATTCGCCCACATAACACTCCCGGCGGGCCCGTGCCGAGTTGAGCCAGTTGAGGCAGATACGGCTGGCTACGGTGGTCAGCCACGCGCCGGGGGACGCAATGGCGTCCCGCTGCTGGCGGGACATGGCGTACCAGCGAGCGTAGGTCTCCTGGACGGCATCCTCGGCCTCGGCCAGCGAGCCGAGCAGCCGGTAGGCGAGATTGATCAGCTGCCGCCGCTCGCTGATGATCACGCTGAGGGCTGGATCGGGCCGGCCGTCTTCTGACCTGAACTCGGTGGTCATGGTGTCACCAGCCCCCTCGCCGCGCCGTGTCCGTCCGCTCTTAATGGTTCGACAAGACAGCGCCCCGGAATGTGAGGCGGGGAGGGTGACCTCACATTCTGCGGGGCTGCGTTGTCGTGCTGATGAGACCAGCACATCACTAACGGGCCAGGAAGCTCAGGAGGCACCATGACGACTTCGGTTCCAGCAACATCGTTCACTGACCCAGCGCCCGCGGAGACCCTGGAGCGGGTGGCCGCTGCATTGAGGGAAAACAATTTCGCCGTCGAAATCCTCGATGACGCCGCCGCCGCGCGTACCCGCGTCAAAGACCTGGTTCCCGAGGGCGCCAGCGTGTTCACTGGGGCCAGCGAGACCCTCCGCCTGTCCGGCATCGATGAGGACATCAACAGCAGCGGGCGATACGAGTCCGTCAAGGCACGCAGCGTGACCATGGACCGCGCCACCCAATTGGCCGAGATCTGGCGGATGCTCGCCTGCCCCGACGTCATTGTGGGCAGCGTCGCCGCGGTCACCGAGACCGGCTCCCTTGCGGCCGCCTCGGCCAGCGGAAGCCAGCTGGCTGGCTACTCGGGCGCCGCGGCCCGCGTGATCTGGGTCGTCGGAGCGCAGAAGGTGGTGCCTGACCTGAGCACCGCGCTGCGCCGCATCGAAAACCACTGCCTCCCGCTGGAAAACGAGCGCGCCATGAAGGCCTACGGGGTGCCCAGTGCCCTCAACCGCATTCTCATCCTCAACGCAGAACCCCACCCCGGGCGCGGCACCGTCCTGCTGCTCCGCGAAGCCATCGGATTCTGACACCATCACGAGCCCGGAGGGGGTGGACGGTGGCAGTCGAGTTCAGCCCGTTGTTAGGCGAAGGGTTGCTGCCAGCGGAAACGCAGGGTTCTGTCAGTGAGGCGCAGAGTGGCGACTCGATGACGGACCTCCCGCCCGTCCCCACCAGCGGCAATCCTCCCGACGCCTGACAGAACTCTGCGCGAAGCTCTGCCGACAACCCTTCGCATGACACCCGCGTCGCCTCGCTAACGCCACTGGCCGAGTGGTTGCTGCTCAAGCCCCGTGAAAGCCCAGAGTTCCGGGTGAACCCAAGGGTCGACGCCGGACCGTTGGGGTGGTCTGGATGGTTATGCACCCTTGGGTTCGCCGGAACCCGGGACCGCGTACGGCCAGCCGGGTCCCACAGCGGCGTCGAGCAGCGCCCAGGACACACAGCGACGGCCGCCGTGCCGGGCCGGCGGGGGCCGGTGCGCCAGAGCTGGTGTGCGGAGCCGACCCCCGCATGAGCACGCGTTCTCCGGCCAAGGCAACGCCCGGCGCCGGACCGAGGCGTCCTGGGCCGGGCCCGGCACGCCTCCTCGTCTTCACCGCCGCTACGAAAATCTCGGCAGAGAGGAAGAAGCTTCACCGATCCCGAGACTTCCTCAATCACCAGGCCGACGTGCTGTACGTGGAGAACGCCCTGGTCCTGGGCTGGACAAACTGAAAGGGCGTACGGGAACTCAGGGCTTATTCCTTAAAAGGTGCCCCTGATCCGCGGTTCGGCTGCCAGCGCGTAGCCTCTGCACATGCGGATCGTGCGCTCTGGGAGGGATCTCGGTGGCTGACGCCGACGACGTGCGCCGGTTGGCGCTGGCTCTGCCTCACGTGGCGGAGATTGAAAGTGACGGCTTTGACTTCCGGGTGGCCGACAAAGGGTTCGTCTGGTCCTATCCCGAGCGCACGCCGGGGAAGCCGCGCCTGATCCGAACCGATATCGCGGTGCTTTTCGTCGGCGACGAGGCCGAAAAGCAGGCTCTCCTACTCGGCGAGCCCGACATCTTCTTCACCACGCCCAGCTACGATGGCTTGCCTCTGGTGATGCTGCGCCTGGCAGAGGTGAAGGTCGAACGTCTGAGGGAGTTCGTGACCGACGCGTGGCGGATGCGTGCGCCGGACGCGCTCGTCAGTGACCTCGATGAGGCCAGCGAGTCATCCACCGCTGATCCGGGCTGAACGAGCGCGACCGGTGGAAGGGCGCTGCGGCTACGGTCCTTCGGACCGGTCGGAGAGGCACGCACGCAGGCTGGACCGTGTGGGGCTCGATAATGCGGGTTTGGCTATGCTACCTGGGAGTATTCGTTGATCAGCCCGCCGAGGATCCTTCGCCGGGTGACCCGTGCTTGCTCGAGGTCGATAGCAGCCGCAACATCCCGATGTGTGGCTTTGTATCGAGGGCGAGTGGCGGGAGGGCCGTATCAACGGCTGGTTCCGGCTGGGTGAGCAATGGTTCGTGTCGATCGGGCATCAGACTGAGGGCGGCGTGCAGATCGGCAACTGGTGGTACGAGGAGGAGGCGATCATCCCGTTCCCCGGAAAGTCATCATGTTGTCCGACGTCGTGTTGCGTTCGGCCCGCCGTGTGTTAGGCGGCGTGGTCGCGTAGCACGCGCTCGGTGAGCGCGGCGGCGGCGGTAACGATGTCGGGGGTGAGGTGGGCGGGCAGCGTGTCGTCCGGGGTGCTGTCCTGGCCGATGACGAGTCCCGTCTTCCCGTCCAGCGAGGGGGCGGTGGCGGTGAAGATCACCGATCGGGCGGCCTCGGCGACCGGGCGGGTAACTCCCTTCCTGATGGCATCCCAGTGCGGCCGCAACTGGGGCGGCAGGATGTCGATCTCCATGTCGGCGGCATTGCCGGTCGCGGCGGGGCCCGGGTCAGCGGCGAAGACGGAGACTCCTGTGCCGTTCAGCATCTGTGCCAGCTCCAGCAGGTACGTCAGGTGTGCCAGCTTGGCGCGCCCGGTCACGGCCATCCCGTAGTACTCGCCCGGCGCGTCCACGTCGTCGAAGCCGGTCGCCGCGAAGGCCATCGCGGACGAGGTGATCGACATGATCCGGCTCGGCTTGCCGGCCTTAAGCGCGTCGAGCAGCGCCTCGGTGAGAACGAGCGGGGAGAGATGGTTGAGCACGAACGCGCCCTCCAGTCCGTCTACCGTCTCCCAACGCCGCACGAACATGCCGCCTACGTTGTTGACCAGTAGTTGCAGTGGCCCCTGCGCCGCTAGCCGGGCACCGAGTTCCTTGACCGCGGTCAAGGACGAAAGGTCCGCGCGGACGAACACTGCCCCGCCCTCGCCCGCAGCCGCGTTGATCTTTTCCACGGCCTCGGCGCCGCGTCGCCCGTCGCGGCCGATGATCGTCACCGCGTAACCAGCCTCTGCCAGGCCGGTAGCTGTCTCCAGGCCAATACCGCCCGTAGCGGCGCTCACTACTGCACGAGGTCGGTCCTGCATCGTGGTGGTCCTGTTCTGGAAGGTCGACCAGGCTGGTCCCGGCCGGTGCCGTTCCAGTAGATCTGCGCTTGGCAGGAAAGGGAAAGGCCTGTTCAGCATGCTTCTATGCCCGCAAGGCATGGCAAATGCTGTGGGACGCTGGTCACGTGAACGACATCGATCTGCGGCAGTTGCGCTACTTCGTCGCGGTGGCCGAGGAACGCAACTTCACCCGTGCCGCCACCCGGCTGGCCATGACGCAGCCGGCGCTGTCCCGGGCGATCCGTGCGCTGGAAGACAGCGTCGGCACCGCGTTATTCGTGCGTCTCCATCGCGATGTGCAGTTGACGGCTGCGGGCACGGTGCTGTTCGATGAGGCCCGCGGCATCGATGAGCTCACCCAGGCCGCGGTCGCACGGGCGGCGCGTGCGGGGCGGGAACGCCCGCGGCTGCGCGTGGCGGCCCGCGCCTGCGAGATCACGGCTCTTGACCACCTCGTCAGGACCTACCACGCGCGTTTTCCGCAGGAGCAACCCCCAGAGGCCGTCTTCGTCAACTGGCAGACCCGGACCGACGCACTCCGCAACGGCGAGGCCGACGTGGGACTACTGCGCCGCCCGTTCGACGACCATGGACTCGACAGCGACCTGCTGTGGACCGAACCACGGGTCACCCTGCTTTCCGCCGGGCACCCTCTCGCCTCGCGCACCGTGTCCGGCGGCACAGGGTGACGGGGACTGCGGCGCTAGGCGGAGATCCCCAACTATTATGAGACCGATCAGTGCGAAATTCATGCAGCAGACTGCGCGCAGCCGAGCTCAGTCGAGCATTCGCATGATCTCGTCGACGGCCGGCGCCAGCCGCATCCGCGGTATTCCCGCTCTGATCTGCACGCGCAGGCCGAGCAAGGCGTTGAACAGCCCTGTCCCCAGCGCCTGGGCGCCGTGATGCTCCGCGATGACTCCTTCCCGTTGCCCCTGCCTGAGGAGGCCGGATAGAAGCTGTTGGCAGACGGCAAAGTGTCTTTCGATTTCCCGTGCGGTCTCAGGATCGCCGAGTGCTACCTCTGTCGCACTGTTCGTCGCGAGGCACCCCTTTTGAAGGACCGAGCCTTCAGCGAGCGAAGCCTCGAAGAGTTGGCGGATAGCATCTCGCGCATCATGCGCGGCCTCGGCGATCTCCCGCTCCGCGTCTTCCCTGAGGTCGACGTAGCGTCTGAGCGACTGCATGAACAGGGCATGCTTGTCGCCGAAAGTGTCGTACAGGCTGCGTCGGCCCACACCCATGCGATCCACGAGATCCTGCATCGAGGTCTTCTCGTAGCCAAGCTCCCAGAACGCGTTCATCGCGCGGTCCAGGGCCACCTCGGGATCGAACTCCTTGGTGCGCGCCATTGGCCACCTCCTTCTG
>JAOPYO010000488.1 GCA_025964575.1 Actinomycetes bacterium
GGGGGGCAGCGGCATCCGGGAGGGACGCTAGGGACCGATCAAGACACCCAGGTGATCAGAACATGAACCTCATAGGAAACGACCGCATGCAGCCAAAACTCCTGTTCCAGCGCGCAACCGCCAACATGGCATTTGGTGACCAACTGCTGAAACAGGCCTTAGGCGGTGAGGGTGTCCAGGATCTGCTGACCGTACTTCGCGAGCTTGTTCTCGCCGACACCGCTCACCGTGCCCAGCTCGGCCAGGGACGACGGAGACTCGGCGGCGATCTGGCGGAGGGTCGCATCGTGGAAGATCACATACGCGGGTACACCCTGTTCCTTCGCGGTGGCGGCACGCCAGGTGCGGAGCTGCTCGAACACCGGCACGGCTTCCTCGGGCAGGTCGACTGGCGTGGCGCGGCGGGACTTGGCGGCCTTGGCGGCTCGTGCCGCCCGCTCGGCCTCGCGGCGCAGCAGAACCTGGCGTCGTTTGTACAGCACCTCGTCACTCGCCTCGGTGAGCACCAGCGTGCCGTAGTCGCCCTCGACGGACAGCAGGCCCTGGGCCAGCAGCTGACGCACCACGCCGCGCCATTCGGTGTCGCGTAGCTCCGTGCCGATGCCGAACACCGTCAGGGAGTTGTGATCGTGCTGGACGATCTTGGGTGTGTTCTTACCGAGCAGGATGTCGATGACATGGCCGGCACCGAACTTCTGGTTCCGCTCGCGCCGGAGCCGGAGCACGGCAGAGAGGAGCTTCTGCGCGGCGATGGTGCCGTCCCACGACTCCGGCGGCGACAGGCACGTGTCGCAGTTGCCGCACGCGGTGCTGTGCTGGCCGAAGTAGGCGAGCAGTTGCACACGGCGGCACTCGACCGTCTCACAGAGGGCCAGCATGGCGTCGAGGTGGATGCTCAGGCGGCGCCGGTGGGCGTCGTCGCCCTCGGAGGTGTCGATCATCTTGCGCTGCTGCACGACGTCGTTGAGACCGTACGCCAGCCAGGCGGTGGAGGGCATGCCGTCGCGGCCGGCGCGGCCGGTCTCCTGGTAGTAGCCCTCGACGGACTTGGGCAGGTCGAGGTGGGCGACGAATCGCACGTCGGGTTTGTCGATGCCCATGCCGAAAGCGATGGTGGCGACCATCACGACACCGTCGTCGCGCAGGAACCGTGCCTGGTTCGCGGCCCGGGTGCGCGTGTCGAGCCCCGCGTGGTACGGCAGCGCCTCGATCCCGTTCTCCACCAGGAATTCGGCGATCTTCTCGACGGAGGCCCGTGACAGGCAGTAGACGATGCCCGCGTCCCCGGGGTGCTCGGTGCGCAGCAGCTCCAGCAGTTGTCGCTTCGGTTCGTTCTTCGGCGCGATGCGGTATTGGATGTTCGGGCGGTCGAAGCTCGCCACGAAGTGGCGGGCATCCTTCAGGTTCAGCCGGGACGCGATCTCCGCGTGGGTGGCCTCGGTGGCGGTCGCGGTCAGTGCGATGCGGGGCACCTCGGGCCAGCGCTCGTGCAGCGTGGACAGGGCGAGATAGTCGGGCCGGAAGTCGTGCCCCCACTGGGATACGCAGTGCGCCTCGTCGATGGCGAACAGCGAGATCGTGCCGCGGTCGAGCAGCCTCAGCGTCGACTCGGCCCGCAGGCGTTCCGGCGCCAGATAGAGCAGGTCCAGCTCACCCGAGAGGAAGGCGGACTCGACCCGGCGGCGCTCGTCGGGGTCCTGCGTGGAGTTGAGGAACCCCGCCCGCGCGCCCAGCGCCGTCAGGGCGTCGACCTGGTCCTGCATGAGCGCGATGAGCGGTGAGACGACGACGCCGACGCCTTTCCGCACGAGCGCGGGGATCTGGTAGCACAACGACTTGCCGCCGCCGGTCGGCATGAGCACAAGTGCGTCACCACCGGCGACGACATGATCGATGATCTCCTGCTGGCCTTCCCGGAACGAGTCATAGCCGAAGACGCGTTGCAGCACCCGTGACGCGTCGCTCACCTCGGGGCCGGTTTCGGGGGAAGCCATCCGGACATTCTACGAGGGATCTTGGTGTCTGCGACGGTGAACGCGAGCGGGCCCGGCAGCTCCTTTTTCTATGATCCTCGTCGTATATATTGGTGTTATGCCTGGTGATGTGGGCTACGCCGCTCTCGCTGTTCCCAGCCGCCGCCGGCTGCTCCACGCCCTGCGCAATGTCGCCGCACCGGCGGATATCAAGGCGCTGGCCGCTGACGCCGGGTTGCATGCCAACACGGTCCGCTTCCACCTCGACGTGCTGGTCAAGGCGGGACTGGTGGTCGAACGGACCGAGCGACGCGGTGCCCGGGGCCGGCCACGGACCACCTACGAGGCCGCGGTCCCGGCCGAAGCCGCCGTGGACGGCTATCGGCTGCTGGCCGGCGTGCTGACGCAATACCTCGACCAGGTCGGCGAGGGCGGGACGGCCGAGCGGGCCGGGCGGGCATGGGCGCGACGGCTACTGCCCTCCGACGCGGATCAACAGGTGGAGCTGGCCACGGCGACCCGCCGGGTGGTCGCGCTCTTCGCGCAGATGGGCTTCGAGCCCGAGGCGGTCCCGCACGGCCAGGGCAGCCGGGTGCTGCTGCGGGCCTGCCCATTCCGGGAATTGGCCGAGGAGAATCCGGGCGTGGTGTGCGCGCTGCATCTGGGCGTGCTGCGCGGCGCGCTCGATCAGGCGATGGCCGGCCGGGCCGAGGCCAGTCTGCGACCTTTCGTCGAGCCGCGGCTGTGCGTGGCCGAAATCGCGTCGGCCGAAGAGGTCGCGCAGCGCTCGTCGACGGTCGGCCTCTGATGACGGCTCGCGTCATTCCACGTCGACCCAGTCGAGGGTGCGTTCGACGGCCTTCTTCCAGCCGGCGTAACCGCGCGTGCGCTGTTCCTCGCTCCACTCCGGGTGCCACCGCTGGTCTTCGTGCCAGTTCTGCCTGAGGTCATCGACCGATTCCCAGAACCTCACGGCCAGGCCGGCGGCGTATGCGGCGCCGAGCGCCGTGGTCTCGGCCACGACGGGCTTGGACACCGGCACGCCGAGGATGTCCGCCTGAATCTGCATGCACAACTGGTTGGCGGTCACGCCTCCGTCCACTCGGAGCACGTCGAGGACGACGCCGGAGTCCTGCCGCATCGCCTCGACGACGTCACGCGTCTGGTAGCAGATCGCTTCCAGTGTCGCCCGGGCGAGGTGGGCGTTGGTGTTGTAGTGGGATAGACCAACGATCGCCCCACGTGCGTCGGATCTCCAATACGGCGCGAAGAGGCCCGAAAAGGCCGGGACGAAGTAGATGCCGCCGTTGTCCTCGACCTGGCGGGCGAGCGCCTCGCTCTCTGCGGCGCCTGAGATGATCCCGAGCCGGTCGCGCAACCACTGTACGGCGGAGCCGGTGACCGCGATCGAGCCCTCGAGCGCGTACACGGGCCGGCCCTCGCCGAGCTGGTAGCAGACGGTGGTGAGCAGACCGTGCTTGGACCGCACCAGCTCTTCGCCGGTGTTGAGGAGCAGGAAGTTGCCCGTGCCGTAGGTGTTCTTCGCCTCGCCGACGCCGAAGCAGACCTGGCCGACCGTCGCCGCCTGCTGGTCTCCGAGGTCGCCCGTCAGCGGGACCTCGCCGCCGAGCGGCCCGGTGGACCGGGTGACCCCATAAAATCGCGGGTCCGACGACGGCCGGATCTCCGGCAGCATCCGGCGCGGAATGCCGAAGAACGACAGCAGCTCGTCGTCCCAGCCCAGTGTCTCCAGGTCCATGAGCATCGTGCGGCTGGCGTTGGTCGGATCAGTGATGTGCACTCCGCCGTCGACGCCGCCGGTGAGATTCCACAGCAGCCAGGTGTCGATGGTGCCGAAGATCGCCTCGCCGGCCTCGGCCGCCTCACGGACTCCGTCGACGTTCTCCAGGATCCACTGGATCTTGCCGCCGGAGAAGTACGTCGCCGGAGGCAGTCCGGCCCTGGCACGGATGATCTCGCCCTTGCCGTCACGTTCGAGCGCTGAGGCGATGCGGTCGGTGCGGGTGTCCTGCCAGACGATCGCGTTGTAGTACGGCCGGCCGGTGACGCGGCTCCAGACCACGGCCGTCTCACGCTGATTGGTGATCCCGAGCGCGACGAGGTCGGCGGCGCGCAGGTCGGCCTTTCTCAGGCCCGTCTCGATGACGGCGCGGGTACGCTCCCAGATCTCGGTGGGGTTGTGCTCGACCCACCCAGAGTTCGGCATGATCTGCTTGTGTTCGAGCTGGTATCGGGCCACCTCGTTGCCCCCGTGATCAAAGATCATGAAACGGGTACTCGTCGTGCCCTGGTCCACCGCTCCGACGAAATCGGCCATGACGGAAATCCCTTCTCTGTGGTCGAGCGTCTCAGGCGGTCTTATGCCCGGTCGTGGTCTCGGTAGGGGTCGGTACGCGGCCGGGTTCGGGCGCCTCTTCAAGCGGGAGGAATCTGCCGATGAGCGTCTGATACAGTCCACCGCCGATGACACCGCCGATGAGCGGGCCCACGATCGGGACCCAGAAGTAGAGCTCACCGTACTGATCACGCCAGGCGGAGCCATATCCGGTGATGAACGTGGCGAGGCGAGGCCCGAAGTCACGGGCCGGGTTGATGGCGTAGCCGGCGTCCGTGCCCCAGGCCATGCCGATCGCCACGACGATCAGCCCGATCACGACCGGGGCGAGGTTGGCGGCCGGTGAGGTGTTGCGCAGGTCCGTGACGGCCAAGATGAGGAACAGCAGGATCGCCGTGCCGATCACCTGGTCGCGGAAGGCACCCCACTCGTGCACGGGCAGTACTCCGTTGCCGGGAAGCGTCGAGAAGACGCCCTGAGTCTTGATGGTGTGTCCCGGGTCGACCTTTGCCAAGACCTCGCTGTAGTTCCATCGGACCAGCAACGCGGCCACGAACGCGCCGGCGATCTGTGCCAGAGAGTACGGCAGCACCTTGCGCCAGGAGAACCCCTTGAAGACCGCGAGGGCGAAGCTGACCGCGGGATTGAGATGTGCGCCGCTGACGCGCGCCGCCGTGTACACGCCCAGCGTGACCCCGAGGCCCCACGCCCACGCGATGCTGTCGTGATTTCCGAAGCCCCCTGCCACTACCTGCGCCACGACGCCCACCCCGAACAGGATGAGGATCATCGTGCCCGCGAATTCAGCGGCCAACTCACCGACCAGTACGGGAATCCTCGATCGTTCCGCCATGTCTCCTCCTCGAGGGTGATGTGCGGCTCACGGTCTGCGGACACCCACGGGAGGAGTGTTCCCGGACGGTCTCGCCGCGATGAGACCACGATCACCGAGGGGCGATGCGTCTCACATGCCGGCAACGCTAAAAGGTGGCAAAACTGTCGTACATGGGTAGATGCCGACATTGTCGAACGCATGTGGACAAAGTCATGTGCATGGAAAGTTATGGTGCACTGGATGCCAGGACCTGTGCAGTCGATAGAGCGAGCGGCGGCCATCCTCCGTCTGCTGGCCCGCGGCTCGGGTCGGCTGGGAGTCAGTCAGATAGCCAATTCCCTCGGTCTGGCCCGCGGAACCGTCCATGGCATCCTCCGTACGCTACAACGTGTCGGCTTTGTGGAGCAGGACGACGCGACGGGCAAATACCAGCTCGGGGCGGCCATGCTCCACCTCGGCGCCAGCTATCTGGACGTCAATGAACTCCGGTCCCGGGCGATCAACTGGGCGGACGCGCTCGCGGCGCGAAGCGGCAAGGCGGTCAGGATCGGGACGCTCTTCAATGGCCGGCTCCTCGTGGTCCATCACGTGTTCCGGCCGGACGACACGCTTCAGACCCTCGACGTCGGCACCCTGCTGCCGCTGCACGCCACGGCGCTGGGCAAGGTCGTCCTCGCCTACGACGCGAACGCGGCAGCCGCGCTCTACGGCACCGATCTGGAACCTTTCAGCCGACGTACGATCGCCGCGCCGCAGGCGCTCGCCCGGGTGCTGGCCCAGGTACGCAAGGTCGGATGGGCGTCCGAGGTCGAGGAGATGACCATCGGTGAGGCCGGCATCGCCGCGCCGATCCGCGGTTACGGAGGCCTGGTCGTCGGGGCCATCGGCGTGTCGGGAGCGGTCGAGCGGATCTGTGACAGTAAGGGCCGGCCGGACCCCACACTCGTCACCTATGTGCGGGACACCGCTCGCGCCGTCTCCCGGGACCTTGGGGACTCCCGCTGTTGAGACCCATCTGCTTGGGTCGAATGCGGAGATCGAGTGCGGAGATCCAACGCGGAGGTGGAAACGTCAATGGCTGAGCGCTATGTGATGTCCGTCGACCAGGGCACTACTTCGACCCGATGCATCTTGTTCGACCATCACGGGCGACTGGTGTCGGTGACGCAACGCGAGCACAAACAGCATTTTCCCAAGCCCGGGTGGGTCGAGCACGACGCTGTGGAGATCTGGCGGAACCTGAAGCGCATCGCCCCTGAGGCACTCGCCCAAGCCGGTGCCACGCCGAATCAGGTGGTCGCCCTGGGAATCGCCAACCAGCGCGAAACGACGGTCCTGTGGGATCGCCGGACAGGGAAACCGATCGGCCGCGCCATCGTCTGGCAGGACACCCGCACCGACGCGCTGGTGAACGAACTGTCCCGCAAACCTGAAGCCGCGACGATCCAGAAGCGCTGCGGCCTGCCACTGGCGACCTACTTCTCGGCCCCGCGCATCCGTTGGCTGCTGGACCACACACCGGAGCTGCGCGAGCGAGCCGAACGCGGGGACGTGCTCTTCGGAACGATGGAGAGCTGGCTCATCTGGAATCTCACCGGCGGTCCCGACGGGGGCATCCACGTCACCGACGTCACCAACGCCGGCCGCACCCTTCTCATGGATCTCGCCACCTTGACGTGGGACCCCGAGCTACTGGCCTTCTTCGGCGTTCCCCGCGCAATGCTGCCCGACATCCGGCCGTCGACGGAGACGTACGGCCCCGCGCGCCGCGTCGTCCCCGGCGTGTGCATCGCCGCCGCCCTCGGAGACCAGCAGGCGGCCCTGTTCGGTCAGACCTGCTTCGCTCCTGGTGAGGCCAAATGCACGTACGGCACCGGCAGCTTCCTGCTGATGAACACCGGCGTCGAACCGGTCCAATCGACGCACGGCCTGCTCACGACCGTCGGCTACAAGATCGGCGACGAACCCGCGATGTACGCGCTCGAGGGGTCGATCGCCATCACCGGGGCCCTCGTTCAGTGGTTTCGCGACGGGCTCGGGCTGATCGGCAGCGCCCCGGAGATCGAGACCCTCGCGCGGACCGTCGACGACAACGGTGGCTGCTACATCGTCCCGGCGTTCTCCGGCCTGTTCGCGCCGCACTGGCGCAGCGAGGCCCGCGGCATCATCGTCGGTCTCACCTCCTACGTCACCAAAGGCCACCTGGCCCGTGCCGTCCTTGAGGCCACCGGATGGCAGACCCGCGAGGTCGTCGAGGCGATGAACGCCGACTCCGGTCTGGCGCTGAAGGTGCTGAAGGCGGACGGGGGGATGACGGCCGACAACCTTCTCATGCAGTTCATCGCCGACGTCCTGGACGTCCCCGTCGTCAGACCCATGGTGGTCGAGACCGTCTCTCTCGGCGCCGCCTACGCGGCGGGACTGGCGGTGGGATATTGGCCGGACCTGGAAGGACTGCGGCGCAACTGGCATCGCGCCGGTCAATGGCTGCCGAGCATGGATCCCGGACGCCGGGCCACCGAATACGACAACTGGCAGCGCGCCGTCGAGCGCACCTTCGACTGGATCAAGCCGGCCGGCGACTGAACCCGCACGTGATCCTGGCGTGAACGTGCCGCGGCCGCAGCCTGCGTGATCGGGATCGCCCTGGCCACGACGCTCATGCGGGCCGTGACTCGAACTCACCGAATGCGGCATCCCCGTCGTCCGGTGCCTTCTCGATGGCACCGGCGCTGTCCGGAGGGTCCCCGTCATCGCACCCGGCTACGGGCTCACCCGGCGCCGGTCCGACACGTTCTGTCGGCGGCGGCATCGCCCAGCGCCGGGAGCGACCTGACCGGTGGGCCCACCATCCCCGCAAAGCTGGTGGGTGCGGCGTTGGGGGGCGTCATCGACAGGCTCAACAAACTCGAGATCCTGTACGACGTCCAATACGAAGCGTCCGCGGAACGGAACCAGATCGTGCTGCGCGTCGATCCGGAAGAAGGCACCAAGCTAAAGAAAGGCCAGCGTGTGCGGCTGTATGTCGCCAGACAGTACAAGTACATCCCCGACCTGGTCGGGTTGACGCGGGACGAAGTCCAGCGCTGGGCCACCGACAACGGCATGCACATCCGCACCGAGGTCCTCGGGGACTCCGTTTGCGCCACCTCGACGTGTGTCACCGCCGTCGCACAGAGTAGGACGGCCTGCAGCCAGGTCTTCGTCGACGAAACCGTGGTGGTCACTCTCGGGACGGCGAGCCGGGTACCGCACGAACGCACGCTCTGCCCCTGACGTGCCGATGCGCTCGGTGCCTGCGGCGACCGGCAACAGACTCAGGTGTCCGCCGGTTCGGCGGCTTCCTCCAGCCACGCGGTAAGCGCCGCCGACGGATTCAGCCTCAGCGCCCTTTCGGTGTTGGTGGTGTCGGGCGGCATCACCTCGACATTGATGACGATGCCCAACCGCTGGTCGCCGCTGCCGAACAACCCCTCGTCGTCCAGCCGCGCCATCGCCGACTCCATCGCGCGCAGCCGCAGCTCGTACTCGACGTCTGCATCGTCGTCCGACACGTCGAACACCTGCGGTCGAGCGTCGAACAGCGCCCGGATCGGCTGAAGATGCTGCTCGCCGTAGCAGCAGAACGGCGAGTCGGCGTAGGACCACTTCAGCATCTCAGCGTCAAAGTCCGAGGCGCTCGCCGCCGCGGCGAGAGCCTCGGTCGACCACGCCGATAGCGCAGGACCGAACGCCTCGCCCGTGGTCACCAGCGAGCAGTAGTAAAAATGGTGATCTGGATGCTCCCGGAACAGGTCCGATACCGCAGCGCGAGTCGCCCGGTAGACCGCATCGGCCAGATCAAATTCGGTTGGCACCATGTCAACTCCTCTGCGCAGGTTCTGCGGGCCGTACGGCCCTGTCCACGGCTCAGCGGGGGATGTGGCCGAGTTCGGCGGAGAGTTCGCGGGCGACGGCGAGCGTGCGGCGCCCGGCCTCGTCGAGGTGGGTGCCGAGCCGCCCCTTGGGTGCGGAGACGTTGATCGCGGCAACGATCATGCCACGGAAATCGCGGACCGGCGCGGAGACGCCGACGAGCCCGGGTTCGAATTCCTCATCGACGGCCGCGAATCCCCGTTTACGTATGGAGGAGACCTCACGCAGCAGGTCGTCCGCTCTCGTGACCCGCCGCCGGGACTCCGCGTCCGTGGAGGTCGCGGTCTCCTCCAACCAGGAGTCGACCCAGGAGCGCAGTGCGTCCGGCGCCCAATCGGAGACCAGGACCCGGCCGGCCGAGGTCATGGGCACCGGCACGGTCACGCCTTCCCAGCCGAGCCCCCGGAACGCATGAGACGGCGACACCGACAGCAGCGTGAGAACCGCGGAGCCTCGGAGCACGCACAGGTGGGTCGTCTCGTTGAGGGTCGCGACGAGCCGGCGCAGGTACGGCGCCGCGTGGTGGGTGAGCCGGGCCTCGGTGGTGCGCGCGGCGAGGGTGTACAACCGCCAGCCGAGCCGGAACTCGAGTGAATCGGGGTCGCGGTCGGCCATGCCCTCGGTCTCCAGTGCCTTGAGCGCCCGCGACACCTGGCTCTTCTCACGGCCGAGGAGTTCGGCGATCCGGCTCACTCCGAGGCCTTGCGTACAGTGCTCAGGCCGGGCGAGCAGATCGAGTATCTCCAGGTCACGCCGGAGACCCGCGGAGGGCGGCGTGGCCTGCCTGGGGAGTGGAGGCATGGGCAGGAGGTTAGCCGGAGCGTACCGGGAGGTGTCAGCGTTTTTCCTAGTTGCATTCATCGCAACAAGTATTGCACTCAGAGAAACTCAGTCCTACGGTTCATTTCACTGCGGACCGGATCAGCCCGGCCGCACCCCTCCGACCAAGAGACGGGAGGTGTGTCCCATGACCCTCAGCGAGTACGTGTCGTCGCGCTGGGACGAGCTGACTCAGGCGGCAGGCCAGCACGCACTCGTCGTCGCACTGTCGATCCTCATCGCGACCCTGATCGGCGTCGGGACCGGCGTGCTGACCTATCGCCGGCCGAAACTGGCGGCGCTGGCGGTCGGCACGACGAGCGGTTTCCTCACCATTCCCTCGTTCGCGCTGCTCGGCCTGCTCATCCCCTTCCTCGGCCTCGGCTGGGGACCGACCCTGGTGGCACTGGTGATGTACTCACTGCTGCCGATCGTGCGGAACACGATCGTGGGTCTGCAGGGGGTCGACCCCGCGGTGGTCGAGGCCGGCCGCGGCATCGGGATGAGTTCCCCGCGGGTGATGCTCCGCGTCCAGCTCCCGCTGGCCTGGCCTGTCATCCTCGCCGGAATCCGGGTCTCCACCCAGATGATCATCGGTATCGCGGCGATCGCCGCCTACGTCGCGGGACCCGGACTCGGTAACCAGATCTTCGACGGGCTGTCCCGGCTGGGCTCGGTGAACGCTCTGAACTCCACCCTCGCCGGGACCCTCGGCGTGGTCGTCCTGGCCCTCGCCTTCGACCTCTTCTACCTAGCCATCCGCCTACTCACCACCCCGAGAGGCCTCCGTGCTTGACAACATCAATGGTGGCGCGCGCATCGAACTGGACGGGCTCACCAAGCGCTACCCCGGCCAGGACGAGCCCGCAGTCGAGAACGTCACGATGGACATTCCCGCCGGCGAGCTGGTCGTCTTCGTGGGGCCCTCCGGTTGCGGCAAGACCACCACGATGAAAATGATCAACCGGCTGATCGAGCCGACGTCGGGCGCCATCCGGATCGGCGGGGAGAACGTGCTCGGTCTTCCGCCGGACCAGCTTCGCCGTCACATCGGCTATGTCATCCAGCAGATCGGCCTGTTCCCCCATCTGACCATCGCCGAGAACGTGGCGGTGGTGCCCAAGCTGCTGGGCTGGCCGAAGAGCAAGGTGCGGGCCCGGGTCGAGGAGTTGCTGGATCTGGTGGGCCTGGACCCGGCGCAGTTCGCCCGCCGCCGCCCCCGGCAGCTGTCGGGCGGGCAGCAGCAGCGTGTCGGCGTCGCCCGGGCGCTGGCCGCGGACCCGCCGGTCATGCTCATGGACGAACCGTTCGGCGCCACCGACCCGATCACCCGGGAACGCCTGCAGAACGAGTTCCTGCGACTGCAGCGGGAGCTCCGCAAGACGATCATCTTCGTCACGCACGACTTCGAAGAGGCCCTCAAGCTGGGCGACCGGATCGCGGTGCTCCGGGAACGTTCCCGGATCGCGCAGTACGACACCCCCGCGCGGATCCTGGCGAACCCTGCCGATGACTATGTGGCGAGTTTCATCGGCGGGGACTCGACCCTCAAACGGCTCGGCCTTCTCACGGTCGGCGACCTGGCCGCCACCAGACCGGCGGAGGACGCCGCGGAAGGACTGCCACACGTGGCGGCCACGGCGACGCTGCGCGCGGCCCTGGACACCATGGTCGCGCACGGCAGCCAGCACGTGGCCTGCGACGGCGGCATCCTGACCTTCGCCGAGATCTGCGCGGCCGTGGGCACGCCCAACGAGAGCGAGGCGGTGCCCGGTGTTCGCTGAACCGGTGACCGCGACCGCCATCCCCAAGCCCGGCAGGGAACGCGACACGGAGCCGCGGCGGGCGGCGCTGCGCCATCTGGTCACCCCACTGGTGCTGGCCGCGGTGATCGGCGGTCTCTACCTCTGGGTGTCGGCGCAGAACCTGGACTCGATCGAACGGCGCACCCTCAACGCGGACTACATCATCACCAGGGTCTCCGAGCATCTCAAGCTCACCGCGGTGGCCGTCCTGTTCGTCGTGGTGATCGCGATCCCGCTGGGCGTCGTGCTGTCGCGCCGCGCTGCGCGCTGGGTGAGCCCGCTGGTCCTCGGTCTCGCCAACCTGGGTCAGGCGACGCCCGCGATCGGCCTGCTGGTCCTGCTCACCATCAAGTTCGGTGTGGGCTTCCGGATCGCCATGATCGGTCTGGTCGCCTATGCGGTACTCCCCGTACTGCGCAACACGATCGTCGGCATCCAGCAGGTCGACCCGGCCCTCATCGAGGCGGCCCGCGGCATGGGCATGACCAGGGCGCAGGTCCTGTTCCGCGTCGAGATGAAGATGGCCATCCCGGTGATCCTGGCCGGGCTGCGCACCGCGCTGGTGATGGCGGTCGGCGTGGCCACGCTCGCCGCCTTCGTCAACGCCGGCGGCCTCGGCGACATCATCGTCAACGGCATCAAGCTCAACCGGACGCCGGTCCTGCTGACCGGCAGCGTTCTCACCGCGTGCATCGCCTTCCTCGTCGATTGGATCGGCAGCGTCGCGGAAGATCTCCTCCGCCCCAAAGGCGTCTGAAACCTCTCTCTCCCACCCACCCCCTCTTCACCACCGGGAGTTCCACCATGTCCACTCTTCCCAGAAGAGCACTCACCGCCGGTACGGCCGCCCTGCTGGCCGGGGCAGTCCTGGCCGGTTGCGGCTCATCCGCCAAGACGGTCAAGCAGGGCAGCCTGGGCCAGGAGCTCAAGGGCGCGACCTTCACGGTCGGCTCCAAGGACTTCTCCGAGTCGATCATCCTCGGCCAGATCACCATGGACCTGCTGCGCGCCCACGGGGCGACCGTGAACGACAAGACCAACATCAAGGGTTCGACCAACACCCGTACCGCCCTGACGTCGAGCAACATCGACATGTACTGGGAGTACACCGGCACCGGCTGGGTGACCTACCTCAAGCACACCAAGCCCATCGCGGACCCGCAGGCGCAGTACGACGCGGTGGCCAAGGAGGACCTGTCGGCCAACAAAGTCGTCTGGGGCAAGCCGGCGCCGCTGAACAACACCTATGCCTTCGCGATCCGCAAGGACAAGGCGACCGAACTCGGGGTGACCAAACTGTCGGACCTGGCGAACCTGATCCAGACCAAGCCGAAGGAGGCCACGTTCTGCATCGAGAGCGAGTTTTCGACCCGGGACGACGGCTGGCCCGGAATGACCAAGGCGTACGGCATGAACGTGCCTAAGTCCAACGTCAAGTCGCTGGACACCGGTGTGATCTACAGCGAGACCAAGAAGGGGCAGACCTGCAACTTCGGTGAGGTCTTCGCGACGGATGGCCGGATCGCCTCGATGGGCCTGACCGTCCTGCAGGACGACAAGCACTTCTTCCCGGTCTACAACGCGTCGCTGACCCTGCGGCAGGACACCACCACCAAGTACCCGCAGATCCAGCAGTATCTGGAGCCGGTCGCGGCGAAGCTCACCGACGACGTGATGCAGCAGCTCAACGCCAAGGTCGACGCGGACGGGCTCGAGCCCTCGAAGGTCGCCCACGACTGGCTCCTGCAGCAGGGATTCGTCAAATGACCCACGACCTGACGCCGATGCAGATCGGCGAGAGCTTCATCGGAGACGGAGCGGAGGCCGCGCATGTCAACACCGTGCTCGGCTATCGCTCCGGGCCCGCGGGGACGGCCTGGGCGACCGCCCTGGCCACCCCGAGGGCGGGGCACGTTCCGTTCGTCGCCGTACTGCGGCCGGGGCTGCCCGCCAAGCCCGCGACTTTGTTCGTCAACAAGGCCGCGGTCGACTCCGAGACGCACGCCGACCTGACCTGGGGTGCGGCCCAGGCCGGAGTCGCGGCGGGCGTGATGGACGCGGTGGCCGAGGGGGTCGTGGCCGAGGCCGAGACCGACGAGCTGGTGCTCATCGCGGCCGTCTGGGTCAATCCGAAGGCCGCCGACGCCGATCTCGTCTATGCCAACAACCGCGAGGCCACCCGGTCCGCGCTGCGTGCCGGCGCGACCGGCCGGCCCCTCGTACAGGACGCGCTGGCCGCCCGGCACGCGCCGACCAACCCCTTCTATACGCCCTCGGGGGACGTGTGAAGATCACCGGCATCCGCCTGGACCGGATGCGGCTGCCGCTGGATCCGCCGTTCAACGCGGCCTGGGACCCAGTGCCACGTACGTCCTTCGACGCCACCCTGGTCACCGTCGAGACCGACGAAGGCGTGGTGGGGCACGGCTCCGGCGACACCATGGACGGATTCGAGGCGCATGAGCACCTGTTCCTCGGCCGGGACCCGCTCGCCATCGTCAACCACGTCAAGACACTGGAGACGATCAACTTCCATGCCGGTCGCTACTGGCCGCTGGAGGCCGCGCTCTGGGACATCATCGGCAAAGTCTGCGACCAGCCGGTCTCCGTGCTGTTCGGCGGCGCGACCGACCGGCTGCCCGCCTACGCCTCGTTCGGCGAGCTGAAGCCACCCGCCCAGCGAGCCGAGGCGGCGCTGGCCGCCAAGGAGGCGGGCTTCCGGGCGATGAAGATCCGGGTGGCCAGGGAACGACTGGCCGAGGGCATCGCCACGGTCCGCGCCACCCGCGAGGCGGTGGGCGACGACGTCGCCCTCATGGTGGACCTCAATCAGTCGTGGCGGATGTCCGGCGACATAGAACCCGCGCTCGACCTGGCTTCCGTACGCCGGGTGGCCACCGAACTGGCCGAGCTCGACGTGCTGTGGCTGGAGGAGCCTCTGCCGCAGTACGACAT
>JAOPYO010000172.1 GCA_025964575.1 Actinomycetes bacterium
ACCTGTGCGAAATCCACCACCTCGACGGCGGCTGGAAACTCGGCACCCCCACAGACCTGCACAAACTCGCCCCCGCCTGCGGCTGGCACAACAGGTGGGTCGAAGACCACGCCGACCAGATCACCCAGACCCGCGACACCCGAGGACGGGCGGTCGTGCGGATCTTGCCGCCCTGGACCACCCACCCCGACAGCACCACTACCAACCAGCGCCAGACCACCACCAGCAGCCGACAACCAGGCGCCCCCTGATCACCCAGACGCCACCAAGCCGCCCCGCACCAGCAGCGAGGGGCGGCCCGAACCCATGCCCAAAAACACCACTCGCCCCGGAGCTCCTGGAAGGCCCGGACAGGCCCCGGCTGTGGGTCCATCCTCGACGAGGGGCACTGCGCCGCGAAGTCGGTGGACCAGCGGTCCTGCACGAGCAACTCACCCGTCTCACCGAAGTCTCCCGCAGGTCCAGGTGAAACTGCTGCGGATGAGCGGCATCGGGCCACCGGGGTGGCTGGTACCGCAAAGACCATCGGGATCACTCTGCAGGGCATGCGTTGCCGAGCTGGACCGGCACGAACGGACCCGATGGCGGACCGACCGGCACACCGAGGATGTCGGCGAGAAACCCTGCGGACGCCGCCTTGTCGCGGACCCAGACGATGGTGTGGTTCAGCTCGACGCTCATCGTGCTGCTGCTTGGGGAGGCTGCCCCTGCGGCGGGAGTGGCGGTGGCCCGGCGATGGGGCTGAGGTGCAGCCCGGCCAGCAGCCGGCGATCGCCCTGCTGGACGGCGATGTGAGTGGTGCGGAACCGGCCGTCGACGGGGTGCCCCTGGTAAGCGGCCTGCTGGGTGATGGATCCGAGCGCGATGGCGGCGGTGCCGTAGTCGCGCACCTCGACCTCTTCCCAGGCCAGGGACGCGGTGACCAGTGCGCCGGTGCGGTAGCGGTCGAGCCACTGCTGCTTGTTCAGCACGAAGCCGGCCGGACCCACCAGGGCGAAGTCGTCGGTGGTCAGGGCATCGAGAACCGCGACATCGCCGCGCTGCTCAGCCTCGGCCCAGCGGCGGCCGAGCTCGCGGACCTGCTCATCGGTCGTGGGCATGGTGGTTCCTCCTTCATCGCCGATCAACACTTAGATATCTAACCGTACGATATCAAAGACTTAGATGTCTATGCACTGGGGTAGGCTGAAGCGGTGTCAAGACCTCCCGGGCCGCCGATCGGCATGATCCTCACCCGCACCGCCAAGACCGTCAGCCGCGCCTTCGACGACACCCTCGCCGCCGCCGGCGGCTCACTGCCGATCTGGCTGATCCTGCTCTCGCTGAAGACCCAGCACCTGGGCAACCAGCGCGAACTGGCCCAGGCCGTGGGCATCCAGGGCGCCACGATGACCCATCACCTCAACGCGATGGAAACCGGCGGCCTGATCACCCGCCGTCGCGATCCCGCCAACCGCCGCGTTCACCAGGTGCAGCTCACCGACCGCGGCGAAAGCCTGTTCCAGCAACTGGCCGGCGCGGCCATCGCCCACGATCAACGGCTACGCGCGGGCCTCAGCGACGACGAACTCACCACGCTGGCACGCCTGCTCGACCGCTTGGACCACAACATCGCCGGCGCCGCACCCCACCCCGCACAGCCCACACCGGCAGACACGAACATTCCGCCACACCCATGAGCACACGACTTCGACCGATCACCGGGCCGGTCAGCGGCTACAGATGTCCACCAGCGCGGCCAATCACATCAAGCTCAAGGACTACCAGGGCTGATGGCGGCACGACCGCTAGGTGACGAGACGCAGGCGGCGGTCGGCGAGCTCGATGTCGATGCGCTGTCCCCATGACAGGACCAGCCGGTCGGTCTCGATCCCGTCCCCGAAGACCACCAGCCCGTCGGTCTCGCAGACCAGTGAGAGACCGTCGCCGGCGCCGAGGTCGCCCTCAGTGAGGCCGGTGCCGGTGGCGGGCGAGGGCCAGGCCTCGCGGACGAACCACGCCAGCCTCGGCTCGGCCGGCCCCGGCAGCCGCAGGGCGCTGCCACGCTCGAGCCACACCGACCTGCACCAGCCGGTGGCGCCGGTGCCGGTCGCGACGAGTACGCCCGACGAGGACTGGCGCTCACCGGCGCCTCCGGAGGGGGCGGTGAGACGGTAACGCGCCGACTGGTGGGTGGGGTGGCCGAGGAAGACCTCGTTGAGCGCGGTCAGCTCGCGCCCGTCGTCGACGCGGGCCCGGACCATCACCCGCGAGTCGTACGATCCCGTACCTCTTGCCGTCGTGGCGAGCAGCTCGGCGCAGGCCTCGACGGGATGCGGCACGAGCTGCCCCGGATTGCGGCCGGGGTCGGGATTGAGGCCGATCACCGGCTGGTCGCCGAGGTATTTCGCGACGTTGGCGACCAGTCCGTCCTGGCCGACGATGACGACGATGTCTCCGGGGGCGAAGAGGAAGCGGTCCAGGTCCGTGCGCTCCACCGCTCCGCGTCGCCAGTCGATCGGGGTGGCGGCGGCCACCGCCGCCAGCGCCCGCGCCTGGGCGTGGTGCCGGGTCAGCACCTCCTCGAGATCACGATCCCGGCTGCGCAGATAGAACTCCGCCTGCTGCCGGGTTCCGTGCCGAGCGAGCAGCTCGTCGTATTCGGTGCGCCGGTGGACCAGCACGATCCTCGGGGCGAGCGTCATTCCTGGTCCGGAGCCGTGAGCCGTCCGAGCGCCGTCGTGATCAGGTCAGGCGAGACGTTGAGCTGGCCGATCTTCGGTAGCTGACCGGCGATCGCCTGCGCGGCGAGGGCGAGGACCAGCGCGGGCGCCACGTCCTGGTAGGCGGTCAGCTTCGCGGCCGTGGCGTCGGCCTCGGCCGCCCCGGACAGCCGACGCGCATCGGCCCGCACAGCGGCCAGCAGGCGCTCCCGCTCGGCTTTGGCCTCGACCTCGATCCATGCGGCGGCCGCCGCCTCCTCGGATCTCCGGCGCTCGTTCTGGCCGCGCTGGGCGACCAGGTTCTCCTCACGGTGGGCGAGCTCGATCTGGTTCTGCATCTCGTTCTCGGCGATTGCCCGCTCTCGCTCGACGGCGAGCGCTCGCCTCTCGTACGTGGCCCGGTCCGCCTCCTGCTGGATCTGTTCCCGCGCCGGGGTCTGCAGCGCCCGCTCGACCTCGGACTCCGGCCGGATCGCCACGACCCGTACGCCCACCACCGTGAGACCGGTGTCGTCCAGCCGGGAGTCGCCGCCCAGCCCCGCGGCCACGTCCTCCCGCACGGCGACCGGTCCGCCGACGATCGCCTCTCGCAGATCCAGCCGGGCGATCACAGTGACCGCGTGCTGCTGGGCGATCTCGGTGAGCATCGAGGCGACCTGGTCGAGCGGCGCCGACCGCCACTGGCCGCTGTCGGGGTGGATCGCGAAGTCGATCCGCTGGACGGCCAGTGCAGGGTCACTGATCCGATAGGTCACTGTGGCCTGCACGCTCACGTCCTGGAAGTCGACGGTCCGGGCGTGGAACAGCATCGGCAGCTCCCGGTCGTCGACCGGGACCTCGCTGATCACCGCCGCCAGTGGACGGAACCAGAAGGAGATCCCGACACCCTCGTGTGCGGGTCGTCCCCGCCGCAAATGCCGGATATACGTCGTCGGAGCACCGCGCAGGTGCCGAAGCAGCGGTCTGGTGTGGATGTCCGCCATCAGTGCCTCCCAGCAATCGTCACCGCGACGATAACGAGGACGGCGAGTTATTGTCAATATGAGAATAAGTGGGAATACTCAATCCCACATGCCGCATCAGGCGCAGACACCCGATGGACCGAGCATGTGACACAACGGATATGTAAAGTGAACCCCGCAGTCCTCATGAAACTCAGCGCGACACGGGACCATGACTTGTCGACAGCGCATCTCTGTGGGGTGTGGGCATGAATGGGCCTCCGAGCGGTAGTCCCCGGCTGATCGGGCGTCATGACGCCCTGCGCATCGTCGCGGAGGCACTCGACGGCGCAGCGGACGGAACATTCCGGTTCGTCGGTCTGGTCGGAGAGCCCGGGGCCGGCAAGACCCGGCTGCTCGCAGAACTGGCCGCCGAGGCGGGCCGGCGGAAATTCGCCACCCTCTGGGGCCGTGCGGCGGAGTTCGAGCAGCAGATGCCGTTCGGCGTCATCGTCGACGCGCTCGACGACCATCTGGAGGCCGCCTTCCCCGGCGACCTCGGGGAGGTGCCGACCGGGCTACTCGGGGCCGTGTTCCCCTCGCTGTCCAGCGATCCGGCCGACGGCCCCGGAACGGACCTGACCGGGCTGGGCCGCTACAAGCTCTACCGGGCGGTCCGCCTGCTGCTCGACCGGCTGGCGGCACCGTCCGGGCTGGCGCTGATCCTGGACGACGTGCACTGGGCCGATGACAGCTCCATCGAGCTCCTCGACCATCTGGTCCGGCACCCCCCGGGCGGCCGGGTGCTGGTCGCCGCCGCCTACCGGCCCGCGCAGGCGTCACCCCGGTTGGCCACGCTCGTCGACACCGCGGCCGCCCATGGCCGCCGGGTCATGGTGGGCCCGCTCACCTCGGACGAGGTCCGGGAGTTCCTCGGCCCGCAGGTGAGCCGGGCGCAATGTCAGGAGCTGTACGAGGCCAGCGGCGGCAACCCCTTCTATCTGGAGGCGCTGGCCCGGATGGGTGGCCCGGCGAAGCCGGCCTCGGCAGGTGAGGACGAGAGCCAGCTGCCCTCGGCGGTCCGGGCGGCCCTGCAGATGGAACTGACCGGCATGTCCCCCACCGCGCTGCTGGTGGCCCAGGCGGCGGCGGTCGCCGCCGACGAGTTCGAACCGGCGCTGGTCGCGGTGGCCGCAGAGGTGTCGGAGAGTGCGGCGCTGAAGGCGCTCGACGAGATGGCCGCGCGAGATGTCGTACGGGCGGCGACGGCGGGCCGGTTCCGGTTCCGGCATCCGCTGGTCCGGCATGCCGCCTACAGCTCCGCCGCGGCCGGCTGGCGGCTGGGCGTGCACGGCCGGATCGCCGCGCATCTGTCCGAGGTCGGGGCCCCCGCGGTCGTACGCGCCCGCCATGTGGAACGGTCTGGCCGCTTCGGCGACGAGGCGGCCATCACCACCCTGACCGACGCGGCCCGTGCCGTCGCCGCGCAGGCCCCGGCCACCGCCACCCACTGGTTGAAAGCGGCGCTGCGGCTGGTGCCCGAAAGCGAAACCGAAGCCCAGTTGGGACTGCTGCTGGAGTTGGCCCGATCGCAGACGGTCAGCGGGCTGCTGCTCGAGGGACGGGACACCGCCCACAGGGCACTGCGGTTGCTGCCGGCCGATGACCACTACCGGCGGGCCCGGGCGGTGCGGTTCTGCGCCATGATCGAGCGGCTGCTGGACCGTCCCCAGGAGGGCCGGGCGCTGCTGCTCGCCGAGTTGCGCCAGATGCCCGATCGGCAGTCGGCCGCCGCGGTGATGTTGCGGCTGCGGCTGGTCGCGGAGAGCCTCATGAGGGTCGATTTCCGGGCGGCCCAAGCCGTGCTGGACCTGGTGCCGGGCGACTCCGAGGGCTGGGAACCGTCGCTGCCGCTCGCGGTGGCGGCGCTGCGTCCCATGCCCGCCTACGCCGCCGGACGCATCCCGGAGGCCATCCGCCATCTCGAGACGGCCGACCTGCTGTTCGGCGACGCCCCCGACGAACATCTCGCCGGGTGGATGGACTCCATCACCTGGCTGTGTTGGACCGAGCTGTTCATGGGCCGTTACGACAGCGTGCTCCAGCGGTTCGACCGGGTGCTGGCGGTGGCGCGCTCCACCGGGCAGAGCTACATCGTGACCTCCATGCTGTCCGGCCAGGCCAGGGCGTACGCCAAGCTCGGCCGCCTCGATGAAGCGGCGGCCTCGGCCGAGGAGGCCGCGGACGTGGCACGACTGCTGAATTCCGGCCAGTCATTGGCCATGGCGCTCTCAGCTCAGAGCCTGATCGCCGGTTGGTCCGGCGACCATGACACCGCCGTGAGCTTGGGTGAGCAGGCCGTGCAGAGCGGTGGCGGGCTCGGGGAATGGGGGGGCGCGCAGGCCCGGTACGCCAGGGCGATGGCGCTGATCAGCGCCGGTCGGCTGGACGAGGGCGCCGAGGCGGCACTGGAGGCCTGCGACGGTTTCGAATCACCACTGCTCGACCAGAGCAGCCTGCTGTCCTGCTGCGAGACCATGGCGCAGGTCGCGGCGGCGCGCGATCGGCCCACCGAGGCCGCCGTCTGGGCGGATCGCGCCGTCGAGCTCGCCCATCCCGAACTGCCGGGCAACGTGGCGCTGACGCTGCTGTCCCGCGCGCATGCGCTGCGCGGCTCCGACCCGGCCGCCGCCGCCGAGCACGCTCAGGCGGCCGCCGAGATGTTCGCCACCGCCGACCAGCGGCTCGATGCCGGGCGCGCCCGGCTCTGCGCGGGCACCGCCTTCGCCGAGGCCGACGACCGCGGCCGGGCGCTCGACGAACTGCGTGCGGCCGCCGAGTTCTTCGAAGAGTGCGGCGCGCGCACCCTGCACGCGCACGTGGTCCGTGCACAGCGCAAGCTCGGGGTCAGGGTTCCTGCCAAGGGCGGGCGGAGCCGGAGCAACGGTTCGCACGGGCTGTCCCGCCGGGAGCTGGAGGTGGCCATGCTCGTCATCGAGGGCTACACCAACCAGCAGATCGCCGAGAAACTCGTCCTCAGCATCCGGACCGTGGAGACCCACCTCTCCCATGTCTTCACCAAGCTCGGGGTCACCTCCCGGGTCAATCTGGTGAAGGCGCTCACCGCGGAAGACCCTCCCGCCGACAAGTGAGCGGCCGCGCGGTGAAGTCTGCGCCACCACTGAGGAAACCGGCCGACCTGTCACCACGGTCTAAGGGAACACAGGCCAGAAGTCAGGGTTTACCCCGATGTCCCGTGCGTGCCCTAGCTCGCATAGTTGATCCACGCTCCCCGAGAGGACAGACAGATGGTAGGCCGGATCCCGCGCTACACGCTTGAGGGCGTGCCCGACGCAGAGATGTCCGAGCGTCTGTTCGCCACCGAGGACGGCTTGGGCCTGAGCCTCACCCGGTTCCATCGCGCCGACTGCGACGACGTCGTGCTGCTGATCCACGGGCTGACGCTGTCCCGGGACATGTTCATCATGCCGGAACACACCAACCTGGTGTCCTTCCTGCTGGACCAGGGTTTCACCGATGTCTGGGCCCTGGACTTCCGGATGAGCAACCGCTTCCCGTACGACATGGAGACCCACCGCTACACGATGGACGACGTCGCGCTCTTCGATCACCCTGCCGCGCTGCGCGCGCTGCGGGAGGTCGTCGGTGACCGGCGAGTGCATGTCATCGCGCACTGCCTCGGGTCGGTGTCGTTCATGATGAGCCTGTTCGGCGGCGCCGTCGACGACGTCACCAGCGTGATCTCCAACAGCGTCGCGCTGACCCCACGGTTGTCCCCCTGGGCGCGCCGCAAGCTGACGTTCGCCCCCGAGCTGTCGGAGTACGTGCTCGGGATGCCGGTGCTGGACCCGCGGTTCGGTGAGGCACCCTGGTTCACTCGCCGCAGCCTGTTCGCCCGCGGGGTGTCGCTGTTCCACCGCGAATGCGACAACAGCGCCTGCCACATGCTGAGCTTCATGTGGGGCAGCGGCAAACCCGCGATGTTCGGCCACGACACCCTGGACCCGGTCACCCACGAGCGGATGGCCGATCTGTGCGGCCCCTGCGGCGTGCACTACTACCGGCACCTCCGCAAGATGGTGGAGGCCGGCCGGATCGTGAAGTACGACGCCACCAACCCCCGGCTGCCCGGCGACTTCCTCGCGAACGCGGCCGACATGGCCACCCCGATCCTGTTCCTGACCGGCGACCGCAACCACGTCTTCACCGACTCCAACGTCGTCTGCCACCAGTTGCTGGAGGAGGCCGCCCCCGGCCTGCACACGCTGGAGATCCTGCCCGGGTACGGGCACGTGGACCCCTTCATGGGCATCAACTCCCACCGCGATGTCTTCCCCAGGATGGTGGCCTTCCTGAAGGAACACAGCCCCAAGCGACAGGCGGCCTGACATGACTCGCGGAGCAGCGGGGGGGTCATCCCTCCCGAATGACATGTCCGAGCAGAACATTGAACATGTCGACGTCGTGGTCATCGGCTCGGGCTTCGGCGGTTCCGTCTCCGCGTATCGGCTGGCGGACGCCGGTCTGTCGGTTGCGCTGCTGGAGCGTGGCCGGCCCTACCCGCCGGGCACCTTCCCACGCTCGCCGTCCGACATGGGCCGCGCGTTCTGGGACCCGCGCGAGGGTCTGTACGGCATGTTCGACGTCTGGGGCTTCAACGGTTTCGACTCGGTGGTCTCCAGCGGTCTGGGCGGCGGTTCGCTGATCTACGCCAATGTGCTGCTCCGTAAGGACGAGCACTGGTTCGTCAACGAAGAGCGGCTGCCGGGCGGCGGTTACGAGTCGTGGCCGGTGACCCGGGCCGATCTCGATTCGCACTACCAGGCGGTCGAGGACATGATCGGTGTGACCCCGTACCCGCTGGACAAGCCCGCCTACGCCGACACTCCCAAGACCCACGCCATGCAGGACGCGGCGGCCGAGCTGGGGTTGGATTGGCTGCTGCCTCCGCTCGCGGTCAGCTTCGCGCCGACGCGCGGTGCCGATCCGGGCATCGGCCTGCCGATCGCGGACGCGGGCTACGGCAACCTGCACGGGCAGGAGCGCAGGACCTGCCGGCTGTGCGGCGAGTGCGACCTCGGCTGCAACGACGGTGCCAAGAACAGCCTCGACCACACCTACCTGTCGGCCGCCAAGCACCGCGGCGCCGATCTGCGCACCCTGCACGAGGTGCAGGAGATCCGGCCCCGGCCGGGTGGCGGCTATGAGGTCGACTACGTCCACCACGACCCTGACGGCTCGGACCGTGCCCCAGCGAAGCAGACGATCTCGTGCGACCGGCTGGTGCTCGCCGCCGGCACGTATGGCACCTCGTACCTCCTGCTGCGCAGCAAGGAACGGTTCCCTGGGCTGAGCGAGGCACTCGGCACCCGGTTCTCCGGCAACGGGGACCTGCTCACTTTTCTGATGCGGGCCAAGGACCGCAGCCGCACCCGTCCGCTGGACGCCAGCCGCGGGCCGGTCATCACCAGCGCGATCCGGCTGCCGGACGAGCTGGACGGGCACCCCGGCGCGGGGCGCGGCGCCTACATCCAGGACGCCGGCTTCCCGAACTTCGTCAACTGGATGCTGGAGGGCTCCGACGTCCCCCACGAGATCTCCCGGGCGGCGCGTTTCCTCTGGGAACGGTTCCGCACATTCATCACTGACGCTCCCGACACCAACCTGTCGGCGGAGATCTCCCAGATGATCGGCGACGGGGCACTGTCGATCAGCTCGCTGCCGCTGCTCGGCATGGGCCGGGACACCCCGGACGGGGTGCTCAGGCTACGGCGCGGCAAGCTCGACGTCGACTGGACCACCGAGACCAGCGACGCCTACTTCGAGCGGCTGCGTGCGACGATGCGCCGGATCAGCGACGTGCTGGGCGCCGAGTACGCCGACAACCCCATGTGGTTCCGTAAGCGGGTCATCACCGTGCATCCGCTGGGCGGGGCACCGATGGGCCTGCACGCGGGCAACGGCGTCTGCGACCCGTACGGCGAGGTCCACGGATACCCCGGCCTCTACATCGCCGATGGCTCCGCATTGCCGGGGCCGGTCGGGGCCAACCCGTCACTCACCATCGCGGCGCTGGCCGACCGTATGTCCACCCGGCTCCTCGAGAACAAAAAGACGACCGCCACGGGGGCCGGGCCGAGAGGTGGGGGTGGGCACCTTCCAGGTAGCCAGGACCAACACCGCCTCGGCCTGCCAGGCGGGACGATGAACGGCACGGCGTGCGCTCCTGGACACGGGGGTGATCAGGGGCGTACGTCGTTGTCGTTCACAGAGGAGATGAAAGGGTTCTACACCGACGGGGCGAGCAATCCGCGTGCCGGAGAGCTCGCCGCCCGCCGGGAACGTCTCTCGTTCCGGCTGACCATCACCGCGGACGACATTGAGCGTTTCCTGGCCGAGCCCGGGCACACCGCCCGGGCTGAGGGATGGATTGACGCCGCTGGCCACGGGGGCCGGCGTCATGTCGAGCGGGGCTGGTTCAATCTGTTCGCGCCTGCGGGCGCGCCGGATCGCCGTCTGATGAAGTACCGGTTGCACTTCACCGACGGCACGAACCTGCCCCGCACCCTCACTGGGTGGAAGAACGTCTTCCATGGACCGCCGATCGACATCTGGCCGGACACCTCAACCCTGTTCTACCGGGTGCTCGAGGGGCACGTGGAGGAGAATGAGGATGAGCACGCTCGCATCGTCGGCGCGGGGACGCTGCATATCGAGCTCGCCGACTTCGCACACCAACTGACCACGTTTCACACCACCGGCCCGCACGGCGTCGCCGCGCTGGCCCGGTTCGGCTCGTTCTTCCTCGGAGAGCTCTGGGACGTCTACCGGCCGGCTCAGCACAGCTCCTGATATCGACAAACCTGATTACGGTAAGTTACGATCAATATCTTCATTGGCCAAATGGTCCGCAACGTCACCGGGCACCCGCACGGTATGTCACGATCGGGCCACTGAAGCGAGACAACCTGACGGGACGGAGGTGGCCATCATGGCCTATGCCGAATGTGGTGGCAGTTCGACCATCCCTCAGGCCACATTCATCGGCGATGACGCCCACACCCAGCTCATCCGCCACGTCTTCGTGTATTCGTGGGCGATGCACTCGGGTCACCCCATGCCGGACAAGCCGCAGGGGACCTGGACCGCCGATGAGCTCGTCGACTTCTGGGCCGACGACGACGTCGTCTGGCTCTGACCCCGTTCCCCGGGACAGGGGAACTGATCACGGTTATCAGGACATGGCGGTTATCAGGACATGGCGGGCATCCGGCCGACCGTGACGACTCGCGTCATATGAGCTGCTTTGCCCTGTCCACATCCCTCATTGAGGTTTTCCAGGAGCGTTCCAGGGAAGGCCGAAAACCGCAGGTCGTGAGCGTTTGTAACTTCGTGCCTTACCGTTAGGTGAAGATCCCTACCGGGCGGCGGCGGATCCGGCGGCACACGGTAGACCTGGATCGTTGAGAGAGGTGGCCTTTCGTGACGCGCGAAAGCGAGTTCGTCGTTGTCGCCAACCGGCTCCCGGTGGATCGGGTGATCGGATCGAACGGAGAGGCGTCGTGGCGGCGCAGCCCCGGTGGGTTGGTGAGTGCCATCGCCCCGGTGATGCGCCGCAGGAAGGGCGCCTGGCTGGGCTGGCCGGGAGCCGCGGACGAGAAGCTGGACCCGTTCACCGAGGACGGGATGGAGCTGGTGCCGATCACTCTCTCGGCCACGGACATCGAGCTCTACTACGAGGGGTTCTCCAACGCGACCCTGTGGCCGCTGTACCACGATGTGATCGCCGCCCCGGTCTATGATCGCCGCTTCTGGGAGTCCTACGTGGAGGTGAACGAGAGGTTCGCCGCGGCCGCCGCCGAGAAGGCCGCGCCGGGGGGCGTGGTGTGGGTGCAGGACTACCAGCTGCAGCTGGTCCCGGCGATGCTGCGTAGACTTCGCCCGGATCTGCGGATCGGTTTCTTTCTGCACATCCCGTTCCCGCCGCCGGAGCTGTTCCAGCAGCTGCCGTGGCGCAAGCAGATCATCGAGGGTCTACTGGGCGCGGACCTGGTCGGTTTCCAGCGGCCCGGGGCCGCGTCGAACTTTCTGCGGCTGGCGCGCAGGTACTGCGATGTCAAGGTGCAGGGGGCGTCCGCCCAGTTCGACAATCGCATGGTCCATGCTCAGGCGTTCCCGATCTCGGTGGACGTCGGCGAGCTTGCCGAGTTCACCAGCAGCCCGAAGGTGTGGCGGCGGGCGGCGGAGATCCGCGCGGATCTCGGTGCCGCCAAGATCCTGCTCGGAATCGACCGGCTCGACTACACCAAGGGCATCGGACAGCGACTGCAGGCCTTCGGGGAGCTGTTCAGCGACGGAACCCTCCACCCGGGCGAGGCGGTCTTCGTCCAGATCGCCACCCCGAGCCGCGAGCGGGTCGAGCAGTACCGGCTGCTCCGCGACGAGATCGAGCAACAGGTGGGGCGGATCAACGGCGAGTACGCCCAGATCGGCTCGCCGGTCATCCACTACCTGCATACCTCCTACGACCGGGAGGAGTTGGTCGCTCTCTATCTGGCGGCCGACGTCATGGTGGTGACCCCGCTGAGGGACGGCATGAACCTGGTGGCCAAGGAGTACGTCGCGTGCCGTCAGGACCTGCACGGCTCCCTGGTGCTCAGTGAGTTCGCCGGTGCCGCCGATGAGCTCAAACAGTCCTTCCTGATCAACCCGTACGACATCGATGGGCTGAAGCAGACACTGCTCACGGCGATGCGGGCCGAGCCGGACGATCTGGCCCGCCGGATGCGGGCGATGCGCCGGCGCGTGAGTCAGTACGACGTCAACCGCTGGGCACGGGAGTTCCTCACGGCCCTGGAGGAATGACCAGGCACATCCGGTCATGATGTGCCGGGGCGGGCGGCGGGGAGACTCTGCGCGTCCCGGGTCAGCGGGGCGCCCAGGCGAGCAGGTTCACCTGCCGGACGAGGGGGGTGGTGACCTTGTCATGGGTCACCACCAGGTCTCCGGCGGTCCAGCCGCCGCCCAATGGGCTGGACGTCATGGTCCCGGTCAGCGTGGCCTGCCAGCCGGCCCGCTCATAGCACCGCCGCAGCGCGCTGTCGGAGGTCTTCACCCACCGGGCACCCTCCGCGCGGTACACCTGCGGAGCAGCCGTGATGTCCTTGACGGTAGCGGTACCGCCGATACCGCGGGTGACACAGCCGGCCGGGGCGGCGACGATCGAGGCGTACGCGACGCCTGCGGTGTCGAACCAGACGGCCCCGGCGTAGGTGCGCGCGGGCAAGGCCGGGCGGCTCTCCTGCCCGGTGGCCGCGTCCAGCAGGACCACCGAGTCGAAGTTACTGCAGTAGCCGCCGTGCGAGGTGATGACGTAACCGATCCGCTTACCGTCCGGGCTCGTGGTGAAGCCCCGGGGGATCGTGTTGTCGAGGAAGGTCTTCTGAGACCGGACGAACGGTGTGGCCCGTCCCGCGGCGTCCACGCGGTACAGCACCTCGGGCCCCCCAGAAGCGCTGACCCCGGTTCCATATCCGATGATCAGCGCACCTGAGGCCGTCGCGGTGAGCAGGTCGAAGCTGTTGGCGAAGTCGGTGGTCAAGGCGGCCGGCAGCCCGGTGATCTTCACCCGGACCGGCTTCGCGGCCTCGGCGGAGAAACCGAGGAGATGGGGATCGTTCCCGGAGATGGTCTCACCGGCGAACAGCCGGTCGCCCTGGAAGGCGATGCTGGAACAATCACACGGCCAGGTCCGCACCGGGCCGCCGCCGCGCACGTCGGCGAGGTGAATCTGACTGCCCGAGAAAGAGGCACCGGTCGTCCAGCCGAGCCGTCTCCCGTCGGCGGACCAGACGAGATCCTGCACCTTCGTACCGCCCCGCAACGCGGCGACCGTACGCGGCGTACCGGCCCCGGACCGGACCTGGACCGCGTCGGCGGTGGCGTAGGCGAGAGTGGGCAGGGGCGGCGGCGCGGCAGGTTTCGCCGCGGACTTCGCGAACGGCTTGGCCGCCACGACCACGGCGGCTCCGCCCCCGGCGACCGCCACCGCGGCGGTCCCGGCGATGACGGCCTTGCCCAGCACCGTCTTGTAGAAGATCCGCCGACCGGTGGTCGCGGCGCCGTGCCCGATCGTGGACCCGGCCCCATGCCCGGCCGCCTGACCTGCTGCCTGACCTGCTGCCTGACCTGCGGCTTGGCCCGCCGCCTGGCCGGCGCCGAGGAGCAGCCCGGCCAATGGTGACAGGACGGCGAGCGCGGCGACCGTCGCGCCGAGAGCCTGCCAGCCGCGCGTCTCCCAGTCCGGGCCGTATGCGGTGCCGGCCACGGCCTCCAGCTCGGTCACGAACGCGGCGGCGCTCGCCGGCCGTTCCCCCGCCGTCTTGGCCATCCCTCGGGCGACCAGTCCGCGCAGTGGTTCGGGCACCTCCTCGACCGGCACCGGCTCGGTGAGGTGCCGGCCCATGAGCGCGACCTGGTCGTCGGCGGTGTACGGCCGGTGGCCGGTGACGCACTCGAAGAACACGCAGGTGGCCGCGTACACGTCGGTGGAGGGAGTGGCGGGTTCGGCCCGCCACTGCTCGGGAGCCATGTAGGCGGGCGTGCCGCTGCGGGCCTGCTGACCCGTGAGGGTGGCGACGCCGAAGTCGATGAGCTTGCTGAGTCCGCTGCCCTCGACCACGACGTTCGCGGGCTTGTAGTCGCGGTGCACGACGCCCAAGTCGTGCGCGGCGGCCAGACCGAGCAGCGAGCCCTTCAGCACGGACAGGGACGCCTCAGGGGTGAGGGTGCCGTGCCGGTCCAGTGCCACCTGGAGGGAGACACCGTCCACGGCCTCCATGAGGATGGCGGCGCCCGCCCCGGGCTCCTCGACGTAGTCGTACAGCTTCGCGACGTACGGGTTGGCCACCCGCCTGAGCAGCCGCGCCTCCTCCCGGAACCTCGTGAGGTCACGGGTCGTGAAGACGTACTTCACCGCGACGACCGTGCCGGTCACGTCGTGCCTGGCGAGCACGACCCTGCCCTGGGCTCCGGACCCGAGTTCGCGCAGTTCGGTGAACCCGCTCACCCGCCATCGAACCGGTTGATCCATGACCAACATGATGCCGTGATCGGGGCGATCCGGACCAGGCCGACGATCAAGACATGTCAGGACCCTGCGAGCGTCTTGAGTTCGTCCAGCGCCTCACCCATGTAGGCGATCACCTTCCACACGTCGGGGACCAGGTCGGGGCAGGCGGTGACACCGACGTCGATGTTCCCGTTATAAGAGAACACCGTGATGTTGAGGCCGCCGGTCGAATCGCTGATCACCGAGAGCGGGTAGTAGCCGAGCACCTGGGCGCCGCGGAGATAGAGCGGAATCTGCGGGCCGGGCACGTTCGACACGATCAGGTTGACGGTCCGCAGAATGGAGTTGGGAGCGAACTGCAGCGCCAGCCGAGTGGCCATTCCGGCGATCGGCGCGGGCATCATCGAGCTGACCTCCTGCAGCCAGCCGCCGGAGGAGGCGACGAACCGGCGCTTGACCGCGCGCATGCTGTTCCGCACCGCGTCGAAGCGCTCTCCGGGGTCGGCGACATGGGTCGCCAGCGGGGCGATCATCACCGCGAGCCGGTTGCCGCCGTCCTCGCAGGTCTCGCCGCTGTTCTGCCGCAGTGATACCGGCACGCCGGCGACGAGTGGCTGGTCCGGCAGTGCGTCGTGCTCGATCAACCAGCGACGCAACGCCGTGGCGCAGAGCGCCATCACGACATCGTTGACGCTGCCCCCCAGGTTCTGCCGGATCCACTTGATCTCCTCCAGCGGCAGCGAGCCGTACGCGAATCCGCGGTGCGCGCTGATCGTCCCGTTGAACGGGGTGGGCGGCGGGCTCAGCCTCGGCACCCTGTGCGTTCTCTTGGTGTCCACCCGCAGCACGGTCTGCAGCGCACGTGATACCCAGTCCATCCCGGGGTACTGCCCGAGGCCCGGGATCTCGTCGAGGTACGGCGCCGTACGGACGAACGCCCGGGTCGAGCGCATCGGGTGCATCACGTTCTTGAGCACCCCGGTGCCGAGCATGGTCAGCACGCCCGGCGCCCGTTCGGGCTCCTCTTCCTTCGGGGCCGGCAGGGCACGCGGCTCGGGTGACAGGTCCAGCAGCGCGGCCAGGGTCTCCGCGGCGAGGACCCCGTCGATGGCGGCATGGTGCACCTTGACGTAGACCGCGGTCCGGCCGCCGGCCAGTCCATGGACGAGGCACATCTCCCACAGCGGGCGGCTCCGATCCAGCGGCGACTCGTGCAGCCGAGCGACCTCCTCGCCGAGCTGTCGCTCGTCACCCGGGCACGGCAACGTGACCTCGTGCACATGCAGGGCGGGGTCGAAGTCCGGGTCGTCGATCCAGTACGGCAGGTCGATGCCGAACGGCACCTCGACCAGCCTCTGGCGGATCGGCTTGGCGAGATACGCGCGCTCCCGTACGAGTTCGATCATCTCATCGAGGGTGAGTCTGCCACCTGGGCAAAGCGTCGTATCAAGGATGGCCACGCCGCCGATATGCGCGACGGTGGTGCCGCCTTCGATGTTGAGGAAGTTCGCGTCGACCGCGGTCAACTGGCTCATCTTTCCGGCCCATCTGCTCGTATGCCTCCCGACCTCTACTGGCTATGCAGTACCGACAAGTAGGTCAATAAAGGCTGTAACTACGTAACACGGACTTAACTCAATGTCATCAGTCCGTTACGCCAACTCTCCCCTGATGGACTCGTTCCAACCCGGGTGACACGCCCTCAATGGTCCCGACCCCAAGTGGACGCTTCGCTTCTTGCGACATGCAGCCAATGCCGCGCGATCACGGTGATTGTTCAGCGTTTTCATGACAAACGTGATCGGATCGCTCCGGCGGAGTTTTAGAGGAGGAGCCCGGATGACAGACCCTCACCGGCCGGGGGATGATCGCAGTGGTGTTCGTCGCGGCCATCGGCGATGCCTCACATGAGCTGCCCGGGGTCGCTGCAGGCTTCCAGCAGGCAGCGCTGGCGCTCAGCGGAACGCTCGCGAGCGCGGTTCTCGGCTCGATCGTTTCGGCCCGTACACCTTCGGTGACGGCATGGCCCGGCGAAGGACTCTCGGCCACCTCGGTCCATGCCTTCATGACCGCTCTCACGCACGGCTGGCAGAGCGCGCTGCTCGTCGCCGGCGTCGCGGCCCTCATCGCGGCCGCGCTGGCCTTTTTGGTGCGCCCCGCTCCTGCCGCCGGTTGATCGCGCGGTCAGAAGGCGCTGTGGGCGAGCCAGTGGTCGAGGAGCTTCTCGTCACCGTGGACCTCGACCCTGGCACTGGCGGGCGGTAGGCGCCGGTAGATCACCAGCAGCAGGTCGACGGCTGGGCCCCGTAGTGCCACGTCGCCCTTGCCGTGCCCGTGCTCCCATACGGCTCCACCCGGGGTACGGCGCACGGACCACTCCCCCGCCTCGCCGAGTCCGCCGTCCGTGGCGTGGAAGTGCAACGTCTCGCCGTCGCCTTTGAGCTCCTTGAAGGCCGGCCTCATCTCGCCCACCTTGGGGGACTCGATGAAGCTCAGCAGCTCGGAGACGGCGTCGGCGGCCAACTCCGGCGCCGGGTCGAAGCCCGCGCCCACCGCGAGGCAGGCGTCGGCGCGGTGCACGAGGGTCTCGTGGGTCATCCGGCGGGCCCAGAATCCAGCGCTCTGCTCATCGCCCCAGGTCCACACCCGTGTCTCGGGACCGGCCTCGCGGAGCGCCCGGACGACCCCTTCGGCACCGGCGGTCAGCCAGGCCAGCCGCTCCTCGTGGTCCTCGGGTGGCACCGCATCGTCCAGGCTCCGCGTGTCGAGGCTCTCGGTGGCGCGGCGTGCCACGCTCGCCCCCGCCCACCGGTGGACCCTGCCGACATGGTTGACCAGCTTCCTCAGCGTCCAGCCGGGGCAGGACGGCACCGGCGCCGCCGGATCGGCGGAACGCACCGCCTCGACGATCTTGGCCGTCTCGGCCTCGATCTCGGCGTAGTAGCGGTCGTACGAGAGCAACGTCATCATCGCGGATCCTCCAGTCATCGGCCCGGCCAGCCGACTCTATCGACGGCCCGTCCCTGACACCCAGACCTGGATTGTGCCCAGCGCTTCTGCTTCGTCCGCGGTGTCGCCCCGCGGAGGCCGGTCCATCACTAAAGTTGCAGAACATGACAGGACGTCCGCTGAGTGAGACCGTCGAGGCCGGCTGGGCCACCGCGCTGGAACCGGTCGCCGATCGGATCGGGGCGATGGGTGAGTTCCTGCGTGCCGAGGTGGCCGCGGGCCGCCGGTATCTGCCGGCCGGTCCGAACATCCTGCGAGCTTTCCAGCAGCCGTTCCAGGACGTACGGATTCTGATCGTCGGCCAGGACCCCTACCCCACGCCTGGGCATCCGGTCGGGCTCAGCTTCTCGGTGGCGCCCGAGGTACGGCCGCTGCCCGGCAGCCTCATCAACATCTTCCGGGAGTATGGCGCCGACCTCGGCCATCCGGAGCCCTCCAACGGCGACCTCACGCCCTGGACCGAGCGCGGGGTGCTGCTGCTCAACAGGTCGCTCACCGTCGCGCCGGGCAAGCCCGCCTCGCATCGCGGCAAGGGCTGGGAAGAGGTCACCGAGCAGGCGATCCGGGCACTGGCCGCACGAGGCACCCCGCTGGTCGCGATCCTGTGGGGCCGGGACGCCCGCAACCTGCGCCCGCTGCTGGGCGAGGTGCCCTGCATCGAGTCGGCGCATCCCAGCCCGATGTCGGCCGACCGCGGTTTCTTCGGCTCCCGCCCCTTCGGCAAGGCCAACGCCATGCTCGAACGCCAGGGCGCCCAACCCATCGACTGGAAACTTCCCTGACCTTTGGCGGTCAGCCGGTGCCCACCCGGTGGCAGGCGTCGAAACCGCGCCGGAAGAGCTGGAGCGACAGCCTGGCGACCTCCTCGACCCTCTGCCGCTCCTCCTCGCCCTGAACGGTGATCTTGATGAGCTCGAGGGCCTCGCGCGGGTGCGCGTCGTCGTACTCCGCGTGCTCGATAAGCCACATCAGGCCGGACTTGTCGTCACCGAAGCGTTCCTTGAACGCGGGTATGACCAGCCGGGTCCACTCCCCCGTGGTGCCTTCGATGGCGTAGTTGATCGCGGCGAAGGCCTCGGCGAGCGAGCCCCGGTAGGCCATCGACCAGAGGTACTCCTGCAGCGCGGCGACCTCGGGGCCAGGCCGGTGGGAGACCATCTCGTCGTAGGTGACGCCGAGCCCGACGGCCCAGTCGATGAACCACTGGGCGTGCAGGGCCTCGGTCCGGATGTTGCCGATCAGCCAGTCCCTGGCCAGGATGTCGCCCGGCCGCCGGCCGAACGTCGTCTTGCCGAGGGTGACGCCCATGTACTTGGGGAAGGCCTCGACGACCCCGAAGAATTCGAGGACGACGTAGCGCCACGACTGTTCCGGCAACGGGCCTTGCACGGTGGCCTCGAACAGCGGAGACTCGCATACACCGTTCCAGTCCGGCTTGAGGTTCGCAATCATGCTTTCGACCCAGGCCGGGTGAACGCTTTCGGTCAGTTCGCTCTTGATGGTCCGGTGATGTTGAGTGCGCGAAGGGGATCGTGTGCCAGTGGTCATCGCACGGCTCCTCAAGATCGGCCCGCCACACTCTCGGGACCGTTCGAGTATCCACAGATTCGCCCTCATCGGTCAATGCATACCTTTTATATTACTTTCTGGGGAGATGCCACTAATAGACCGTAAATAGCTATTTGTACTGCTACATCCTGGTGTATCGGGTTGATGCGATCGACAATCAGGGCACCCGCCGTTCCCCCGCGCATGAGAGGTCAGGATGCCTCACACCAAGAAGCCGCGTGAGCATGCCGTCGTCATCGGAGGCAGCCTCGCCGGGCTGCTGACCGCACGGATCCTGACCGACCACTTCGACCGGGTCACCCTCATCGAGCGAGATCGGTTCCCCGAGTCCAACGAGTTCAGGCCGGGGGTGCCCCAGTCCCGCCACCTGCACGTGCTCTGGACCAAGGGCCTGGAGATCATCGAAGACCTCTTCCCCGGGATCGAGGCGGAGCTGCTGGCCTCCGGAGTCCCGGAACTCGGCATCCCCAAGGATCTCCTCTGGCTGACCTCCGCGGGCTGGCGCCGCCGATTCGACGTGACCCGCATGCTGACCTTCAGCCGTCCCATGCTCGACTGGACCATCCGGCAGCGGCTGACCCCGCGACTGACCGTGCTCCCGCACCACGAGGTCACCGGCCTGATCCCGGCCGGCTCGGGCGATCGGCGCAAGGATGTGGCGGGCGTCGAAGTCCGTGAGGCCGGCACCAACGGGGCCAGCGAACCGATCCGCGCCGACCTGGTCGTCGACGCCACGGGCCGTACCTCTCGGGCACCCGAGTGGCTGTCCCTCCTGGGCTACCCGCTCCCCAAGGAGACCAAGGTGGACCCACTCCTCGGGTACACCAGCCGCTACTACACCATCCCCGACGGCTTCGACCCGGGCTGGCAGGCGCTCTACCTCCAGGCGGAGGCGCCGCACAGCAAGCGCACCGGCGGGCTGTTCCCGCAGGAGGGCGGCCGCTGGATCTGCAGCCTCAGTGGAGCCGGCCGGGATTACGCACCTACCAGCGAAGACGGCTTTCTGGACTTCGCCAAGGGCCTGCGCGACCCGGTGCTGTACGACGCCATCCGCGCCGCGAAGCCGCTCACGCCGATCACCAGCTTCCGCCGTACGGCCAATCACCGGAGGCACTACGAGAAGCTGCCCGCCTGGCCTGAAGGGTTCATCGCGGTCGGCGACTCGGTCTGTGCCTTCAACCCGATCTACGGGCAGGGCATGAGCGTGGCCGCCCTGCAGGCGGTCATCCTTGACGGTCTGCTGTCCGGCGATCCCACCGGCATGACCCGCACCTTCCAGCGCCGGGCCAAGCGCTGCGGTTCCGGCGCCTGGCTGGTCGCCACCGGCGAGGACTTCCGCTATCCCGAAACCGAAGGGTCACCGATCCGTCCGCACAACCGGATCATCAACCGCTACGTCGATCGGGTGGTGGCCGCCGCCAACGTGGACGAACACGTCTGCGCGGCCCTCCTCGACGTGCTCGCTCTGAAGCAGGAGCCGCCCTCGCTGTTCCGGCCCACGGTCCTTCGCCGGGTGCTCCTCAACCGCACCCCCCAACCGGCGAGCCCCGCGAACCTGCTCCCCGTCACCGCCCCGTTGCAGCCCACCCGCCGCTGAGCGCCGGCGTCACTGGCGGGACGGCACAAAGATTGAGAGCTCGGGCCTGTACGGCGACGCCAGACCGGCGCCGTCCAGGGTTGAGTTAACGTTCTCCCATGACGGAGTTCGTGTATCCCCCGGTGATCGCTGCTGCGAAGACCCTGTTCCGCCTCCTTGGGCTGAAGTTCCGGATCGAGGGCACCAAGAACTTCCCGAAGACGGGTGGTGCGGTACTGGTGAGCAACCATGTCAGCTATCTGGACTTCATCTTCTGCGGGCTGGGTGCCAACCCGGCCGGACGGCTGGTCCGGTTCATGGCGAAGAAGGAGGTCTTCGACAACAAGATCTCCGGCCCGCTGATGCGCGGCATGCACCACATCCCGGTGGACCGTGAAGCGGGCGCGGCGTCGTACATGGCAGCGCTCAAGGCACTCAAGGGCGGCGAGGTGATCGGGGTCTTCGCCGAGGCCACGATCAGCCGGTCCTTCACCGTCAAGGACATCAAGAGCGGCGCCGTGCGGATGGCGGTCGCCTCCAACGTGCCGATGATCCCGATGGCCGTGTGGGGTGGGCAGCGGCTGTGGACCAAGGGCCGGCCGCGCAATCTCTTCCAGCGGAAGATCCCGATCACGATCCTGGTCGGCGAGCCGATGTACCCCAAGCGCGGTGACGACTACGACAAGGTCACCGAGGAACTGCGGGCCCGGATGTCCGAGCTGGTGGAGAAGGCCCAGCGGGAGTATCCGGAGACGCCCAAGGCCGGGGAGACCTGGTGGCAGCCGGCCTATCTCGGGGGCACGGCGCCGACCCCGGAAGAGGCCGCGGCGATGGACGAGCAGGACAAGGAGTCCCGCCGCGGCGACTGAACCCGTGGAGCCTCCGCACGATCGCTCGTGGGTGCGGCGGTCTTCACACGCGTTTGCTCCAGACATACGAAACCGAAATTCAGTGGACGCCAGAGACCATCGAGGCTGATCATCGAGAGCATGTCCACCCCCCAGGAGCCGCTGCGCCTCATCGAGCCCGTCCGGCCTGCCGCCGACCCGGCCACCCGGCTGCCCTGGATCATGAACGTCGACGACTCCGACTCGGCGCGGGACATCATCGACGCCCTCGCGCTGGAACCGTTCGTCTCCGGCCGCCAGCCCTGGGCCCGCTCGGCCGACCTGGAGCGGGTACGGCCGGAAGCGCCGCTGCGGCCCGAGGGCTCCCGGGTGCTGCGGATGACCACCGAGGACGACGGCCCGACCGCGCTGCTGGCCGACGGCGAGGGCTGGACGCTACGAGCCGTACGGTGGCGCAGCGGATCCGCGCAGATCGAGGTGACCGCGACCAGTGACGAGCTGGCGCGGGCGATCCTGGAGGAGTCGACCCGGGATGCCACCGAGCCGGCTCCCCAGGACGAGACCCAGGTGGAGATGGGCTTCTGGCATCTGACCGGGCACGGTCCCCGGCGCCGGGAGCGGAACATCTCCACCGCCACCTGGCCGGAGATCCGTGACAACTACTCCGCCGACGTGACCCGGGCCATGGACCGGCTGATGACCCTGAAGGCCGCCGACGTGACCGGCCGGTTGCTGCTGTTGCACGGGCCGCCCGGCACCGGCAAGACCACCGCACTGCGCTCGCTGGCCCGCGAGTGGGCCACGTGGTGTCAGTTCGACTGCGTGCTGGATCCGGAAGTGCTGTTCGGCAACCCCGGCTATCTGATGGAAGTCGCGGTCGGCACCGACGGGGACGACGACGAGAAGCGCCGCTGGCGGCTGCTGATCCTCGAGGACTGTGACGAGCTGATCCGCGGTGAGGCCAAGCAGTCCACCGGCCAGGGGCTGTCCCGACTCCTCAACCTCACCGACGGAATGCTCGGCCAAGGCCGCGACGTGCTGGTGGCGATCACCACCAACGAGGATCTGACCCGGCTGCACCCCGCGGTCGTCCGGCCCGGTCGCTGTCTGGCCCAGATCGAGGTGGGCCGGCTGTCCCAGGCCGAGGCCACCGACTGGCTGAAAGAAGAGCCCGCTTCGACGAAGATCGGGCCGGACGGGGCGACCCTGGCCGAGCTGATGGCGATGCGCAACGGAGAACGTCAGATCGTCACCACCGAACAGCGCCGCACTCTCGACGACACCGGCTTCTACCTCTGACAGAGACGGGGCGATGCTCAGGGCTCTCGTTTGGCACGCATCTTGCGTACCTCCATGGTTCCTTCGAGCTCGCGCTCGCGGGCTTCGACCCGGACCGGGTCGCGATCGATCCACATGGTCGCGAATCCGCACAGCAGTCCCACGCCACCGAGCCATGGCTTGTGCCACATGAAGCTGAGAGCCGCACACACCACCGCACACGATACGAGCAGGAAGAACTTCACGTCGCGCTCCTCAACCTCATGCCGGAAATCTTCGCGCCGGATCGTGCCGGGACGAGGCTCGCAGGGTTCGACCTCGATCTCGTTGTGCGGTCAACGATATGGCCATGGGCTCAGATCAGGAACCCGCGTCCCCCACCGTGATCATGCAATCGATCATCGAACGATTGCATGATCACGGTGGGTCCTGCGGGGGCGGATCACGGAGACCGGGTCTACAGATAGCGGGCGGCGGCGGCTTCGGCGGGGGCGTCGTCGCCGGTGACACCACCGGGTCCCTGGGGGACGCCGTTGTCGATGTCCGCCGGGGCGTTGACGGTGACGCGATGCATCTTGCGGCGCTGGGTGTAGTCCGCGACCGCGTAGTGCTGGGTCGGCCGGTTGTCCCAGAACGCCAGCGTGCCGACCCGCCAGTTGAGGCGGACCTGGAACTGGGGATCGCGCACGGCGTCGAACAGCAGTGGCAGCAGTGCCTCGTTCTCCCGGCGGGACAGGCCGATCAGCCGGGTCACCGAGCTGCGGTTGACATAGAGCGCCTTACGACCGGTCTCCGGATGGACGCGGACCACCGGGTGGACTGACGGCGGATTCTTGTCCTGCATGGCCCGGAGATCCATCCGATGGCCCTTGTCGATGGCCTTGGACACCGACATGGTCAGGTCGTGCTCGGCGTAGAGCTCGTCACAGAGTCGCTGGATCGACGGGTGCAGCGAGTCGTAGGCCATGTACATGTTGGCCCAGTTCGTGTCGCCGCCGACCTTCGGCAGCATCACCGCGCGCAGCAGCGACCCCATCGGAGGGATCTTCATGAAGGTGTTGTCGCTGTGCCACTGGTCGCCCCCCTCGCCCTTGGGATCGGTCTGGTCGAGGACGTGGATGGCGCTGCCCGAGGTGTCCATCGGCGGCAGGTTGAGCGTGCCGAAGTTCTTGGCGAACTCCAGGTGCTCGTCGTCGGTGATGTTCTGGTCTCGAAAGAAGAGCACCATGTGGTCGAGCAGACCCTGCCGGATCGTGACGACCTGCTCCGCCTCCAGGGGCTTGCTCAGGTCAACTCCGGTGACCTCGGCCCCGATGTTCCGGGTGACTGGGTGGAATTCGATCATGTCCGGAGCCTCCATCGGCAGTGAAAACAAGCAACCGCTAGGTTGAGCGTACTCGATGGGGGTGGACATCTGTCCAGACCGGAACCGGACCAAAACAGGGTGTGGCGTGCCGACCCTGGGTGAGGGGCGGCACGCCATGCCCTAGGGCGCCGGTAGCCCTCACTCTGCCTTGGTGAGAGCCTGCTCGAAGTCGGCCCACAGATCGTCGGGGTGCTCGATGCCCACCGCGATCCGTACGGTCCCCTCCCCGATCCCAGCGGACTCCAGCGCGGCGGCGTCGAGTTGCCGGTGTGAGGTGCTGGCCGGGTGGATGACCAGCGTCTTCGCCTCGCCGAGGGAGGCAGTGAGCGAGGCGAGCCGTACCGCTTCGATGAACGTACGGCCGGCCGCGCGCCCGCCGGCGAGCTCGAAGGAGACCACCCCGCCGTAGTCGGACATCGTCCGGCCGGCCAGCTCATGGCCCGGGTGCGAGGTCAGCCCGGGATAGTGCACCCGCGTCACCGAAGGATGCGAGGCCAGCCGTTCGGCCAGGAACTGTGCGTTCGAGCAGTGCCGTTCCATCCGCAGCGCCAGTGTGGTCAGTCCGCGCAGGACCAGCCAGGCCGCGAACGGGTCGGCCGAGGCCCCCAGTTCGACGGCGTGGTCCCAGACCTTCCGGTGTAGCGTGGCGTCGGCGAAGACCGCGAGGCCGCCGAGCGCGTCGCCGTGGCCGCACAGGAACTTGGTGGCCGAGTGGACGACGATGTCGGCGCCGTGCTCGATGGGCCGGCAGAGCAGCGGAGTGGCGAAGGTGTTGTCCACCACCCCGGTCACCCCTGCCTCCCGGGCCACGGCCAGCAGCGCGGGTAGGTCGGCCACTTGGGTGGTCGGGTTGGCGATCGTCTCCAGATACAGCACCCGGGTGTTCGGGCGCAGTGCCGCCCGGACCTCTTCGGGATCGTCGCCGGAGACATAGGTGACCTCTACGCCCCAGCGCTCGGCCAGGTCGCGTACGAGCGCATACGTCCCGCCGTAGAGGCACTGCTGGGCGATCAGGTGATCGCCCGACTTCAGCAGAGAGAGCAGCACCGCGCTGATGGCGCCCATGCCGGAGCCGGTGGCCAGCGCTCCGACCCCGCCTTCGAGGTCGGCGACCGCGTCCTCGAGGGCGCGGACCGTGGGGTTGCCGAGGCGGCTGTAGAAGAAGGCGCCCTCGGGGCCGTCGAAGGCGGCGGCCATCGCGTCGGCGTCATCGAAGGCGAACAGATGGCCTTGGTAGATGGGCACTCCCAGCGGCCGGCTGCCGGTGGGCTGCCGGACGGGAACGTGGACGGCGCGGGTCTCGCGATGCAGCTCGTTCATGCCTCCCAGCCTGCACCTTCCCCAGCCAGGCCCAACAGAGCCAATCCCCGCCAGTGGCCCCCACACCCTCCGTGATCACGGAGGGTCTCAGCCCAGGCCGCCGAGCTCTTTCCGGGCCCGGTCGTCGACCTGCCGCAGGGCTGCGACCAGAGCCTCCCGATCACCATCGCTGAGCGGGCCGGCGAAGAACCGCTTGAGGGTCTCGGCGTGCACGCGCTTGGCCTGGGCCAGCATGTCCTGGCCACGTGGCGTCAGGTCGGCCAGCTGGATCCGCCGGTCGGTGGTGGACGGATAGCGCCGGACCAGGCCGGCCTTCACCATCCGATCGATCAGCCGGGTCATTCCCCCGCTGGTAAGGATCAGGTCACAGGCCAGCTCACTCATCGAGGAACCGTCGCCCCCGGGGTCCAGCCGGAGCAGCACCTCGAACATCGCGTGGCTGATCCCGCACTCCCGCTCGAACGCTCGAGCCGCGATCCGCTCCACCCGGCTGGCCGCACCGAGCAGCACACCGAAGTCCCGGATCAGGGATTCTCGCTCGTCCGCCGAGGTCATGTCTTCGTCCCTCTGAATCATGCTCACCCGGATTCCATCATGAGCATGGCCTTCACGTCATCCCCGATACGAGGGGCACTTCGCATCGCCGTTCTTACTTCGTCGGCGTCGGCGTCGGCGTCGCGCTGGTTCCAGGGATGGTTCCGGTGGTGCCGTCAGTGCCCGAGTCGGACGGGCTGCCGATCGGCGTCAGCTTGCTCACCTTCCAGACGCCCTTCTGCCTGACCAGGTCGATCACCAGGTAGTTGTTCGACATCGGCGCGCTGCCCTGGTCGGTCGTGAGCGTGATGTCGACGGCGATCAGCCCCGTGGCGAACTCTCCGTTGACGTTGCCGACGATCACCTGGCGCGCCTTGGACACGGTGGTGACCTTGGCCTTGGAAGGATCGGTCAGCGTCTGCGCCTTGGCCGCGTTGGCCTGGAACACGCTGAGCGCATCGCCGACCATATAGCTCGCGATCTTGTCCTGGGACGCCTTGACGTTGCTCGTGTCATAGGTGCCCACCGCACCGCCGAACTCGGTGAGCTTGGCCTCGATCTGCCTGCGCACCTCCTGCTTGGCCGAGAGGTCGCTCGCCTGCCGCCATTCGAAGAGGCCGAAGCTGGCCAGCGCCGCGATCACCACGATGGCCGCGACAGTACGGACGAGGGGTGAGAGAAGCGGGCCACGGGGCGCGGCACCGTCCGGTTCCTCTGGAGCGGGCGCCTTCTTCACGGATCGCGGCTTCTCCGCCTCTTCCTCTTCCTCTTCCGCTTCCTGGGCGTCGAGCTGGTCCAGCACCTCGTCCAGGTCTTCGTCATCGATGATCTCGACGACCCGAACCCGCCGGACCTTCTTCCTCGCCGTCGCCTTGACCGCAGGCTCCTCCTCTTCGATCAGGACGTCCTCGGTCTCCACAGCGTCCTCGGCGGCGTCATGCCCCTTGGTGGTCTTGGCGCTCACTGGCGTCTCCTAGAAGAGATTCGGCGTCTGCGTCGGCGCCCGGACAACAGGGGCACGGTTCCGGCCATCACTTTGATCAACACCAGCAGTGCGAGCAGCGGGGGGATGTAGATCAACCAGCTCGGAGGGCCACCGGCCCCCTCGTGCGAGGCGTTCGTCAACGTCACCGGGGAGGGCTTGGCGGCGGGATACTGCGATGGATTGACCTGCGCGAGCGCCTTGGACGGGTCGGAGACCTGCGTGACCAGCCCGGGTGCACGCCCATCGGGGCATTTCGGGATCTTGGCGACACCGGGCTGTGCCAGCGGGTACTTGTACTCCAGCGTCGCCTGCTTCTTCAGCGTCACTATGAAGATGACCTTGAGTACGTACTGCCCCTGATCCTTACCGATGACATCACCCAGGGCCTGGGCCAGCGAGGGCGCCAGCGCCAGGGTCTGATTCAGGTTCGACAGTCCCTTGGTGTCGGCGACCTTGGGCAGCGCGCTGCCCAGCGAGTCGAACGTGCAGCCGAGATCGGAGCCGCCGGCGTCGAGAAGCTTGTTGACCCTGGCGAGGAGGTCCGGCCCCTGGTCACGAATCCGGGCGAGCTGCGAGCGGACACTGCTCAGCGCCGAGGTGGTGGCTGCGAGGTTGTCGATGCCCTGACCGAGCGCACCCCTGTTCTTGGCGACCTCGTGAGTGATCTTGGCCAGGTCCTTGGTCAGACCATCGAGGAGCCCAGAGTTCTCCGCGAAGCTGGAGGTGATCTTGTCCGCGCCGTCGATGGTCTCCCGCAGCGAGTCCGAACGGCCACTCCAGCCGACCGCCAGCTCATGCACGAGGATCTTGGCATCGTTGGGGTCGATGGCGCTCAGCGCCTTGTTCACCGCGCCGAAGAGCTGACCGTAGGACGAAGGCACCGAGGTCTGTGTCACCGCGATCACCGAGCCCGGGCGCAACGGCGCCGCATGACCCTGCCCAGGGGCCGGGGTCAGCTGGATGAAAGGCTCACCGACCGCGGACTTACGTCCAGCGGCCGCCGTGACACCCTGCGGGATCTTGGTGCCCCGCTTGATGCCCATCTTCACCACGACCTTGCCGGTCTTGAGCTCCACGTTCTGGATCTTCCCAACCGGGAGACCCAGATAGTCGACCTCGAAGTTGGGGTGCAGGCCCGGCGAGGCGGTGAACTCGGCGGTGATCGTATAGGGCCGGTCGATGAAGTCGAACGTGATGACGTTCTGGAGCGCCCACCAGATGAAGACGACGCTGACCGCCGCGAAGACGACGAGGTTGATCAGGATCCGCCTGTTCATCAGTGTCTCCCCAGGAGCTGATCCAGGTTCGGCAGCAGATCTCGCAGCTTGGTGACAGGATCAGTGGCGGTGGACCCCTTCTTGGTCTTCGCCGACGTGGCTCCGCCGAAATTGATCGGCTTCGTCTGTCCTGGGAGCACGATCTTCAAAACCGGATAGAGCAGCAACTGACCGTCGTAGGTGGCCCTGGGCAGCTTGTTGACGAACGCCTCCAGGCCGACCACCAGGTTGGTAAGCCGCCTCCGGTCTCCGCCCAGCTGTTGCAGCACCGGATCAAGCCGGTTCAGCGTGGCCTTCAGCCCCGCCACCCGGCCCAGGAGGACCTTCTCGTTGAGCAGCCTGGCCGTCCTGGCGAGGTTGCGCACCAGGGTCAGCGCCTTGTCCTTGTTCGCCAGGATCAGGTTCGTGGTCCGCTCCAGCTCCACCGGCGCCTGGGCGAGCTGATCCTTGCCGTTCGCCAGTGACCGACCCAGCCGAGCCAAATCCTCGACCGCGGTGCCCAGCTGCTCCCGTTGCCTGGCGAAGACGTCCAGTAGCAGGCTGGACTTGGCCACCACCGCGTTGAGCTTGGCGCCGTTGCCGCCGAGGGCGGTCGCCCCGGCGTTGACGACGGTGCCCAGGTCATTGCCCGCGAGCGCCTTCAGCAGCTCACCGGCCTTCGCAGTGACCGTCTCGAACTGCGGCGTCACGCTGGTCTGCGTGATCTCCGCGCCGTTGGCCAGGAAGGGACCCGTGGTCATGCTCGCGTTCGGCGGCAGCTTCAGCTTCACGTAGTTCTCACCGAGCAGCGAGGTCACCGAGATCTCGGCCGCGGTGCCGCTCGGGATCTTGTACCCGTTCTTGATGGACATCGTCACCTTGACCCGGTAGCCCACCAGCTTCACACCGGTGACCGACCCCACCTTGACGTCCGCCATCTGGACGCTGTGGCCGGTGACGAGGTTCTGCGCGTCGTCAAAGGTGGCGACCAACGTGAGGTCTCCGGTGGGCGCGCCCAACGTGCGGATCGAGCACGATGACATCAGCACCGCCGCCAACGCGATCACGAGAAGGGTCAGTCCACGCTTCATTTCGCGCCTCCCATCCACGGACAGTTGGAGTTGGGCGCGGGCAGCGGGCAGGGCACGTAGTCCTTCTTGGTCAGTCCTCTGATCCAGGTGCGCAGGAAGGCGTCGGTGGCGAAGCGGATCACCAGCGCGTGTTTCTTCGGGTCCCAGCCGTTGATGAACGTCTTCGAGACCTTGGGCAGGGACTGCAGAAGCAGGCTCAGCCGCTGGCTCTGGCCATTCACCACCAACGCTATCCGGGCGATCACCGACAGGTCGTACGGCAGATTGCCCTGGTAACGCTTGAGCAGCCCATCGCCGTGGTCGATCAGCACGGCGACGTTCTGGACCAGCTGGGTCAGGTTCTGGCGCTCGGAGGCCAGGATCTGGGTGACGGTGGAGAAGTCGTTGACCAGCTGCCCGATCACCTGCTCCCTGCCCCGCACGACTCCCGCCACCTGGTGGAGGTTGCCCGCGACCTTCAGCAGCTCGTCGGTCTGGCCGGCGATGTTGGTGGTCAGCCGGCCACCCTGCTCGAGCGCCTGGTTGAACGCCTGACCGTTCCCATCGAACGACTGGGCGGCGCCGCCGAGCGCCTTCTTGACCTTGGTGGGGTCAAGGGCGTTCGCCACGTTGGTGAAGGCCTTCAGCGCCTCGTCGGTCTCGACCGGCACGTGGGTGTGGTCCAGCTGGATCACCTTGCCGTCGCGCGCCTTGGCCATGCCCGGTTGCCAGGCGGGACTCAGCACGATATTGCGTTCACCGATCAGGTTGAGCGGCACGATGGAAGCGTCCAGCTGCTCGGGGAGCGGCACGTTCGCGTCGACGCTGAAGTCGACCCGTATCCGGTCTCCGTCGGACCGCACCCGGTCCACGCTGCCGATGTCAAGGCCCATGACCTTGACCCTGGACTTCTCGTAGAACGCCGTGGCGCGCTCGAAGTACGCGGTCATGTGCTTACGCTGCCCGTGGGCGACCAGGGAGCATCCGCCCAGCGGCGCCACCAGCGCGACGGCGAGTGCGATGAGGACGAACCTGCGCAATCTGATGATCATCCTCATCCTCCCGAGCGCCGGCTTGAGACGGGTCCCGGCGGCTGCAGCGGGCCGAGCCCGGTGAGCAGCCCTTCCACCCACCGGCCGCCCCGCCCGTAGACCCCGGCCGTCTGGGTGAAGGTCGGTCCCATCAGGCCCAGGGCGGTGTTGAGGGAGTCCATGTTGGGCGCCAGCCTGGTGGTCAGCAGATGCAGATCGGCGAGGATCTGATCGATCTGCTTTTCGTGCCGGGTGATGGTGTTCGTCAGCGTGGCGACCACCTGGTTGCCCTGGCCGAGCGTCGCGGCCAGTTCGTTACGGCGCGCCACCACGGTCGCGAGCAGCGACCTGCTCGCATTGATGATCCGGACCAGCTCGTCGTTCTTGGACGCCAAGGTGCCCGTCACCCGCTTGCTGTTGGCGATCAGCTGCTGGATCTCGGGATTGTCGTCATTGAGCACCTTGGCGAGCTGGGTGAAGTTGGTCAGCATCGTGTGGAGCTGGTCGCGCTTCGGCACCTTGATCTTCGCGGTCTCGTCCAACAGCTTGGTGACGGACTTCTGGTCGAGCGTCTGGGTGATCCGGGTGGTGTTCTCGAGCGCGTCGGTGATCGTGAAGGGGACGCTGGTGCGATCGAGGGGGACTCGGCGCTGTGCCGGCGGCAGACTCTGGAGATACGGCGCCGCGACCGGGCCGGTGAGCCGCATGTAGCGGCCACCCAGCAGGGTCGAGAGCTGGACCTCGGCGCGGGTCTGGCGGCCCAGGTGGATGCCTCCGTCGACACTCCAGGTGATGATCACCTTTCCGTGGTCGAAGTCGGGGCTGACGCCCGTGATCCGGCCGACCTTCACGCCGGCCACCCGGACGTCGTCACCCTTCTTGATCCCACCGGTGTCGGTGAACACACCGCTCATCGCATAGCCGCTGTCGAATATGTGCAGTTGACCGACCACGAAGGCGAAAGCACAGGCCGCGGTGATCACCGCCACCGAGATGATCGCGACGATGCGCTTGTTGACGTCGCGCAGGGACTTCAGCGCCATTACCGGCCTCCCCGCAGCATCTGAGCGAGCGTCTTGAGGTCCTCGTAGGAGTACTGCGCGCCCGTGCTTCTGGAGCTGCCAGTGCTCGTGGCACCGGGGAACTGCATCTTGAAGGGGCAGGGGCCCTGCCGGATGTTGAGGCAGAGCGCGTCCGTCCGCAGGTAGTTCCCGCCGTTGCCGGCCGCGAACAACCGTCGCAGCGCCAGCGGAAGCTCCTGCACCATGAGTTCCAGCTTCTTGACGTTGATCCGGAAGGTGCCGGTGAACTGGGCGAGGTTGTCCACCACCCGCCCCAGTTGTGCCTGCTGACCGCCCAGGACCTGATTGAGGTTGGTGGTGACACCGGAGACCTGGACCAACGTCTCGTTCAGGAGCTTGGAGTTCCCGTTGAGCAACTCGGTGATGCCGGCGAGGTTGTCGATGCTTCTGGCGATCTGGCCGTCACGCTGTTTGATGACCTCACTGACGTCCTTGTAGTCCTTGACCATCTGGTCGATCGTCGTGCTGCGCGTCGCGAAGGTCCGCAGCAGCCCATCGAGGTTGCTGGTGAGCAGGTTGATGTTGTCCTCGTTGCCGTCCAGTGTGGTCGCGAGGGCCTGCAGCACCTGGTTGATCTGGTTGGGATCGAGGCTGCGGGTGAGCGGCCCCAGGCTGTTGACGATGTCGCCGAGATCGACCACCGAACGGGTGTGCTGGACCCGCGATCCGTTTCCGAGCATCGTGTGGCTCTGGCCCGGCTCGAGATAGATCTGCCGGGTGCCGATGAGGCTGCGCCAGCGGATCGCGGCCGTGGAGTCGTCGGGCAGATGGACGGCCTTGTCGACCCGCATCTTGACCTCGGCCCGGCCCTCCTTCACCTTGATGCCGTCCACCCGGCCGACCGGTGCCCCGGCGACCTTCACCAGGTCCCCGACCAGCAGCCCGGTGACGTCATCGAAGGTGCCGACGAGGGTGTAGCGGTCATTGAAGGAGGTGCCCATGATCTGCTGGCCGATGAGGAACGTCAGCAGCCCGGTGCACACCGCGAACGCGATGAACCGCCACAGCGCACCGCGGTCGGGACCCCGGCCCTTCTTGGCTCCCATCACTTGGCCCCCGTCTGTGGGCAGGCGTCCACGAAGGTGAGGCAGAGGTCCAGCGGGAGGGTGTTGACGACCTGCGCCACCAGGGTGTCGTTCGGCCCTGGCACCCGGATGATGCTCGAGATGCCGCCGAAGAAGCCGTTCAGCCCGTCGAGCAGCAGTGGGGTGTTCTTGCGCTGGCGGTACAGAACGTTGATCAGCTTGCCGCCGCTGTCGATGAGCGCGCCCGCCTGATCCCCGTGGTTCTGCAGGCCGTCGCCGACCGTGGCGGCGGCGCGGCCGGCTCCGTCCAGCAACTGAGTGATCTTGTCGGGCCGGCTGTTGAGCACCGGTGAAAGGGTGTTGAAGTCCCTGGTGATGTCGACGATCTCGTCACCCCGGCTGCTCAGGGTGCCGGCCAGGCCCTCGATGTCCACCAGGGCCTGCCGCAGCGCCGCCTTGTTGCTGTAGGCGACGTTCACCACGGTGGAGCCGTTGTCGATCGTCCGCCGCAGCGCGGGACCCTTGCCGTTCAGTCCCTCGGAGAAGGTGTGCAGAATGGTCGCGATCTCCTCGGGGCTGATCGCCGACGTCAGCTTGTAGGCGGGCCAGGCGGTGTCCGACAGCTCCTGCGGATCCGTGGTCTTCGCGATGGTCCCGCCACTGCTCAGGTACGGGCCCGAGCCCTCATCGGTGCCGAGGTCCAAGGTGAGGTCCTTGGGTCCGAACACCGAGACCGGCTCGATCCCCGCGGACGCGGTCCGCGGCACCCTGATGCCGTGGTCGACCTCGAACCGCACCACCGCACGGCCCTTGTCGTCCAGGCCGACCCCGGTGACACTGCCTACGGCGATGCCTCGGATCTTGACGTTGGAGCGCTCGTCCAGGCCCTGCCCCGCACGCCCGAACGTAGCGCTGTAATGCGTCGCGCCAGGATGTGACTGTATGACGCCCGCCGCCAGGGCGGCGGCACCCCCGACCATGACCGCCGCCCCGATGACGGCGAAGGTCAACCGGGAGCGCGCGGAAAGATCTGAGGTCATCATCCGGTCAGACTCACCGTTCCTCCGTTGCCCCAGAAGATGTAGGACAGGATCAGGTTCATCACGATGACGGCCACGCTGGATTCCCTGATGGCCCGCCCGGCGGCGTTGCCCACCCCGACCGGACCACCGAAGGCGTAGTAACCGCGGTAGCAGTGGATGAACATGATGATGAAAGCGAAGATGGCTACCTTGAGGACGCTATAGAAGACATCGATCGGCGGTAGATAAAGGTGGAAATAGTAGTCATAGATGCCTGGTGACAGACCGAAGTACTGCACCGAGATGAGCCGGGTTGCGAAAAAGCTGGCGAACAGCGCGACCAGGTAGAGCGGGACCAGTGCCAGGACCGCCGCGGTGATGCGGGTGCACACCAGAAAGGCCAGCGAGTTCACGCCCATGACCTCGAGCGCGTCGATCTCCTCGGAGATCCGCATCGCGCCGATCTCGGCGGTGAACGCCGAACCCACCTGGGCGATGAGCGCGACGCCCGCGATGATCGGGGTGACCTCCCGAACGCTGGAGAAGCTCGCGACCAGGCCGGTGAACGACTCCACACCGATCCGGGCCAGGCTCGGGTAGCCCTGCATACCGACCTGGAGGCCGGTGAAGAACGACATGGAGAAAATGACGAACACCATGCCGCCACCGATCACCAGAGCACCGACACCGATGGTGATGTCGCTCATGTTCTGGAAGATGGTCTTCCAGTATTTCCGGCGCAGGATGATGTCGAAGATCAGGTGGTAGACCACTCGCCCAAGGAAGACCGCCAGGTTGGCGGAGTCGGCCACACCTGCCGCGCGATTCTGGACCGCCCGGCCGAACCGTCGTACGGGTTGACTTGCGACCATCAGAACCTCGGGGGGACGAGGACGAAGTACAGAGCAGAGATCACATAGTTGGCCGCGAACACCAGGATGGAGGTGACCACCGTCGACTTGTTGACCGCCCGGCCGACGCCGACGGGACCGTAGTCACAGTTCATGCCCATGTAGCACGCGACCGCTCCGGCGATGAAACCGAAGATCCAGGCCTTGAACAGGGTGACCAGGAGGTCGGAGAGTTGCAGCAGCGAGGCGGCGCCGTCGAAGAAGGCCCCCGGGCTCACACCCTGCTGGATGACGTTGAAGTAGAAGCCACCGGCGACACCGGACAGGATGACCAGCGAGCAGAGCAGCACCCCGATCGTGCTGGCGGCCCACAACCGTGGCGTGACCAGCCGATGGATCGGGTTGATGCCCATGACCTCCATCGCGGCGAGCTCGTCGCGGATGTTCCGCGCGCCCATGTCGGAGGCTATGGCGGACCCGCCCGCACCGGAGATGAGCAACGCCGCCGCCAGCGGGGCGACCTGCTGGACCATCGCGGCGACGACGGCCGCGCCGGTGCTCGACTGGGCTCCGATCTGCCGGGAGATCTCACCCACCTGCAGGGAGATCGTCGCGCCGAGCGGAATCGCGATAAGGAAGATCGGAACGCTCGTCACCCGGGCGATGAACCAGCACTGCTCGATGAACTCGCCCCACCACGTGCGGATGTCCCAGGTCCGGCGCATCCCCTCCAAGAAGGTGACGCACAGCTCTCCGGTCACGTCGAGCGCCGAGCCGGCTCGTTTCCGGGCGCCGTTCACGCCCTTGTCGAGCAACAGCGCCATCAGCCGAAACTCTCACCGGAAACAGCAAGACGAAGCATCCCAGCCTCCTTAAATTCACGGACGTCAGCGCGACCATCCGAGCTCAGGCGCTGATTGATCGCTCAACCGTGACCCGAAGCCACATGGCATGACCATCGTCCGACAAAGAGACGGCAATCACACCTGTGATTTTGAGCACTGTAGGGGAAGCAGGTCTCAGAAGCGAGTACTTACTTATTTACTGATGAGCGGAAGGCCATCTCGGCGGCGAACCGGCTCACTCGCCGCGCAAACCGGCACCCGTGGTCTCCTCGTGTGGCGGCGCGACGGCCGGCGGGCCTCCGCGGACCTTGATCAGGCTGGCCACCGTGGTGACGGTCATGGTCCCCCCGATCACCGCCAGGGACAACCAGATCGGGATCTCGGGAGCCCACGAGACGTGATAGCTGTGCAGCGCCTCGAGGATGAGCTTCACCCCGATGAAGCCCAGGATGAACGCCAGCCCATGACTCAAATAGACCAGTCTCTGCACCAGCCCGCCCAGCAGGAAGTACAGCTGGACCAGGCCCATCAGGGCGAAGGCATTGGCGGTGAAGACGAGGTAGGGCTGCTTGGTGATCCCGAAGATGGCGGGGATCGAGTCGAGGGCGAACAGCAGATCGGTGGAGCCGATCGCGATCATGACGATGAACAGCGGGGTGAACAGGCGCCGGCCATGCCGGCTGACCGAGAGACGTGATCCTTCGTACCCGGTGGTGGTCGGCAGAACGCGTTTGCTCCAGCGCAGCAGCGCGTTCTCCGTGAACTCGTCCTTGTCGTGGCCGCGTGCCAGCCCGACCGCGGTCCAGATGAGGAATGCACCGAAAAGGAAGAACAGCCACTGGAACTGAGCGATCGCCGCCGCACCGACCGCGATGAATAGGCCGCGCAGGATCAGCGAGATCACGATGCCGTACATCAGCACCTTGTGTCGGCTGGTCACCGGCACGGCGAACCGGGTCATGATCACATAGAAGATGAACAGGTTGTCGACGCTCAGGCTCTTCTCGGTGAGGTAACCGGCGAAGAACTGCGCCGACTGAGTGCCACCGGAGAAGACCAGCACGCCGAGGCCGAAGAGCGAGGCCAGCGCGATGTAGAAGACCGACCAGCCCGCCGCCCGGCGAGGGGTGAACTCGCGGGGCTCGCCGCGATCGACCAGGACCAGGTCGGCGACGATCAGGGCTACGACACCCATCATGGTCAGGGCCCAGACCCACAGCGGTACGTTCACGATCAAGCCTCCGGCGACAGATGTCTACGCCGGAGGTCTCTCCCGCCCGCACCGGGGTGCTTGGGGCCGGCAGCGCCGGGCCTTACTCCGTTGAACGGAGCAGACCGTGTTGACGACACTGCCGCGTAGGGATACTCCCCTCCATGTCCTCACTACAACTCACATGGTCGCCCGTTTAGTTCCTCGTGACGTCGAGTCGTCCTCGCCTCCCGAAACGACCATGATGGGGTCTCGTCCCCCTCCGAAGGGGGCCCAGACACCATCATGAACGTCGGCCGGTGGAGGAACACGAGGAACTGGTCGCGGCACTCCAGCAGTCGCGGCTCGCAGCGGGCGAGACCAATCAACAAACCGGGGCGAAAACCGTAGAGGCAACGGGGATCTTGGGGCAATCTACATAATCATGCGGGACGTTCACCCAGCACCACCACGACGCCGGCCCTCCGCGCCGCGCCCCCGGGCCGCGGCGCCCCGGAAACGTCAGCGCGCGCGTCGCCCGGTCGACTCCGCACCGCTGTTCGTACGGATCCTCACCCACAACGCCGCGATCATCTGTGCCGTGATCCTGGCCGTGGGTGCGGGCGTCTTCTACTTCAGTCCGGGCAAGGGCGCGCCTCCGGTCGCCGCCGGTATGTCCGTCGAGCAGCTCGGCGATCTCATGAACCAGCAGTCCGACATGGACCCGGTGACCGCGAACGCGGTGGCCTACGCCAAGCAGCGGGCGTACGAGAAACAGGTCAAGGCCGATCGGCTCTTGGTCGAGAAGGCGAAGAAGGACGCCAAGGCCGCCGCCGCGCTGAAGGCCAAGAGGGACGCCGCCAAGAAGGCGGCGGCACTGGCCAAGGCCAATCCGACCTCTGCGCAGAACCAGGCACTCGGCAAGCAGATGAACGCGCTCAAGGGCTGGAGCGGCTGCTGGCCGTCGCTGCTGACCATGTGGACCCACGAGAGCCACTGGAACGAGCGGGCCGACAACCCGGGCTCCGACGCCTACGGCATCCCGCAGGCACTGCCGGGCTCCAAGATGGCCTCCTCCGGCCCGAACTGGCAGACGAACTCGGCGACCCAGATCGCCTGGGGACTCGGCTACATCAAGGCTCGTTACCACGACCCCTGCGGAGCCTGGTCCTTCTGGCAGGCCCACCACTGGTACTGACCCGAGGTCGGCGGGCGGTTTACGAGCCGGTATCGGGGAAGCCGATGGTCTGAATCAGGCGGGCTGGGAGAGCCGGATGAGGATGCGGCAGATCTCGTCGATGATCTCGAGGGCCTCGGTTTCGTCCTCGGCGGCGGCGACCTCGCGGCCGGCCTCGCCCATCACGGTGGTCAGCACGAGGGCGAGCACCTGGGCGGCGCGTTCGCTGCCGTGGCCGCGCAGCAACTTGGAGTTCTGGCCGATCCACTGACGCGCCCGGCCACGGCGCATGAGGGCGAATCCGCTGGGCCCCTCCCCCGACTGGAACAGCCGAGAGGCCTCGCGCTGCTGCCAGCACACGTCGAGAAATGCCCGCGCCCCTGCGATGAACAGCGCGATGGGATCGATCTCGCCACTCTTGCGAGCCCTGACGACGGCGAGGGCGGCCTGCCGCTCCTGCTCCGCGGTGTAGTCCTCCCAGAGCGCCAGATAGATCCCGGCCTTCCCGCCATAGTGGTGGTAAAGGCTCCCAACGCTGATACCCGAGCGTTCGACGATCTCGGCGATGCCCGTATCGGCATACCCACGGTCAGCGAAGATCTCCTGGGCCGCATCCAGCAGCGCTTTACGTGTCGCGTCCGCCCGGGCCCACTGCCTTCCGCCGGTCTCCGCCCGGCCGTCACCCGGTTGATTCGTCGTCCGCATGGCGGCCATCGCACATCCTCTCCACCTGATCCACCGGAGAGCGGCACCTTGGCCTGCCCCGGCGGCGGGCGAATCTGAGAATATTCTAGAACATCCTTCTAGAACTGGTCTCGGAGTATGTCCGGCACAGCAGGTCCGGCCGTGTATGCCCGGCACTGAGGACGCTCGTGGGAGGCCGAGGGGATCGCGCAACAGAGCTTCAGACGAGATCGACGACCAGGATGCGCATGAAACGACCCGCGGCGCGGGCCACGGCGGGCAGGTCCTCGGCCGTGGCGGCCTCCACGATCCGAGGGTTGGCGATCCGGTGGAACCGGCCGCCACGCTCAATTCCCGCGAACCCCGCCGCCAGCACGTTGCGGACCCAGTCGGAGCCGGAGCCGTACGGCAGCGGCACGGCGAGCGTGGAGCCGGACCGGAAAGCGGTCACCGGGGTGCGGTACACGTTCCCGGACTTCCGGCCCTTGTGCAGGATCACAGCATAGGGCGGCACGTAGGGCGCCCACAGACCCTGAATCCGGTTGAAGACGCGTTTGTTCACCGCGGGCAGCCACGACGGCATCAGTCCGTCCGAACCATCCTTGGACCGCCCGATGCGAACCATGCCGGACCCCTTCTGTAAACGCCCAGGCGGACAGGCGCCCTTACGGGAGGTCGCCCCGTCCGCCTTCTCCGGTCTCACTCGACAATGTAGTCCGCGGGCTTGGCCTTACGGGTGGACGCCCAGTACTCGAAGGTGAATCCGGGCCACAGCGTGCGGTTGACACCGTGCTCGTCGAGGTACCAGCTCTGGCACCCGCCCTCACTCCAGACGGCCCTGCGCAGCCGGCGGTATATCCGGTCGTTGAACCGGCGCATGGCCTCCGGCTTGACCTCGATCGTGTCGGCCTTCTGGTCCGACAGCAGCTTCAGACAGCTCATCACATGCTGTACCTGCTGTTCGATCATGAACACGACCGAGTTGTGGCCGAGCCCGGTGTTGGGGCCCAGCAGCATGAAAAGGTTCGGGAGACCGGGGACGGTGATGCCGTGGTGGGCCTCGATCCCGTTCTCCCAGATCTCCTGGATCTTCACCCCGTCCCGGCCGATGATGTGCTGCCCGGCGATACCGTCCACCACCCTGAAGCCGGTGCCGTAGATGATCGCGTCCACCTCGAACTCCTCACCGGCTGTGGTGACGATGGAGTTCTGGCGAACCTCGGCGATGCCGTCGGTGATCAGGTCGACGTTGGGCCGGCTGAGCGCCGGGTAGTAGTCGTTGGACAGCAGCACCCGCTTGCACCCGATGGTGTAGTCCGGGGTCACCTTCGCACGCAGTTCGGGGTCGGCGATCTGCTTGGCGATGTGCCTGCGGGCCATCCAGCCCATCGGCTTGTTCAGCCGCGGATCGATGGCGAAACCGACTGCCCGGGCCTCCAGCGTCCAGTAGATCTGAGTGCGGACCGCCCGGCCCAGACCGGGGACCGAGGCGAGAGCGCTCCGGACCGGCGTGGGGATCTCGACATCCGGCTTGGGCTGGATCCAGGGTGGCGTCCGCTGGAACAGCACCAGTTTCCCGACCTGCTCGGCGATCCGCGGGACGAACTGGATGGCGCTGGCGCCGGTGCCGATGACGGCGACCCGCTTGCCGGCCAGATCGTAGTCGTGGTCCCAGCCGGCGGAGTGGAACGTGGTGCCCTGGAAATTCTCCATGCCCGGAAGTTCCGGATAAAGCGGGATGTGTAGCGCGCCGACCCCGGAGACCACCGCCCGGGGGGTGTAAATCTCACCGTCAGCCGTGGTGACGCTCCAGCGTCGGGCCGCATCGTCCCATTCGATCAGCTCGACCGCACTGTTGTATCGAAGATGCGGACCGATGCCGTACTTTTCGGCGCAGCGCCGCATGTACTCCCAGATCTCCCGCTGCGGCGCGAACAGCCGCGTCCAGCCCGGGTTGAGCTCGAAGGAGTAGGAGTACATGGGCGACGGCACGTCGCAGGCGCAGCCCGGGTAGGTGTTGTGGTGCCAGGTCCCGCCCAGGTCGTCGCTCTTCTCGAGCACCACGAAGTCGTGGAGGCCGGCCTTCTTGAGCTGGATCGCCATCCCGAGGCCGGCGAACCCGGACCCGATGATGACGATCTTGGGCTGGTCGCTCATGGTCCCTCGCTTCACCGTTGATCTACTACGAGTAAGTTACCAGCAGTAGGTTACTGACGGTAGGTCCACTGGGCAGGTGAGGGATAGCATTCGTCACGTGAGCAGCGCCACACCACCCCACACGGCCGTAGGTTCGCGCCCGCGGACCCCCCGCCAGCGAATGTCCCGGGCCGAGCGGGAAAGGCAGATGCTCGACGTGGCCGAAGAGGTCTTCGCCGAGCTCGGCTACCGCAGCGTCTCCATGGAGGAGATCGCGGACCGCTGTGGGGTCTCCAAACCGATGCTGTACGAGTATTTCGGCTCCAAGGACGGGCTGCTCCGGGCGGCCATCGCCCGCTCCCGGGCAGGGCTCTACCAGGCCACCCAGGCCGCCATGGCAGAGGCCACCACCCCGCACGAGGTGCTGAGGCGCGGCATGCTGGCCTACTTCGTGTTCACCGACGAGCACCGCCGGTCGATGGCGATGGTGCTGCAGGAGCCGCTGGTCCTGTCAGCGGCCGGTGCGGACATCGAGGCCACCCGCCGCCAGCAGAGCGGGCTGATCGCGCCGATCCTGGCCGCGTTCGCCCCTGACGCACCGGCCCAGGCGATCGAGGCCTACACCGAGATCATCATCGGTGCCTGCGAGCGACTGACGCTGTGGCGCCTGCAGCGCCCGGAGGTGACGGCCGAGGAGGCCGCCCGCTACGTCACCGACTTCTGCTGGCAGGGACTGGGCTCGTACCTCACCCCTGGCGACGCGGCAACGCATCCAGAGCACTGATCATCAGGTCCAGGCCGAACTCGAAGTCGGTCTCCGGATCGTGCCTCATCAGCTGGTCCTGGAAGGACACGACGTGCGGGAACTCCGCCGGGTCTAGCCGGTCGAAGCGCTCGGCAGCCGCTTTCGGCAGGTAGTCGAGCAGTTTGGCGGCCCCGACTTCGCGCATCTGGGCGCCGATCGCGTACGCCAGCAGCGCGCGCATGATCCGCACCGAGGTCTCACCGTCGAAGCCCGCATCCTCCGCCAGAGCCAGCGCGTGCTCGACCGGCCGCATCCCGGACGGAGCGTCGATCTTGCGGGTGAGCACCAGCGTCACGCAGCGCGGGTAGTCGTGCGCGACCTTGCGGTAGGCCCTGATCAGCGCCCGCGCCCGCTCGGTCCAGTGCACGCCTTCGCCGCGCACGCCCACGGGGCCCACCTCGCCGACCTCCATGCCACCGATGATCCGCTCGGCCACCCCGTCCAGCAGGGCGTCCTTGTTGGGCACATGGTTGTAGAGCGACATCACCGCGACGCCGAGCTCGGTGGCGATCCGGCGCATCGACAGCGTCGCCTCGCCCTCACGCTCGATCAGGTCGATGGCGGCGCCGATGATCCGATCCCGGCTGAGCGCGGCGCGTCCCGCCTCGATCTCCGGCCTTCGTGGCACTCGCCACACCTCTCTCAGCCCATTGACACCCGTACTACCAGCGTGACACGTTACGTACATCGTACGTTAAACGTACGATGTACGTAATGGCGCAGTCGGCCTCGGCTCACGACGACGAGGAGCACCCATGTCGACCCACGACCTCTACAGCAAGCCCGTGGACAAGTCCACCTGGGACGTTCCCATGGCCGGCGACGCCCGGTTCACCTGGGAGTACGACAACGGACGCCAGCACCTTCTCGACCTTTATCAGAAGGGCAAGGACAAGCAGTGGGACTCGGCCGCCAGGATCGACTGGTCGCTGGAGGTCGACCCCTACAACGTGCTCGGCACTCCGGACCAGGCGATGGCCATCTACGGCACGAAGTACTGGGACCGGATGAGCGAGCAGAATCTCAGGGACATCCGGCAGCACCTGGCCAGCTGGCAGTTCTCCCAGTTCCTGCACGGTGAGCAGGGCGCGATGATCGTCGCCGCCCGCATCGTGGAGTCGGCACCGGACCTCGACGCCAAGTTCTACTCGGCCACCCAGACCATGGACGAGGCGCGGCACGCCGAGACCTTCTCCCGCTTCCTGCACGAGAAGGTCGGCATGGTCTATCCGATCAACACCAAGCTGCAAGGCCTGCTCAACGACACCCTCACCGACTCGCGCTGGGACATGCCCTACCTCGGCATGCAGGTGCTCATCGAAGGCCTCGCGCTGGCCGCCTTCGGCGTCGCCCGGGACATCACCAAGAAGCCGCTGCCCAAGCAGATCCTGGCGTACGTCATGCAGGACGAGGCCCGGCACGTCGCCTTCGGCCGGATGGCCCTGCGCGACCATTACAAGCAGCTGAGCCCGGCGGAGCTCAGGGAGCGCGAGGACTTCGTCATCGAGGGCTGCTATCTGATGCGGGACAGGATCCGTGGCTTCGAGATCTGGAACAACTTCGGCATCGACTCTCTCGAGATGAAGAAGATCACTGACGAGTCGCCGTACATGAAGATGTATCAGAGCTTCCTGTTCAGCCGGATCGTGCCGTGCGTGAAGGACATCGGGCTGTGGGGCGAACGCATTCAGCGGGCCTATGACGATATGGGCGTGCTCGACATGTCCCGGCAGGACCTCGACGCCCTCATGAAGCAGGACGAGGACATCGCCGAGAAGCTGGACGCCGACCGGTTCGCCGCCGAAGAGGCCGAGCGCAAGGCCGAGGTCGACGCCGTCATCGCCGCTGAGGCCGCCCTCTCCTGACCTCTCTCCGTGATCGGTGGAACGATTACGTGATCACGAGGGTGGTCATTCCGCCAGCAGCTCCGTGGCCGCTTTCTCGTGTACGGCGGCGTACGGCTGGTCGATCAGAGCCAGACAAGCGGCGTACCCCGGGCCGGGGTTCAGTGTGCGGAGATCGAACCGGTCGACCAGTTCGGGGCGTCCGCGCCAGGCCAGCAGCCGTGGGCTCTCGCCGGGCGCGGAAACGTAGAGGTCGGTCAGCGGGACCCGCAGGCCATCGCCGGTCGCCTTGAGGATCGCTTCCTTGCGGGTCCAGTAGGCCACCAGCCCTGACTGCCTCTCCCCCGTTTCGAGCCGGCCCAGATCGGCCGTCTCGGCAGGACCCAGCAACCGGCCGGCCACCTCGTCCAGGTGTCCCGCCGCGACCTCGACGTCCACGCCCAAGGGGCCGTCGGCGCTCACGGCCAGCGCGATCCGGTCCCCCGAGTGTGAGATCGAGACGTACGGTCCCGTACCTCCCGGCAGCCTGGGAGCGCCGTGCGGCCTGCCGCAGTCGGAACAGGACCGATCCAGCGGCACCCGCTCGGGGGACAGGCCCAACGCCTTCCCCAGCACCAATCGGGTCAGCGCCACCCCGATCGTGAACCGATCCCGGTCCTCGGGCCGCAGATAACGCTCCCGGCGACGACGCTCCACGGCGTCGAGCAACCCGGCATGGCGCGACCGCACGTCACCGGGCGCGGCCCACCACACCTGGCTCTCCAGCACCCGTCCACGCTACCCGTGGCCTGGCTCCCCCGCACGAGCTGCGCGTGGCCTCCCCCACATCACCCGGCTGGAAAGGGACTTCAGTGGTGACCACGGCAAACGACTGCGGCAATTATCCCTACGTACTCGGTCCCGACGGACACAGCCAGCGGGCGGTACCCACGTAAGGCCATTTCCCGAGGCACCTTCTTCGCGGAATCACCGATCCAGTGGTCGCAGAACGCCACCAATCAATTTCGAAGGGTCGCCAGTTGCCTCGCATCCGGCGACCCTTCGTCGAGCTGGTGTTACGTTAATCTCTTCCCGGGCCGACTAAGCCCAGGACACTCCCTTTCGCATGGTCTGCACGTCGTTCCCTCCTCCTTAAGGTGACGCGCGATCTGAGGGACGGCGCTCCCGTTTATTGCCCCTCAAATCAAGTAACCATGCCGATGCGTTGCGTTGCCATCGACAGGCCCGCCCCAAGCTCCTGAATCATTTTACGAGTGGGCGCACGGTAAGACGTCCCGGACGGCCGATTGAGGACAGGAATTCATGAGGTGGGCAACACCCGACAGGGACCGCCGGGCTCGCGAGACCCCGGCGACTCACCCTGATCCAACGCCCTGTCCGCCCGGCCGCTAGGCGAATGCTCGTATGGTCTGCCGGGCGACCGCGGCGGCCTCGTCAAGAAGCCGCTTCTCGACGGCCTGATCGCCGGCTTTGGCGGGCGCGTCCCGGGAGTAGGCCACGCGGACGACCGCGTTGCGCAGCCGGGCCTCCACCTCACCCACCACCACTGGCTGACCCTTGTCGGTTTTGTACCAGTGGAACGCCTCGTCCCCGAGGCCCGGATGCCGTTCGAGGATGACGGTCTTGGCCTGACCATCGTTCTGGTGGGCCTGGGTCCAGTCGGAGGACAGGAGGCCCGCGGCGTCCTTGACCGGATCGCCGCCGTCCCGCGGCGGGAACAGGTAGGTCTCCACATGCAGCGATGGGCGGCTGCCGCTGGTCGAGACGACGGTGCAGGTGGTGACCGTGGTGTTGCTGCTCTTGGTCGTGATCCGGGGACTGGGCACCAGCCTGATGGACGTCGCCTCCGGCGGGGTGCTGCAGACGGGCGGGAGCCGGACGAACGGCTGCCCGCCCACTGGGGAGGCGGACCTGGTGGTGGGTGTGGCCGAGGGAGACGGGGTCCCCTCCGGAGTGGGCGAGATGGCCGGGGAGGCCGCCGGCGGTTCCCCGCTGGCGGGCTGCTGCGGGGCCGCACCGGTCGGTCGGCTCTGGGACGGCTTGCCATCGAACGCGGAGCTGAGGAAGAAGACGGCGAGGCCGGCCAGCCCGAAGGCCAGAACGGCCGTGAGGACGCCGACGAACGCGGACCTGCGGGCCGTCGAGGGCGCCTCGGGCGGCGAATAGACCCGTGGGAAGGACTCTGGAGGTCGGGGCTGCCCCACGTACGCTCCCTACTGCGCCAGTTCCGCCGGTAAAACAGGCCGTCTCCTCGAAAGTAGCCCGTCACGGGGAGCTGAATCCAGGTCTCCGCTCGGGTCCGTGGTTTTGTCGGTGAGGGAAGCGAGAATGAAGGGGTGCTGCTCGCCGAGATCACCCGTACCTCTCAGGCGGTGGCCGCCACGGCGGCCCGCCGGGCCAAGATCGCACTGCTCGGCCAGTGCCTGCGGGAAGCGGGACCGGCCGAGGTGGCCATCGCGGTCACCTACCTGTCCGGGGAGCTGCCGCAGCGGCAGATCGGGGTCGGCTACGCCGCCTTCCGCGAGCCGCCCCCGCCTGCCGCGGAGACCACACTGACCGTGGCCCAGGTCGACGCCGCCTTCACAGAGATCGGCGGGCTGTCCGGCAAGGGGTCGGTGGCCGGCCGCCGTGAGCTGCTCGGCGCGCTGCTCAGCCGGGCCACCCAGGAGGAGCAGGCATTCCTGATCCGGCTGCTCTCCGGGGAACTGCGCCAGGGCGCGCTGGACGGGGTGATGGCCGACGCGGTGGCGGCGGCCGCCGAGGTGCCGGCTGCCGAAGTGCGGAGGGCCGCGATGCTGCGCGGGGCACTGGCACCGGTGGCCGTCGCGGCACTGGCCGAGGGCACCGCCGGGCTGCGACGGTTCGGCCTCGAGGTCGGCCGCCCGGTCAAGCCGATGCTCGCACAGAGCGCCGCCACCATGGACGAGGCGCTGGCCAAGCTCGGCGCCGAGGTGGCGGTGGAGTGGAAGCTGGACGGGATCCGGGTCCAGGCGCATGTCACCGGCACCGGCGACGTGCGGCTGTTCACCCGCACCCTCGACGACATCACCGAACGGCTGCCCGAGGTCGTTGAGGTGCTGCGTGGGCTGTCGGTGCGCTCGGCGGTGTTCGACGGAGAGTTGATCGCGCTGCGAGAGGACGGACGCCCCCAGCCGTTCCAGGTGACCTCCGCCCGGACGGCCAGCAAAACCTCGGGATCCGTGCCCCTGTCGTTGTTCCTGTTCGATGTGCTGCATCTCGACGGCACGGATCTGCTCGATCGGCCGGCCGCGGAGCGCCATGCCGCGCTGGCCCGGGCCGTCCCCGAGGGCCTGCGGATGCCCCGGCTGGTCACCGGCTCGGCCGAGGCCGCCACCGAGTTCTTCGGTGGCGCCGTGGCGCACGGGCATGAGGGCGTGGTGGTCAAGTCACTCGATACGCCCTATGCCGCGGGGCGGCGGGGCGCCGGTTGGATCAAGGTGAAGCCCCGGCACACCCTCGACCTGGTGGTGCTGGCCGCCGAGTGGGGCCACGGGCGCCGCAAGGGATGGCTGTCCAATCTGCATCTCGGTGCCCGAGACCCGGAGACGGGCACGTTCACGATGCTGGGCAAGACGTTCAAGGGACTGTCCGACGAACTGCTGCGCTGGCAGACAGAGCGCCTCCAGGAGTTGGCCGTCAGCGACGACTCCTGGACGATGCGGGTGCGACCCGAACTCGTCGTCGAGATCGCCTTTGACGGCGTGCAGCGCAGTTCCCGCTACCCCGGCGGCATGGCGCTCCGGTTCGCCCGGGTGGTGCGCTACCGCCCGGACAAGTCCGCGGCCGAGGCCGACACGGTCGACACGGTCCGGGCCATCGCCGCCATCCATCTGGACTGAGCACTGGACCGAGCACCGAACCGAACACCGAACTGAACAGTCCCTGGATCAGTGGAATGCGGCGAACAATCCACCGGTGAAGGCGGCGATGACCAGCACCACGATGATCATCACCAGGATGTTCTTCAGCAGGCTCTGGTGCTGTGGCAGCACCTGCTTCGCCGCCTGAACCACCGCGGGGCGGTCGTGCCGGACCGTCGGCGGCACGGTCTGCCTGGCGCTGGGCGGGCTCGCCCCTGGTGGGCTCGCCGACGGTAGGTTCGCTGGCGGAACCGCCAGAGGAATCGCCGGTGTGACCGCAGCGGCCGGGAGCTGTGACGGCGCGACTCCCCCCGCCGGAGCGGGCAAAGCCGGAAGCGGAGAAGGCGGAGCGGTGACCGGAGCTGGCTCTGGTTTCACTGGTGCGACGATCGCGGGCGCCTTCGGGAGGCACGCGGCCGCCCCGAGGGCCAGATGGACGCCGAGCTTGATCGTGCCCGCCGTCGTATCGGCGCAGACCTTGGCTCCCGGATGCGGGCTGAGATTGAGCCCGACGAGCAGTTTCAGGGCGAGACCCGCTTCCGCTGAGGGAACACCGTCCGCGCGGCTCTGCCTCGCCCGCGACCCGAGAGCCTGAGAGTTTTGGGCGGGACCAGCGGCGGTTGCCGGAGCAGCGGCAGCGGCGTGCACTTTCCTGGCCGGTGTGCGGCCTTCCCGCCAAGACCCGGGGCGAGGTGCGGTGGGCCGAGCCGGGTGCGGGGGGCGCGCCGTGGCGTGGTCGTGCGCCTGGGCCGGTGCCACCGGTCGCGGGGTCTGCTCCGCGGCCGCCGGATCCACCCCGGTCAGCAGCCCGAGCGCCACCGCGGCCAGCGCTGCCGGAAGGCGGACAGCGGACCTGCCTGGAACCACAATGTCACGCATGGCAACCTTTCGAAGTCATCTGGTCATCGACATCGCACCCGACTGCGGCGGCGGCACGCTCCGGCGTCCGCTCCGCCGACAGTCAGGGGATCCGGGCGAACCCCTGCAAGACGGATGTGAAGGCGTCCGGACCCACCGCCAGAGCGCCGGCGAAGGTGTGGTTGATGTTGAAGACCGTGTAGATGCAGACGCACAGCAGGACGGCCATGACGACGAGCGGGACCATGGCCATGCCACGCGGCCTGGCCCCCGCCATGAAAGGAAAGATGATCATGATGAGGCCGGTGAACGCGGTGAAGATCAGCAGACCGGTCGGCAGGCTTGCTCCGGCGTCGATGCTGCGTTGCCGGCGGGCCGCGTAGACCTCCCGGATGCGCTCACGGACGTCGTCGCGGGCGGCCTTGGTGTTGTCGTCATTGGCCTGCATGTCGCGGAGCGCGAAGCGGAGGGCGTCGAGTTTCTGCCAGCCCGCGTCGCTCAGCTTGCCGTCTGCCATCCGGGACCACTCTGTGCCGACGACGAAGCGCACGTAGTCCGTGAGGCCGTCGCGGACCATCCGCCGGTCCGCCACCGATAGCGGACCGGCCGCCCAGTAGGCCTCGTTGAGGGACTGCGCCTCGGTGTAGGTGTCGTGCCGCGCGGTGTCCGCGGTGGCCCACGGCACGATGACCGCGATCGCGAACACCAGGAGGAAGAGCGAGGAGAGCATCGCGCCCGCGTGCCCGGCGGTGGGACCACTCGGCTCGTCGTCGTGCTTGCCGTATTTCTTGAAGGCGAAGACCGCGATCACGACCAGGGCCACGGCCGCGAGGGCGGCCAGAAGGGAATTGATCAGCATGTTCGCCTCCGGATGCGCTTGGCGACTACATTAACAATCAGTAGTCGTATCACATCGGAGAGTTAGTCTCCACATGAACCTTAGATCACGATTTCGAGGTAGCAGACCCGGTCTTCTCTTGATCGTCATATCGGGCACGGTGGTGCTGCAGACGATCCAGGGGGATCCGGTCATGTCGACCGGCGATGCACTCCTGGACCCAGATCTTGGCCCGGATGAGGGGTCGCCGGACCCGCTCTTCATGCCGCTCCGCCCGCCGGAACTTGCGAGTGCCGGGGCGGTAGCGCCAGCGCGCCCACGGCGAGCCGGGCCGGGCCAGCCGGATCGCGCCGACATAGAGCAGCACGGGGATGAAAATCCCGATCAGTCCCGTCCATATCTTTCCCTTGAGCAGGGCGACCACTGCCGCACTCAGGTTGAGCAGCATCCACAGGACATAGACGACGGTGGCGATCAGCAGCCCGGTGCCCCGCATCTCGAACACATCGGCATCGCCCCAGCCCACCGGGCGAGCTCCGAGCAGCAGCATTCCGGTCAGCGCGCCGGCGATGAAGACGGCGTCCACCGAGGCCCTGCCCTCCTCGGTCCAGTAGACGTCCCGCAGGTGCAGGATCAGCGCGAACTCGTCGAGGACCAGCGCCGCCCCCATGCCGAACACCACCGCCGCCGCGATGTTGAGACCACCGTAGAGGTCAGGGATGGCGAAGCCCGCCACCCCGCCGATCAGCATCAACACCACTCCGAACACGACATGGTGGATGTGCAGGTCACCGGCTTTGACGTTCTTGAACCACCAGCGCACGTCGGCACGGATCAGGCGCACGTTGACGCGTGTGAAGACGAACGTGACCATGAATGCCACAAAGAAGCAGAACAGCGGCAATCGCCCCGACTCCACGATGCGCCGCGCGAAGAAGTCCCTCATGAGTCCCCCGACCTCGTTCAGCATCATCATGCCCGGCCTGACGTGGGGAGACACCGTACGCTGGAGGCATCCGACCATGGGGGTGCCTGATCATCAGCAAGTCCATCGACCACTGCGACCCGGACTGCCGGGCCTGGATCGCCGAGGCCATCCGCAAGGTGGAGGCCGATGCGAACCGCAGTGCCGACACGCATCTGCATGTGTTCCCGCTGCCGCTGGAGTGGGGGGTCGACCTTTATCTAAAGGACGAGTCCGTACACCCGACAGGATCTCTGAAGCATCGGCTCGCCAGGTCACTGTTCCTTTACGCGCTGGCGAACGGCTGGATAAGAGAAGACACCCCGGTGATCGAGGCGTCCAGTGGGTCGACGGCGGTGAGCGAGGCGTACTTCGCCCGGCTACTGGGTCTGCCGTTCGTCGCCGTCATCCCGAAGAGCACCAGCCCGGAGAAGATCGGGCTGATCGAATTCCACGGCGGCCGCTGCCATCTGGTCGACGACCCCTCGACGATCTACGCCGAGTCGCGGCGGCTGGCGGTGGAATGCGGCGGCCACTACATGGACCAGTTCACCTATGCCGAGCGTGCGACCGACTGGCGCGGCAACAACAACATCGCCGAGTCGATCTTCTCGCAGCTGAAACTTGAGCGTTTCCCCGAACCCACCTGGGTGGTGGTAGGCGCCGGCACCGGCGGCACCTCCTCGACGATCGGCCGCTTCGCCCGCTACCGGCGCTTCCAGACCAAGATCACTGTGGTGGATCCGGAGGGGTCGGCGTTCTTCGACGCCTTCGCCTCCGGAAACCCGGAGTGCAAGGCGCGCGGCTCACGCATCGAGGGCATCGGACGCCCCCGGGTGGAGCCGTCGTTCACCATGTCGGTGATCGACCGGATGATCCAGGTGCCGGACGCCGCCTCCATCGGCGCGATGCGCTGGACGACCAACGTGACCGGGCGCAGCGTGGGCGGCTCTACCGGCACCGCCATGTGGGGCGTGGCCATGTTGATCTCCGAGATGCTGGCCGCCGGCGAGCGGGGCAGCGTGGTCACCCTGATCTGCGACGGCGGCGAGCGCTATTCCCACACCTACGGCTCGGACGAATGGCTGGCCGCCCAGAACATCGACATCCGGCCCTACCAGGAGGCGCTGGCCGCCTTCCTCACCACCGGCAAGCTCATAGACCCATAAGAAGATCCCGCAGGCACCCGAGCGAAGCGAGCGCCATGAACACCCCCTTAGCCGGCGAAGTGGATGGGGTTGAAGACGTCGGCGTAGATCAGGAGGGCGCCCATGACCATGAAGACCGCCGCCATGAGATAGGTGAGCGGCAGGGCCTTGGCCACATCCACATAGCCCGGGTCGGGCCGGCGGATGAGGCGGGCGATGGACCGCTTGAGCCCCTCCCAGAGCGCTCCCGCCATGTGCCCCCCGTCCAGCGGCAACAGCGGGATCAGGTTGAACATGCCGACGGCGAAGTTGATCCCGGCGAGCAGCATGAGGAAGGTCGCGAACTTCTCGACCACGGGGCTCTTCGACGCGAGGATCTCGCCGCCGATGCGGCTGGCGCCGACCACCCCGATCGGGCCGTTGGGGTCGCGCTTCTTGTGGCCGAAGGCGGCCTGGAAGACCCCGACCATCTTCTGCGGCATGTGGAGGAGCGAGTCGACCGTGCGACTGGTCATGTCGCCCATCGCGGTGACCACCAGGCCAGGGCCGCCTCGCTCCCGCGCCTGGAGGGGGGTGATGCCGAGGAAGCCGACCGTCACGATCGTGTCCGGCTTGTCCAGCGAGGGCAATTGGTTCTGGGTGACGTTGACCGTGAGCGGCAGATTCTTTCCGTCGCGCCGGACGACGATGGGCACCGCCCGGCCGGCCGACCCGCGGATCAGCTTCTGCAGCTGCGTATACGAGTCGATCTTCGTTCCATCGTAGGTGAGGAAACGGTCACCGGGCTTCAGCCCGACGGCCGCGGCCGGGGTGAGCGGCTCGCCGCCCTTGCACTGCTGATCGACCTGGGTCGACGGGATCGTGCACTTGGACACAGAGCTCACGATGGGCTGGGTCTTCACCAGGCCGATGCCCATGATCAGGATGGCGAAGAAGATGACCGCCAGCATCAGGTTCATGGCCGGGCCGGCGAACATGATGATGAGCTTCTGCCACCACTTCTTGGCGTAGAAGACCCGGTCCTCGTCACCGGGCCGTACCTCCTCCAGCGCCCCCTCACGGGCCGCGTCGACCAGGCCCTGAAACCGGCCGGTGGAGGACCGCCGGATATGCCCTTCCGGGTCACCCTTGCGGGGCGGCAGCATGCCGATCATCCGGATATAACCGCCGAGCGGGATCCACTTGAGGCCGTACTCGGTCTCGCCCTTGTGCCGGGACCACAGGGTGGGGCCGAACCCCACCATGTATTGCGTGGTCCGCACGCCGAACAGCTTGGCGAAGGACAGATGGCCGAGTTCGTGCAGCGCGATCGAGAGCATGAGCAGCACAAAGAACAGCAGCGCGCCGCCCAGAATGATCAGCGTTTCCATTCTTCGCGTCCTCCGTGATCGCTTGGCACCGCGACTCAGCGTATGTGATCAGCGCTGTGATACTCGTAAAACTACGACTATGCAAGAAAACCACGTAGCAGGGCGCCGGTGCCGTCGAGGTGCTCGGCCACCGCACGGCGGGCGGCCTCCGGGTCACCGGCCAGCACCGCGTCCACGATCGCGGCATGCTGGACGGCGGCGTGCTCGACGTTGCGCTGCAGAACGGGAATGGCGTTCAGCAGGTCGGTCACCCTCACCCGGGCGTTGGCACACGCCTCAGCGAGCAGGGACGATCCGGTCAGCTCGGCGATGGTCAGGTGGAAGCGCACGTCCAGCCGCCGGTAGTCCTGCGGGGTGGCGAGGGTGACCTCCTCCAGGCTTCGCGTCAACCGGGCCTTCTGCTCCTCGCTCAGCTCGTTGACGGCCAGCAGTTGCGCGGCACCGGTGTCGATCGCCTGCCGGTACGACAGTGTGTCGGCGAGCAGGTCCCCCATGCTCGCCGCGACCCGTTCCAGATCGCCACGCTGGGGTGCCCGGGGCCGGTAGGTCACGAAGGTCCCACCGAACCGGCCACGCCGGGACTCGACGTACCCCTCCTGCTGGAGGGCTCGGATGGCCTCTCGCAGGGTGACCCGGCTGACTCCGAGACGGGGGGCCAGTTCGCGCTCCGGCGGCAGCCGCTCTCCGTACATGATCGCGCCCAGTTTGATCACCTGCAGCAGCCGCTCGACGGTCTCCTCGAAGGCGTTCCCGGCCCGCACGGGCCGCAGGAAGGCGGGCAGCTCCGGTCCGCTCGGAGGTTCGTCCGAGACGGCCGCCGTGCTGGGATCCACCAGATCCTCCCCGGTCAGGCAGCTGAAGCCGCCCACGTTACAGGTCGGTTTCGCGTCCGCTCTGCCACTTGACAGCGAATCGCCACATATCTATCAATGGTCTGATATTAGACCGTTAGCGCGCCCGCCTGCGTGGGCGGCGCCGTCGGGGTCCAGTACCGGTTCGCGAGACAATGTCAGCAATCACCTTTGAGTAATCGAGGAGAGGACCCCGCCCATGACGGATGGCCGGCTCACACTGGAGCAGCTACGCGATGAGGTCCTGACGGGCAAGATTGACACCGTCCTCATCGCGATCACCGACATGCAGGGCCGGCTACAGGGCAAGCGGCTCTCGGCCCGGTTCTTCCTCGAAGAGGTGGCTCCGCACGGGTCCGAAGGTTGCAACTACCTCCTCGCCGTGGACGTCGACATGAACACCGTCGACGGTTACGCGATGTCGTCGTGGGAGCAGGGCTATGGTGACTTCGTCATGCGCCCGGACCTGGCCACCCTGCGCCGGATCCCGTGGCACGAGGGAACCGCGCTGGTCTTCGCCGACCTGCTCTGGGAGGACGACTCCGATGTCCTCCCCTCGCCCCGGCAGATCCTGCGCCGCCAGATCGCCCGGCTCTCCGAACGTGGCCTGACGGCCTTCGCCGGCACCGAGTTGGAGTTCGTCGTCTACTCCGACTCCTATGAACAGGCCTGGTCGAAGGCCTATCGGGACCTCACTCCGGTCAACCAGTACAACGTCGACTACTCACTGCTCGGCACCGGCCGGATCGAGCCGCTGCTGCGCCGCATCCGGCTGGGCATGCAGGGCGCCGGGCTGTACGTGGAATCCGCGAAGGGCGAGTGCAACCTCGGCCAGCACGAGATCACTTTCCGTTACGGCCAGGCACTCGCCACCGCCGACAACCATGTGCTCTACAAGACCGGCGCCAAGGAGATCGCCGCCCAGGAGGGCATGTCGATCACTTTCATGGCCAAGCCCAACGAGCGGGAGGGCAACTCCTGCCACATCCATCTGTCGCTGCGTTCCAGCGACGGTGGCGCCGTGCTGGCGGGCGACGAGCCGTACGGACTGTCGAAGCTGGGCGAGCACTTCATCGCCGGCCAGCAGGCCTGCCTGGACGACTTCACCCTGCTGTTCGCACCGAACATCAACTCCTACAAGCGTTTCCAGCCGGGATCGTTCGCGCCCACCGCGATCAAGTGGGGAGTGGACAACCGCACCTGCGCGCTCCGGCTGGTCGGACACGGCTCCTCACTGCGGATCGAGAATCGGGCGCCGGGCGGTGACGTCAACCCGCATCTGGCGCTGGCCGCGATGATCGCCGCCGGGCTGCACGGCATCGACAACGAACTGCCTCTCGAAGAGGCCTTCGCCGGCAATGCCTACGCCTCGGACGCCCCACAGCTTCGGACCACCCTGCGCGACGCACTGGCCGGCTGGAAAGAGAGCTCCCTGGCCAGGGAGGTCTTCGGCGACGAGGTCGTCGAGCACTACGCCAACTACGCCCGGGTCGAGCTGGCGGCCTACGACCGGGCGATCACCGACTGGGAGCTGTTCCGCGGCTTCGAACGCCTGTGACCCCCCGTCCCCGCCGTGATCACGCAGTTCGTGTCGACACCGCTCGACGCAAGGATCCAGGCGGGGTGGAGGGCGATGACACCGAGGGGATTCCTATGGGCGAGTTCAATGTGATCAATCCGGCGACCGAGGAGGTCGTCGAGGCAGTGCCGATGGCGAGCGCGGCGGAGGTCGACGCGGCGGTGGACCGCGCCAAACGGGCCTTTCAGACCTGGCGGGCGTTGAGCCCGGGTGACCGGGCCCGGCTGCTACGCGCCTTCGCGCAGCAGATCGACGACCACCGGGACGAGCTCGCCGAGTTGGAGGTCATCAACGCCGGTCATCCCGTGGGCCAGGCGCAGTGGGAGGCGAGCAATCTCCGGGACGTCCTGCTCTACTACGCGGGGGCGCCGGAGCGGCTCAACGGCCGGCAGATCCCGGTGCCCGGCGGGCTGGACGTCACCTTCCACGAGCCGCTGGGCGTCGTCGGTGTGATCGTGCCCTGGAACTATCCGATGCCGATCATGGGCTGGGGGATGGCCCCCGCGCTGGCCGCGGGCAACACCGTCATCGTCAAGCCGTCCGAGCTGACTCCGCTCACCGCGCGACGAGTCGGCGAGCTGGCGCTGGAGGCAGGGCTCCCGGAGGGCGTGCTGCAGATGCTGCCCGGCACCGGTCCCGTGGCGGGCCGTCGGCTGGTCGACCACGAGGACGTACGCAAGATCGTCTTCACCGGCTCGACCCGGGTCGGCAAGGAGATCATGGCGGCCTGCGCTCCCAGCGTGAAGCGGCTGACGCTGGAACTGGGCGGTAAGAGCTCCAACATCGTCTTCGCCGACGCCGATCTCGAGAAGGCCGCCGCGTCCGCGCCGTACGCCGTTTTCGAGAACGCGGGCCAGGACTGCTGCGCGCGCTCGCGCATCCTCGTGCAGCGGCAGGCCTACGACCGGTTCCTGGAGCTGCTCGAGCCCGCCGTGCTGGGCGTACGGGTCGGTGACCCGCATGACGAGAAGACCGAGATCGGCCCCCTGATCAGCGCCGCGCACCGGAAGAAGGTGACGTCGTATGTGCCCCCGGGGCCGAACGGAACGGGCGCGACCATCGCCTTCCAGGCGTCGGCGCCCGAGGGCTCCGGCTATTGGTTCCCCCCCACCGTGTTGCTCAGCACCCCGGCCCTGAGAGGGCAGGGACAGGCCTGCCCGGCGTGGGATGAGGAGATCTTCGGGCCGGTCGTGACCGTGGCACCGTTCGACGACGAAGCGGATGCGATCCGCCTCGCCAACGACACGGCGTACGGCCTGTCGGGGTCGATCTGGACCCGCGATCTGGGCCGTGCGTTGCGGCTGTCCCGAGCCGTCGAGGCCGGGAACCTGTCGGTGAACTCCCACTCCTCGGTGCGTTACTGGACCCCCTTCGGCGGCTTCAAGCAGTCCGGACTCGGCCGCGAACTCGGCCCCGACGCCCTGACCGCCTTCACCGAGACCAAGAACGTCTTCATCTCAACCGACTGACCCCTTCCCTTAGTGATCATGAAATCGGATGGATTGCATGATCACGACGAAAGATATATCGGAGGTATATCGCTATGCAGCGTTTGGCAGGCCGGGTGGCCGTGGTGACCGGGGCCGCGAGCGGGATCGGGCTGGCCACCGTACGACGGTTCGCGGAGGAGGGCGCCAAGGTCGTCTGCGTCGACATCGACGAGGTCGCGGGCGAGGCCGCCGCGAAGATGGCGCACGAGGTCCAGGGGGCCGGGGCCGTGTTCGTCCACGCCGACGTCACCAGCGAGAGCGACGTCCAGCGGATCTACCAGACCGCGCACGAGACCTATGGCAGCGTGGACATCGCCTTCAACAACGCCGGCATCTCCCCTCCGGACGACGACTCGATCCTGGAGACCGGGCTGGATGCCTGGCAGCGGGTACAACAGGTGAACCTCACCAGCGTCTTCCTGTGCTGCAAGTACGCCCTTCCGTACATGCGCGAGCAGGGCAAGGGCTCGATCATCAACACCGCGTCCTTCGTGGCGGTGATGGGCGCCGCGACCAGCCAGATCTCCTACACGGCCTCCAAAGGTGGCGTGCTGGCGATGAGCAGGGAGCTGGGCGTGCAGTTCGCCCGCGAGGGCATCCGGGTGAACGCGCTCTGCCCGGGACCGGTGAACACCCCACTGCTACGGGAGTTGTTCGCCAAGGACCCAGAGCGCGCGGCCCGGCGGCTCGTCCACATCCCGGTGGGCCGGTTCGCGGAGCCCGAGGAGATCGCCGCGGCCGTGGCCTTCCTGGCCTCCGACGACTCCAGCTTCATCACCGCCTCCCAGTTCCTGGTGGACGGTGGCATCGCCGGCGCCTACGTCACCCCGATCTGACGCATGGAGCCCCCGAGCGGTCTGTCTCAGCCCACTCGGGGGCTGCTAGCCTGGCGCGATAGCCGACTTACCCCGCGCGGGAGAGCGCCCCCACAGCCGGTGGTGGCCGCCGAAGGAGCAACTCCTCCCCGGAACCTCTCAGGCCCAAGGACCGCGTGGGTGAGGTGACCTCTGGAAAGAGGGGATCCCAGGATCCTCCGCCGACGGTGCAAGCGATCCAATGGATGTGAAAACCCATGGATCGTGAAACTCTCAGGCGCTGATGACAGAGGGGGAGGGCACCGACGACACCGCCGGATGCGCAGGTGGAACGATAGGAACCACGCGCCCCGCGATAAGGAGCCTGCCCCTGATGTCCGCGCCACTCGACGTACCGCCCGACGCACTTCCCAACGCGCATCCAGAGGTGAAGAGGACGCCGCTGCATGAGATCCATGAGGGTCTTGGCGCGAATCTCGTCGACTTCGCCGGTTACCTGATGCCGCTGCGCTACGGCAGTGAGACCGCCGAGCACCTGGCGGTCCGCACCAGCGCCGGGCTCTTCGACATCTCCCACATGGGCGAGATCTTCGTCTCGGGCGCACAGGCCGCCGCCGCCCTCGACTACGCGCTGGTCGGCAATCTGTCCGCGCTGGCTCTCGGCCGGGCCCGGTACACGATGATCTGCGACGCGGCCGGCGGGATCCTCGACGACCTGATCGTCTACCGGATGGCCGACGAGACCTTCATGGTGGTGGCCAACGCCTCCAATGTCGCCGTCGTCCGCGACGCGCTGATCGACCGCGCCACCCCGTACGACGCGGAGGTCGATGACCGCTCCGAGTCGTACGCCCTGATCGCGGTGCAGGGGCCGAAGGCCCAGGAGATCCTCTACAGGGTCACCCAGGCGCCCCTGGCCGAGCTCAAGTACTACGCGATCCTCGCGGGTGAGGTGGCCGGCCTCGACGTCCTCATCGGGCGCACCGGATACACCGGCGAGGACGGCTTCGAGCTGTTCGTGTCGAGTGGCGACGCCGTGGCACTGTGGCAGGCGCTGACCAAAGCGGGCGAGGACGATCTCAAGCCCGCCGGCCTGTCCGCCCGCGACACCCTGCGGCTCGAGGCGGGCATGCCGCTGTACGGAAACGAGTTGTCCACCGAGACGACGCCCTATGACGCGGGTCTGGGCCGTGTGGTGAAACTGGACAAGGCGGAGGACTTCGTGGGCCGGGAGGCCCTGACGGCTGTCGCTGAGACCCCGCCCGGGCGTACGCTCGTCGGACTGGTCGCGAAGGGCCGTCGGGTGCCCCGGCATGGCTATTCGGTGGTCACCACAGGTGAGCAGGGCGGCACGCCGTGCGGTGTCGTGACCAGCGGCGCTCCGTCGCCGACACTGGGCAAGCCGATCGCGATGGCTTATCTCGACACCGGGACCGGCACGGCCGATCTCGCGGTCGACATCCGTGGCAAGCATGAGCCGGTCGACGTGGTCTCCCTTCCGTTCTACAAACGTGTCGTGCCGTAGGCGCGCCCGACAAACACTCTTACCAGGAGAAGATAGTGAGCGTTCCCGAGCAGCTCCGTTACACGGAGGAACACGAGTGGGTGGCCGGCCTCGACAGCGAGAGCGGCGTGGTCACTGTGGGAATCACCGCGTACGCCGCGGACGCACTGGGCGACATCGTCTACGTGCAGCTACCCGATGAGGGTGCGGCCGTCGAGGCCGGCGAGCCGTGCGGCGAGGCCGAGTCCACCAAGTCGGTAAGCGACATCTACGCGCCGGTCTCCGGTGAGGTGACTTCGGTCAACACCGCGGTGACCGACGACCCAGCCATGATCAATACCGATCCGTACGGCGAGGGCTGGCTGTTCAAGGTCCGGCTGGAGGGCGACCCCGGCGACCTGCTGGACGCCGCCTCGTACAGCAAGCTCGTCGAGGAGTCCTGACCCTAATGAGCACCATGTACCAGTCCCTGGCCGAGGTCGATCCCGAGGTCGCCACGGCGGTCGCGGCCGAGCTGGGCCGTCAGCAGCACACCCTCGAAATGATCGCGTCGGAGAACTTCGCTCCGGTCGCGGTGCTCGAGGCGCAGGGCTCGGTGCTGACCAACAAGTACGCCGAGGGCTACCCGGGCCGCCGCTACTACGGGGGCTGCGAGCACGTCGATGTCACCGAGCAACTGGCCATCGACAGGGCCATCGACCTCTTTGGGGCGGACCACGCCAACGTGCAGCCGCACTCGGGCGCGCAGGCCAACACCGCGGTCTACTTCGCGCTCCTGCAGCACGGCGACACGATCCTGGGCCTCGACCTCGCGCACGGTGGCCACCTGACCCACGGCATGCGGCTCAACTACTCCGGCAAGACGCTCAACGTGGTGCCCTACCATGTGCGCGCGGAGGATGGCCTGGTCGACATGGACGAGGTCGCCACGCTGGCCGCCGAGAATCGGCCAAAGATGATCGTGGCGGGCTGGTCGGCCTACCCGCGGCAACTGGACTTCGCCGCCTTCCGGGAGATCGCCGACTCGGTCGGCGCCCTTCTGATGGTCGACATGGCACACTTCGCCGGCCTGGTCGCGGCGGGTCTGCACCCCTCGCCGGTCCCGTACGCCGACATCGTCACCACGACGACGCACAAGACGCTGGGTGGGCCGCGCGGTGGTCTGATCCTGTCCCGCGAGAAGTACGGGAAGAAGATCAACTCTGCGGTCTTCCCGGGCATGCAGGGCGGCCCCCTCGAGCACGTGATCGCGGCCAAGGCCGTGGCACTCAAGATCGCCGGCTCTGAGGAGTTTCGCGAGCGGCAGGCCCGTACGATCGAAGGCGCGCGGATCATCGCGGCGCGGCTGCTCGAGGGGGACTCCACCAAGGCCGGGGTGACGGTGCTGACCGGGGGCACGGACGTGCACCTGGTGCTGGTCGACCTGGTCGACTCGGAGCTCACCGGGCGCGAGGCCGAGGACCGGCTGCACGAGCTCGGCATCACAGTGAACCGCAACGCGGTGCCGAACGACCCCAGGCCGCCCATGGTGACCTCAGGGTTGCGAGTGGGCACACCCGCGCTGGCCACCCGTGGCTTCCAGGCCGCCGACTTCGTGGAAGTGGCCGACATCCTGGCCCTGGCGCTACAACCGTCCTACGACGCGGTAGCGCTCAAGGCCAGAGTGAAGGCCCTGGCGGACAAACACCCGCTCTACCCCAACCTGTAAACACCATCTCGCCGATCTTGATGTGAGCCACCTTTCGAACCTCGTTCATACGTGGCTCACATCAAGATCGGCGTGGGAAACGGCCTCGCATGGCGATCAGTGTTTTCGACCTTTTCAAGATCGGCATCGGGCCGTCCAGCTCGCACACCGGGGGGCCGATGGCGGCCGCGCACCGGTTCGCCCGGGGGCTGCATACCGACGGGGTGCTGGCTTCCGTCACCGGCGTCCGGGTGATCCTCTACGGGTCGCTGGGGCTGACCGGCAAGGGCCACGGGAGCGATAAGGCCGTCATTCTCGGGCTGGAGGGCGACAAGCCCGAGCTCGTGGACGTCGACTCGATCGACCGGCGGCTGGCCGCCGTACGCGAGAGCGGCACGCTGCGGCTCTGGGGGCCCGCAGGCCCTGAGGTTCCCTTCGTGGTCGGCGAGCACCTGATCTTCGAGCGCAAGGTGTCACTGCCCGGCCATCCCAACGGCATGCGCTTCACCGCGTACGACGCGGACGGCGCGGAGCTGCGGTCGAGGGGCTACTACTCGGTGGGCGGCGGCTTCGTCGTCGACGAGAAGGCCACCGGCGCGGACCGGATCAAGGCTGATGACACTCTGCTCCCCCATCCGTTCGGCTCTGCCACCGAACTGCTCGAGCTCACCCAGAAGACCGGGCTGTCGATCTCGGCTTTGATGCTGGAGAACGAGAAGGCGTTCGGCCGCTCCGAGCAGGAGATCCGGGACAGGCTGCTGGATCTGTGGCAGGTCATGCGGGACTGCGTACGCCGGGGCTGTGCCAACGAGGGGCTGCTGCCGGGCGGGCTCAAGGTCCGCCGTCGGGCCCACCAGCTCTACCGCAAGCTGACGACCGAGACGGGCCAGGACCCGCTGGCCGCCATGGACTGGGTGACGCTGTTCGCGCTGGCCGTCAACGAGGAGAACGCGGCCGGCGGCCGCATCGTCACCGCACCCACCAATGGCGCGGCCGGGATCATCCCTGCCCTGCTGCACTACTACGACAAGTTCGTGCCGGGCGCCAACGATGACGGCGTCATCAGGTTCCTGCTCACCGCGGGGGCCATCGGTGTGCTGTTCAAGCAGAACGCGAGCATCTCCGGTGCCGAGGTGGGCTGCCAGGGCGAGGTCGGTTCCGCCTGCTCGATGGCCGCGGCCGGGCTCACCGAGATCATGGGCGGCACCCCAGAACAGGTGGAGAACGCCGCCGAGATCGGCATCGAGCACAATCTCGGCCTGACATGTGACCCGGTGGGCGGCCTGGTGCAGGTGCCCTGCATCGAACGCAATGCGGTGGGCTCGATCAAGGCGATCAGCGCGGCCCGGATCGCGCTGCGTGGCGACGGAAAGCACTTCGTCTCGCTCGACAAGGCGATCAAGACCATGCGTGACACCGGCCGCGACATGCTCGACAAGTACAAGGAGACCAGTCGCGGCGGCCTCGCCGTCAACGTCATCGAATGCTGAGAGCCGGTGGCGCGGCATCGCACCACCGGCCCCCAGGAGACTGCTGAACAACCGGGCGCGACGCCTCTATTGGCGGTTGCTCTTGCTGAAGATCTTCTTCATCTTCTCGACGGCGTCGCCGACCTTGTCCTTGGCATCCCCGACGACTTCCTTGGCCTGGCCCTGGGCCTGATCGACCTTGCCCTCGTCCTCGAGCCGCTCATCCCCGGTCACCTTGCCGGCGGCCTCTTTCGCCTTGCCCGCAAGCTCATCGGACTTCGCCTTCAGGTGTCTCATGTCCCATTCCCCCAATGGTGACTAGATGCAACCTGATATCACTCTACGTCACGATAGGGATGGGTTCCAGTGCCAGGCGGTCCAGGGCGAGCGAGGCCAGCAACGCGGCGCCGTCGGTGAGGACCTCGTCGTCAAAGGCGGCCTCGGCCGCGTGGTTGAACGGCGCGGTGGACACGTCCCGGTCAGGCGGGCAGGCCCCGAGGAAGATGAACGCGCCCGGCACCTCGTCGAGGACGAGGGAGAAGTCCTCCGATCCGGTCAGCGGATTCGGCAGCCGCAAGAACCGGTCAGCGCCGAACAGCGAGCCGACGGTCCCCTCGGCGAAGGCGGTCTCGGCGGCGTCGTTGACCGTGACCGGGTAACCCATGGCGAACTCGGCCTCCACGGTCAGCCCGTGGGCTGCCGCGATTCCACGCACTACACCGACCGCACCGTCCCTGATGCGCGTGTGCGCCACTTCGGAGAAGGACCGCAGGGTCACCGAGAATTCGGCGGTGTCCGGGATGACGTTGTCCTTCGTGCCGGCGTGGAAGCTGCCGACGGTGAGCACGACCGGATCGAAGACGTCGAAGTTGCGGGTCACGAACGTCTGCAGCGCGAGCACCATCTCGCAGGCGACCGGAACGGGGTCCTTGGCCAGATGGGGTTGTGAACCATGCCCCCCGAGCCCGCGCACGGTCACCTCCAGCTGATCGGCGGCGGCCATCATCGGCCCGGCCCTGGCCGTGAACCAGCCGTTCGGCAACAGCGAGGCGGCCACGTGCAGGCCGTACGCCGCCACCGGCCGTTCCCCGGACGCCTCCAGCACTCCTTCGTCGATCATGTATCCGGCGCCGCGGAAGCCCTCTTCACCCGGCTGGAACATGAACACGACGTTCCCGGCCAGCTCGGCGCGCCGCGCGGCCAGCAGCCGGGCCGCACCGACCAGCATGGAGGTGTGCAGGTCATGGCCGCAGGCGTGCATGGCCCCATCGATCGTCGAGGCGTAGGGGACCCCGGTCCGCTCGGCCACCGGCAGTGCGTCCATGTCACCGCGCAGCAACACCGTCGGCCCGGGACGGCCTCCACGAAGCACACCGGTCACCGACGAGAGCTGCTTGCCTGTAGTGATCTCCAACGGCAGTCCATCGAGCGCGCCGAGGACCCGTTCCTGCGTGCGGGGCAGCTCCAGCCCGATCTCCGGCTCCCGATGCAGCTCATGGCGGAGCCGTACAAGATCGTCATAGAGGTCAGCGGCGTCGCTGAGCATGGACATTGGGCACCTCCACCGACAGGACCTCCAGGTAGAGGGCCCCTCCAGACCGTACGAGCAGGCTACCCCGATCACGGCATGTGTTCACGGTAGCACCGTGCGATGTTCAGGCGGTCCCGTAGATCTTGAAGTGGTGCGGGCCATTGAGGGCCGCAGCCGAAAGGGCCCCAGAAGGGCACCCGTCAGCGGAAGACGACGGTCTTTTCGCCGTTGAGGAGGATGCGGTGTTCGGAGTGCCATCGAACGGCGCGGGCCAGGGCCAGGCACTCGGTGTCGCGGCCGACCGCCATGAGCTCCTCCGGTCCCTGGGTGTGGTCCACCCGGGCGACCTCCTGCTCGATGATCGGCCCCTCGTCGAGGTCCGCGGTGACGTAGTGCGCGGTGGCGCCGATCAGCTTCACGCCGTGGGAGTGCGCCTGGTGGTAGGGCCTCGCGCCCTTGAAGGACGGCAAGAACGAGTGGTGAATGTTGATCACCCTGCCCTCCAGCTTCGAGCACAGATCCTCGGAGAGGATCTGCATGTAGCGGGCGAGCACCACCAGGTCGGCGCGATAGTGCTGCACCAGGGTGAACACCTCGGCCTCCTGCGCGGCCTTGCCACCGGCGGTCAACGGCAGATGGTGGTAGTCGACGCCGTACGACTGAGTGAGCGGCCGCAGGTCGGGATGGTTGGACACGACGGCGACGACATCGATGTCCAGCAGCCCGGAACGGACCCGGTACAGCAGGTCGTTGAGGCAGTGCCCGGCCTTGGACACCATGATCAGCACCCGGGGCCGGTCGGCGGAGTCGTGCAGCTCCCAGTCGAAGGCGAACTCCGGCGCCATCCTCGCGAAAGCGCCCCGCAGATCGTCCAGGCCTGCCCCTGCGAACTGCACGCGCATGAAGAATCGGCCGGTCGACTGGTCACCGTACTGCTGACTCTCCAGGATGTTGCAGCCGCGCTCGGCCAGCAGGCCGGAGACGGCCGCGACGATGCCCGGTCGGTCCGGGCAGGACAGCGTCAGGATGTACACGGTGCTCAATTGCTCGCTTCGCTCATAGTCGGTTGATTCCCCGAGCTTACGTCGTACGCCTTCGGCCGTTCGAGCACGTCACAGCGACCATCCTGGACACGATGGGCATCGCCGGCGCGATCCATCACCTGGTCCGGCAGTCGGCCGCACTCGAGATGCTGCGCCCGTTGGTCCATGACTTCTCTCACTGGTTCGTGATCGGCCAGCTGAGCGCGGTCGTGACGTTGTCCCTGGCCGCAGCCGTACTGGACGGCTGGACCGGCTGGGGCCGACTCCGATCCTGGCGCTGGGCCTCACCGTCATCGTGCGCATTGCGCTGACCGTCTGTGTCCAGGCGATGCGCCCGCAGAAGGCGACATCCGCAACTCTGAATCTTGACCTCGGCGAGTCCCGCCGGCACGTAGCGGAGGCTTCGCTGACCACTTGAGGTGTTTTCGGCAGACTGGCCGGGTTAAGTTCGCTTCATGCGACGGGCCCTGATCCTCATGGTGACGGTCGTCCTCGTGCTGGCCGGTGCTCTGACCGGATGCAAGAACCAGAACAGCCAGGGCGGAGGAAGCACGACCCAGGGTCACGGCACCCAGAAGGGCAGCCGCAAGCGCCCCACCATCGTGCAGGGGATCCCCACCAACACCGGCACGTTCAAGCTGAACCTCGACGTGGGCACCCCCGGGCACCGCGAATATCTGCTGCACGTGCCGGCCAGGCTCACCAAGGGCGGCTGGCGGGACGGCAGACCGAACAGGCCACTGCCCTTGGTGCTGGCCATGCACGGCGGGCTCAGCAACATGCAGGGGATGCGGGAGCTCACCGGCTTCGACGACCTCTCCGATCAGAAGGGCTTCCTGGTCGCCTATCCCGACGGGTTCATGACCACCTGGAACGCAGGCGACTGCTGTGGGCCCGCCAAGATCGGCAACATCGACGACGTCGGCTTCCTGACCAAGCTGATCGACAAACTCGTCGGCTCCGGGCTGGCCGACGGCACCCGGGTCTACGCGACCGGGTTTTCCAACGGCGCGGGCATGGCCTACCGGCTGGCCTGCGAGGGGCCCGGCAAGATCGCCGCGATCGGGGTGGTGGAGGGGGCCCTCGTCATGAGCTGCCATCCCGACCGTCCCGTGTCCGCGCTGATCTTCCATGGCACGGCGGATCGCAGCGTGCCGTACAACGGCGGCGGCACCCGGGACTTCAACGACCGTCGCCCGTTCCCGCCCGTGTCGCAGGCGGTCGACTTCTGGCGCAAGGCCGACAAGCTACCCGGCCTGCGGCAGACCAGCCTCAGCCGGCAGCTGAGCCGGGCCTCGACACAATGCCGGTCGACGGGCAAGAGCGACAGCGGCGCCGAGGTGTCGTTCTGCCGGATCGACGGCGGCACGCACCACTGGCCCGCCTCCGCGAGCGCACAGCTGTGGGATTTCTTCGCCAGCCACTCTCGACCATCATGAAGACTTTTCATGTTTAACGTTTTATGACACTCTGACCGGTATGAACATCCGGGAGCGCTACGACGCCGCCACGGCTGACCTCGAACCGCCGTTCGCGATCGTCGATCTGGACGCCTTCCGCGCCAACGCGGCCGACCTCGTCCGCCGGGCCAAGGGCAAGCCGATCCGGGTGGCCAGCAAGTCCGTCCGCTGCCGCGCCCTCCTCGAAGAGGTGCTGGCGATGGACGGTTTCGAGGGCGTCATGTCATTCACGCTCCGCGAGGCGCTCTGGCTGGCCAGAGAGGGCGTCAGCGAAGACATCATGGTCGCCTACCCGACCTCCGACCGCGCCGCGCTGGCGGAACTGGCCGCGGACGAGCACACCGCCGCCACCATCTCGATCATGGTGGACTGCGTCGAGCACCTGGACCTGATCGAGAAGGTTCTGGCTGAGCGCACCCCTGGCCAGACCGCCCCCATCCGGGTCTGGATAGACATCGACGCCGCCTATCACGCACTGCGCGGCCGGCTGCGGGTCGGCGCCCGCCGCTCCCCCATCGTCACCCCGTCACAGGCCGCCGAGCTGGCCAAAGAGATCACCAAGCGGCCCGCGTTCACACTGGTCGGCATCATGGCGTACGAGTCCCAGATCGCCGGCGTCGGCAACAACCCGCCCGGGCGCCCGGCGATGGCGCGCGCCATCCGCATACTGCAGGCCAAGTCCCGGCTGGAGCTGGCCCGGCGCCGCGCCGCCATCGTCACGGCGGTACGAGCCGTACTGGCCGAGGCGGGCCGCCCGGCTCTGAAGTTCGTCAACGGCGGCGGTACCGGCAGCATCGAGACCACCACCGCCGAGCGGGCGATCACCGAGGTCGCCGCAGGCTCCGGCCTCTACCAACCACATCTGTTCGACTATTACACCAACTTCCGCGGCCGCCCCGCCGCACTGTTCGCCCTCTCGGTCGTACGGCGCCCCGCACCCGGCATCGTGACCGCACTCGGCGGCGGATACCTGGCCTCGGGTCCCGGCGACAAGATCCGGCTACCCCAGCCGTACCTGCCCGCCGGGCTGTCGTTCGACGGCAACGAAGGCGCCGGCGAAGTCCAGACCCCGCTCCTGGGCAAAGTGGCCGACCTGCTGCGCATCGGGGACCGGGTCTGGTTCCGGCACACCAAGGCCGGCGAACTGTGCGAACGCTTCGCCGCACTCCATCTCATCGAGAGTGACAGCCTGGTACGGACCGTTCCCACCTATCGTGGGGAGGGCCAGACCTTCCTCTAGAACTCTGGGCGGTGACCTCATGACCAAAGCGCCTCCGGCTTTGATCAGTGTCTGCGGTGAAGCCGCACCGAAGATCCGCCTCAGCGCGACGGTCTCCGATGACCTCTAGCCCTCCGCTCGCGCACAACCTCGACGACCCCTGCGGCGAACGCGAACTCGCCGGCGAGCGCCTGCATGCCGATGGCGACCCCGGCCTGGACGTCTTCCTGACCGGCCAGGTCTTCATGGACATGATCTTCACCGGGCTCCCGTTCCTGCCGCCGCCCGGCACGGAACTCATGACCAAAGGACTCGGCTCGGCCCCCGGCGGCGTCGCCAACATCGCGGTGGCCATGAGCCGGCTCGGCCTGCGGGTCGGGCTGGCCGCCGCCGTCGGCGACGACCTGTTCGGGGCCTACCTCTGGCGGACCCTCTCCGAACAGGAGGGCGTGGACCTCCGCTGGTCCCGGCAGCTGCCCGGCTGGCCCACCCCCGTCACGGTCTCACTGGCGTACGACTCGGACCGCAGCATGATCACCTATGCTCCGCCCCCGCCCCTCCCCGCGACCGGGCTCGTCGCCACTCCGCCGCGCACCAAGACCTGCTTCCTCGACATCGACCGGCCGGTCCCGGAGTGGGCGATCTCGCTGCGCAAGGCGGGTGCGACCGTCTTCGCCGACCTTGGATGGGACCCCACCGAGACCTGGTCGGCCGAGGTGCTGGACCGGCTCGAGCACGTCGACGTGTTCCTGCCCAACGCGGTCGAGGCGATGGCCTACACCCGTTCGGGCACCCCGGAGAAGGCCCTTGAGGCACTTGCCGAGCGGCTGCCCGTCGTGGTGGTCAAACTCGGGGAGCGCGGCGCGATCGCGATCGACTCCACCACCGGAGAGCGTGCCTCGGCCGCCGCCCTGCCGGTCAGCGCCGTGGACCCGACCGGCGCGGGCGACGTGTTCGCCGCCGGGTTCGTGTTCGGCACCCTCGCCGAGTGGCCGCTGGCCCAACGGCTGCGATTCGCCAACCTGTGCGCCGGACTGTCCGTACGGCATCTCAGCGGCTCACTCGGCGCACCCTGCTGGGGCGAGATCGCTGCGTTCGGCGAGGGCATCGAGGTGCCCTCGGAGGTCCTCTCCGACTATTCCTTCGTCGTGCCCTACATCCCGCAGACCGAGTTGGAAGAGGGCGCATACACCGTCGCCCGCGCCCAGCCCACCCTGCGCCACACCGACTAACTCAGTTCACTCTTTGACGGTAAGACGGATACGGAAAGCGCCGGACCTGTGATGAGGTCCGGCGCTTCCGCGAGAGTGAGCGAGGTCAGCGGCGCTTGCGGCGCCCGCGCCAGAGAACGAGAGCCGTCACCGTGAGCGCGACGCCGGCACCGACCATGACGGCGGTGTTGCGGCGCGCGATCGCCTTGGAGTCCTCGGGGTCCGACGGCGCGACGATCGTCCCGACGGCGGCCGCGACGTGCTCGACCTCCTCCTTCAGGCGGGCGACGCTGCGGGACGCCACGTGCTTCGGGCTGACCCGGTCGGCGAGCGCATCGATGGTGCGCGCCAGCTCATCGCGAGTGCGCTCGATCTCCCGCTCCAGTGCCTCCGGGTCGCGGGCTCTGTCGGCCATTGCGGTGTCCTTATCGTTCGAGCATTCAGCAACGCCTGATTCTGATCAGAGTGTGTAAGGACCCTACCCTGTGGATCGCTCCGGGACCCCTCGCAACGGCCGGGTCGACCCGCGTCCCGGGCGTCGGCACCGGTACGGTGGGAACGGACCATGACCGGAAGGAATCTCCCGTGACCGAGCGCCTGCAGCCCGGTGATGTCGCCCCCGACTTCACCCTTCCCGACGCCGACGGCAACCCCGTGGCCTTGTCATCGCTGCGTGGCAAGCGCGTGATCCTTTACTTCTACCCGGCGGCCATGACCCCCGGGTGCACCAAGGAGTCCGTCGACTTCAACGACGCGCTGCCCGACCTCGAGGCCGAGGGCGTCGCCGTCATCGGCATCTCCCCGGACAAGGAGGCCAAGCTGGCCAAGTTCCGGGAGCGCGACGGACTGACCTTCCCCCTGCTGTCCGACCCCGACACCAAGGTGCTCCAGGCGTACGCGGCGTACGGAGAGAAGAAGCTGTACGGCAAGGTCACCATCGGCGTGATCCGGTCGACCTTTATCATCGACGCCGAAGGCAAGATCGAGAAGGCCTACTACAACGTGAAGGCCACCGGCCACGTCGCCCGCCTCCGCAAGGACCTGGCGGTCTAGCTTCGTCCTTGCCATAGGGGTTCTGCGGACGCACGTCAACCCCTCAGCGAAGGTACCGGCCAAGCCGCTAAGCTGACGGCGAGTGCTTCTCAAAATATCGGGCGGACGTGGCGAAATCAGGCATACGCGGCAGGTTTAGGTCCTGTTGGTGGAAACACCGTGGGGGTTCGAATCCCCCCGTCCGCACATTTACCGAGTAATTCGGCTGGTGCTCGCTCCCCGGTTACGGCCGGCGAAAGTCACCGTCTGTGAATGACAATTCGGGCAGAGCAATCTGAGATTCTTCTCCCACCGGTGCCGCAGCAGGGACTCCACCCGCTTTCAGCGACGGAGTGCCAGATCCCTGCTGCCACATCTTCACCATGTGAAATTCCTCCCGTGCGAATGACCTCGACGCGGCGTAGGTTGGTTGGACCTGCCCCTGCGGCGATGGAAGGCGCATGGACACCTGGTTCGCCCGGAGACCGGCCTGTGAACCGCGTCCCCAGGACGACTTGTGGCTGTCCTTCGCCTATGCCGGGAGGCAGGGCCATGTCGTTGCCGCCTTCGTCCATGAAGGGCGCACCATGCTCGCCGAGTTCGCGGAGCGGCAGGCCGGACGCTGCTCGCCAATAGCGAGTCATGCCCCGGCCCGGTTGCGGACTGTCCCAGCCCGGTTGCGGACCGTTATGGAGATCGTCGGCTGGCATCTGCTCTGCGGCCACCCCCTGGGAGACGTCGCATGAGCACCGACCTGAAGAGAAGAGATGTGAACACGAACGTGTCACACGAGGTCCTGCCGTACGAAACCGAGCGCGGCTTCCTGTCGGGAGCCATTCCGTTCCTTCGTACGGGCGCCGAGGCCGGTGACGCGGTCCTGGCCATCAGCGGCCACGTCAACCTGGGGATGCTACGGGAGTGCCTGGGCCCGGCGGCATCGGAGGTGGACTTCATCGATGCCGCGGCCTTCTACCACCATCCAGCTCGGACTCTCGCCCGGTGTGTGGCCTTCGCCGATCAACTGGCCGCGCAGGGACGCCGGCTGCGGTTGCTCGGCGAGCCGGTCTGGCATGGCCGCACGCCGTCGGAGGTCGCCGAGTGGCAGCGCGTCGAAGCGATCGTGAACGTCGCGTTCATCGGCACCAGGGCGTCGATCATGTGCCCGTACGATCTGCGGTCGCTGCCACTGGCGATACTCGACAGCGCCCGGCGCACTCACCCTGTGACGGTGGACGGCGGTGAACGTCGCGCCAATCCCGGGTACATGGATCCGTGGTCGTACACCTCGATCATCGATCGCCGGCCGCTGCCGCCACCGCCCACGTCCGCGGAGTCCCTGCGGATCGACGCCGCGGACCTCTACTGGCTGCGGGCCTTCGTGGCCGAGTACGGGCGGGACGTGGCACTGGTGGATTCGGCGATGCAGCACCTACTCATGTCGGTTACCGAGGTGGCCACAAATGCGATCCGACACGGCACTCCCCCCATCATGCTGCGGTTGTGGACCGAGCCCGGCGACGGCCCAGTCGACCCGCGGGGGGATCCGCCTTCGGGGATGCTGGTGTGCGAGATCAGCGACGGCGGTCATTGGCAGCCGGCCCCAGGGTTCAGCTTTGTCCCGCCGGGGCCCTCCGCACCCAGCCGGTTCGGGCTGTGGGCCGTGCGCCTGCTGTGCTCGCGAGTGCAGGTCCGCACCGGGCGGACCGGCACGACCGTACGACTGCATCTACCGGCCGCGGCGTGACGTTTTGCGAAGTCACGCTCACATGTCGGCAAATTTCAGCCTCCCAATCGCTGGCAGGCGGCGTACTCTAGGCAGATCTACCAGAACCGTAATGGACGGGTTATGGAGACCTGGTTCGCTGAACGGCCCGTTGGTGACCTACGCCCCGGCGATCACGCATGGCTGGCCTTCGCCAGTGGTGAAGAGCAGAGCCGCGTGATCGGCGACTTTGTGTTCGATGGCTTGAACACGCAGGAGAAGGTCGTCTATGTCACTGATTCCCGGCCGTTGGAGCTGCCAGGCCTGCTGACCCGTCATCGCATCGATCCCACGCCCTTCACCGAGGTCGGACAGCTCAGGCTGATCCCGCTGGAGAAGGCTTGCAGGACCCGGGGCCGATTCGACCCCGACCGGATGCTGGCGACACTCAACCAGGAGATCGAAGTTGCGTTCGACCAGGGCTACCGAGCCGTCCGCCTCACCGCGGACATGGGCTGGGCCCTGCGCGAGCCTGGCGGCTCCGATCTCATGCTCGGCTGTGAGCAAGAATTCGAAGCGGCCGTTGCTCCGAGCACGATGACGATGGCGATCTGTCAGGTGGACCGGAGCAGTTGCAGCCCAGGCGAGCTCACCGCCCTCAGGAACACTCACGAGGTCCTCGTGGAAGTCAACCCCGAATTCGACGACGGGATCCTCAAGATCACTCGTACGTTCGCGCCTCATGGCCTGCGTCTCGAAGGTGAACTCGACGGGGCACGGCACGCCGTGTTCGCCGAGACGCTCTCCTCGGTTGCGGTGCCCAAGAGCAAGGTCCACCTCGACTTCACCCGGCTCAGCTTCATCGACCTGGGTGCGCTGAACCTCCTCGCGATCTATGCGATGCGGATGCCCGGTGGCGGCGGTCTGGTCCTGGACAATCTCCGGCCCGATGTCGAGCAGGTGATCGAGATGGTGGGCTGGCATCGACTGCCCGGTATCTCCCGCGGACAAGGAGAACGGTCTTGAGCGGAGATGAGGCTCTTGTGCACCAGGCACTGCTGTACGGCGAGGAAGAGGAGTTCCTCACCGCTACCGTTCCGTTCCTGAAGGCCGGGCTGGAGTCGGACGACGCTGTTCTCGCCGTCGTGCCCGAGCCCAACTTCACCGCGCTGCGTGACACGCTCGGCTCCGATGGCAAGCCGGTGCGGTTCATCGACGCGACCGCCTTTTATCGGCACCCGGTGCGGACGATCGCGAGCTATAACGACATTCTCCACTCCGAGGCGCCTCGTCGGCTACGGGTGCTGGCCGAGCCCTTCCTGCAGGGACGTTCTCCACTGGAGACCATCGAGTGGTCTCGCTACGAGGCGATCGTGAACGCGGCCTTCCCGGCCTCCGGCGCCCATGTGATCTGCGGGTACGACACCCGCACCGCGGCCGCTGATGTCCTGGAGGCCGCCCGCCGGACGCATCCGTTGTTGACCGGCTGGCACGGAACGCGCCGCAACCGCGGTTACGACGAGCCGGCACGCTTCAGCGTCGACTGTGATCGGACACCACTGCCGCCGCCGCGGCAACGGCCTGACTCTCTGCCCTTCGAACGGCTGGAGGATCTCCGCAACGTACGCCGGTTCGTCGAGGGCCACGCCCGGCGGCTCGCCATGTCCGAGCTGGAGATGGTCAAGCTCCGGCAGGCCGTGGACTCGGTCGCGGGCAACGCGGTGAAGCACGGGACTCCGCCGATGGAGCTGCGGCTGTGGGCGGAGGACGGCTTCATCGTCTGCGAGGTCGTCGACTTCGGTCACTGGCGGCCCGATGCGATGGTCGGCTTCCTGCCACCGGATCCGGGCACCGGCTTCGAGGGACTCTGGGGTGCTCGGATGCTGGTGGATACGGTGCAGGTCCGTGCGGGCTGGTCCGGCACGATCGTACGGCTCCGCAGCCGCCTCCAACCCGAGGAGCCGTCAGGACACTGAGCGATCAGTGCCCCGACCGCAGAGCCGGCGTCGGCCTGGGAGTAACCGGCGTGGGCATGGCCGGTCCTCGCGGGGTGGTCGCCGGTGACGGAGACACCGTCGAGATCGGCGTAGGGTTCCGAGGAAGCGACCTTGGGGTCCTGGTGGGGGTAGCGCTCGGTGTACCCCGCAGGACCGTGAGGTTCAGCGTCGCCGAGCACTCCTTCGATGTCGACGAGCACACGCGTACGGCGGTGGCACCACGCTCGGCCATGACCTCGCTGGAATAGCGTCCGCCGACCGGGGTGACTTGGCCGACGTTCTGCCAGTGCCCGCCGATCCGCAGATAGACGTCGAGCCGGACGGTCGCCTCCCCCGTCAGGTGGATCATCTCCCCGACCCGCACGCCGGCTCGGTCGAGACGGAGGACGATCGGGTGAGCCCGCTGGGACGTCTGGACCGGGGGTCCGGCCGGCTGCGGCGCGCTCCCGGGCCCGGCCAGCAGACCCGTCATCAGCGGCACGGCCAGGACTATTGCGGCGGTTCCCGTCGCCACCGCGAGCGGCCAATACCGGCGGGGCTTCCGTACACTCCCCGCCGCCTGCGCACGATGGATCAGCCCAGGGCCGGGGTGCAGGTCCTCCGCCGCTCGCCGGTAGTGGTCACGCAACAGCATCTCGAGGTCGTCAGTCACCGTTGCTCCCCTTCCGGACCAGGTGTTGCCGCAGTGCCGTCATGGCGCGGGAGGTGTGGCTCTTGACCGTGCCCGTCGAGATGCCCAGCGTGTCGGCGATTTCCTGCTCGCTGAGGTCGCACCAGTAGCGCAGTACGACCACGGCACGTTGCTTGATCGGCAGCGCGGCCAGCACCTCATCGAGTCCACCGGACTGGCCGCCGCCGGGAGCTCCCGCACCGGGCGGCGCCCAGCGGGGATCCGGCAGGCCGACGCCCCCGATCCGCTCCAGTTCGGCGGGAGATCCGACCAGCAGGTCGCCCCGCCGGGCCCGGCGCTTGCGCTCGTCGATGGCGAGGTTGACCAGCACCTTCCGGGCGTACGCCTCCGGATACCCGGACCGGTGGATCCGTGACCAGCGCCGCGCGACCTTCTCGTACGCGGTCTGGACCAGGTCCTCGGCGAGATGGCGGTCATAGACGAGGAACACGGCGGTGCGCAGCAAGCGGCCCGCGGTGGCGGTCACGAACTCCTCGAACGTGAGATCGTGCGCCACCGCGTGCCCCTCGCTGTGACCTGAAGCGAACAGGGTGCCCCCTATAGGTGCGGTGTGGACGCCACAGGCGTCGGCGTGCGCGGGCCCGGCCGGGGCGTGGGTGGCCTCGGAGTCGATACCGGGCAGGGGAAGGTGGGCTTCGATGCCGTCGGCGTCGGGCGTGGCGTGGCCGGCCTGACCGGTGACGGCACCGGCGTCGCCATGGTGCGGGGCGCTCGCCATTTCGTCGGCGGCAATGCCGAGGGCCTGCCCGGCGTGCAGGTCGGGCGGCTCGCGGTGGGTGTCGGGTTAGGTCGGATGCTCGGGGTGGCGACCGGGGCCGGGCCAGGTGTGCGCGCACGCGTGGGGGTGGGGGTGGGGGTGGCGGCCGGCCGGTGCTTACCGTTCGCGGCGAGCGTCAGCTGCTGCGGCCCGGAGGATCCACCGCCCAGCCAGAGACCTGCCGCCAGGGCGCCTGCGAGTCCGGTGCCGCCTGCCGCGATCCAGATCCGGCTGCGCGTGCTCACTTTCCTATGGCTCATGGGACTCCTCGGAGGATGGCAAGGGGGGATTGCGGTACGTCCCTATAAACCTCTGGAACCTCACCTCAGGTTGTCACGGCCGTGAATTTTTCCGGGAGCACCGGAACTTTCTCAGTTCGGCAGCAGGTCGGGCAGCGCCTGAGCCAGCGCGCGGAAGGCCTTGCCGCGATGGCTGATGGCATCCTTCTCGGCCGCGGTCAGTTCGGCGTTCGTCCGGGTAGCCCCGTCGGCCACAAAGATCGGGTCATAGCCGAAGCCACCGTCGCCTCGAGGTGCCTCAATGATCCGGCCGTCCATCCGGCCCTCCACGCTGTGCTCCCCGCCGCCCGGCAGCACCAGCGCGGCCGCACAGGCGAAGTGGGCGCCCCGGTGCTCGGCCGCCACGTCGCCGAGCTGGTCCAGGACGAGCTCCAGATTGGCCCGGTCCTTGTCCACGGTGCCGCTACCGAACCGGCCGGACCAGCGGGCGGAGAGCACGCCGGGCATTCCGTTCAGCGCATCGACGCACAGTCCCGAGTCGTCGGAGACCGCTGGCAGGCCGGTGTGGGCGGCGATCGCCCGCGCCTTGAGCAGCGCGTTGCCGGCGAAGGTCAGCTCGGTCTCCGGCACGTCCGGTGCGGCCAGGAACCCCTCCAGCCCCACCACCTCGATGTCCTTCAGACGTTGCCCACCCGGGGAGACGACCTCCCGAAAACCCCCGAGAATTCGCCGTAGTTCCGCGATCTTCCCGGGATTCCGGGTGGCCAGGACGATCTTCACAGTCACTTCCTCCGTCTCCTCACCGCCGTGATCTTGTAGTTCGGGTCGGCGTCTCCGACGCGATGCAAAGATCATGGCGGGAAGCGGGCGCCGGCTTTTAGGCGGACAGTGCCTCGTGCTGGAGGCGGGTGAGGTCGGCGCAGCCACCGAGGGCGAGATCGAGCAGCGCGTCGAGCTCGGCCCGGTCGAACGGCTGTCCTTCGGCCGTGCCCTGCACCTCGACGAATTTGCCGTTGCCGGTGCAGACCACGTTCATGTCGGTCTCGGCTGCGACGTCCTCCCCATAGCAGAGGTCCAACCGCGGTTCCCCGTTGACGACACCCACGCTGATCGCGGCGACCGAGCCGATCAGCGGGTTCCCCTTGGTCATCTTGCGTGCGGTCATCCACGCCACGGCGTCGGCCAGGGCGATGTACGCCCCCGTGATGGCTGCCGTACGGGTGCCGCCGTCGGCCTGCAGCACGTCGCAGTCGAGGACCACGGTGTTGTCGCCGAGCGCCTTGAAGTCCACACAGGCGCGGATCGACCGGCCGACGAGCCGGGAGATCTCCTGGGTACGGCCGCCGACCTTGCCCTTCACCGACTCACGGTCGTTGCGGGTGTTGGTGGAACGCGGCAGCATCGCGTACTCGGCGGTCAGCCAGCCGAGCCCACTGTCCCGTCGCCAGCGCGGCACCGAGTTCTGTACGGAGGCGGCACACAGCACGCGAGTGTTACCGAACTCGATGAGCACGGAACCTTCCGCGTGGTCGAGCCAGCCGCGCTGGATGCGGACGGGACGGAGCTGGTCGGTCGCACGACCGTCGGGGCGAGACATGACCTCAGCTTATCGGCCGGGATGGGTGCCCCATCGCTGGAAAGAACACCAGTTGACATACCGGACGGGTATGAGATGGGTGAATTCGGGTGCCGTCCACCCCACTGGACGGGCGATATTCAGTCCAGGTCGTATACCGCACCCGGCTTGGCCAATTCGACGTGACCGCTGAAGCTGCTCTCCTTCGCCTCCGCGAGCGAGCGCCCCGAATCGTTCCAGGGAAGCAGATGGGTGAGAACGAGCGTGTCCACGTCGGCACGGGCCGCGTGCTCGCCGGCCTCTCGGCCGGTCAAGTGCATGTTCGGCGGATTCCTCCTTTCCAGGAATGCCGCCTCACATAGGAACACATCGGCATTTTTGGCGAGATGGACGAGCGCATCCGACTCGCCGGTGTCCCCCGAGTAGGCCAGGACCCGTCCGTTGTGTTCGATACGGAGCCCGTAGGCCTCGACCGGATGGTTCATCAGCGCCGTTGTCACCTGGAACGGGCCGATGTCGAACGGCCCCCGCCACAACGGTTGAAAGTCAAATGTCTCTCGCATCCCGGGATTCGGATCAAGGCCGTAGGCGGCGGCCATGCGATCGGCCGTGCTGTCGGGGCCGTAAACGGGAATCCGCGGCTGCCTGCCGTCAGGGCAATACGTGCGGGCGATCCAGTAAACGCATAGATCGAGGCAGTGGTCGGGGTGCAGATGGGAGAGACAGATGGCATCGACGTCGAACAGATCATGATATCGCTGCAGCGAGCCGATCGCGCCGTTACCGAGGTCGAGGAGCATGGAGAAGCCGTCGGCTTCGACCAGATAACACGAGGCTGGGCTGTCCGGCCCCGGGAAGCTGCCAGAGCAGCCGATGACGGTCACTCGCACGCTCGACTCCTAACTCGTCGACTCTGTCGCCGATCCCCGGTCACGCGCTATGAACACTTTCGACCGCGCCGATCTCGGGACCGAGAAATCGGCTGCCGAGTGCGGCGAAGATGGCCGGGTCGCCGGTGGCGCGGAAGATGTGCCGTGGGGGGAGGGATGACTCCGCGCAAGCGAGTCCCTGGTCGTGCAGCACTCGATAGACGTCCTTGGCGGTCTCGTCAGCACTTGAGACCAGTGTGACCCCATTTCCAACGACGTACGAGACGACTCCGGTCAGCAACGGGTAATGCGTGCAGCCGAGGATGAGGGTGTCGCAGCCCGCGTCGACGATCGGCTGAAGATAGTCGTGGGCCACTTCGAGTAGTTCGTCGCTCATCGTCACCCCGTTCTCCACGAACTCCACGAATCGAGGGCAGGCGACGCTGGTGAGCTGGATGTGCGGGGCGGCGGTGAACGCGTCCTCGTACGACCGGCTGGTGACCGTCGCACGGGTCGCGATCAATCCGACCTTGCCGTTGTTCGTGGCACGGGCGGCCCGCCGGGTGGCCGGATTGATCACCTCGACGACAGGCACGTCATAGCGCTCCCGGGCGTCTCGCAACATGGCCGCGCTGGCGCTGTTGCAGGCGATCACCAGCATCTTGACGCCCTCCTTGACCAGGTGGTCCAGGCAGTCGAGGGCGTAGGCGCGGACCTCGGCGATCGGCCTGGGCCCGTACGGCTGATGCGCGGTGTCGGCGACGTAGAAGATCGGCTCACCGGGTAGCTGATCGAGGATGGCTCGGGCGACGGTGAGCCCGCCGACCCCGCTGTCGAAAATCCCGATGGGCGCATTGGACATGGTCCAACAGGCTAGGCGACATCCAGCCGTAACAGTGTGTCGTGCGCTGTACATCACACGGCTTCGTGGCGGCGGGGCCACCTGCCACCGGGTCCGGGCCGGTCACCGGTCCGTGGAGACACCCGCCTTGCCGCGTCCGACGCGGGCGATCTGGCGGCTCTGTGCGACCAGCCGGCCGGTCGAGTCCCAGACCTCGGTCTCTTCGTCGAACCAACCATCGCTGACCAGCCGCCCGCTGGCGTGCACCGACAGCCAGCCGGGCGCCGGTTCGGCCCGCATGTGCCAGGTCAACTCGACCGTCGGCGCCCAGCCGTACGAGCCGAGGTTGAGCACGACCGGCGGGAGGGCGTCCACGGCGAGGGCGAGAACGAACGCATCGGGTGTCTGGTCCTCGTGCAGCCGAAAATGGGCGGCCTGTTCCAGCCGTCCGCTGGGCCGCCCGTCGAGCCAGCCCATCACGGCCGGATCGAACCGCATGTCCACCCGGTCAGCGAAGCCACGGTCCCCTTTGCCGGAGTCGAAGGTGAGGCACTGGTCCACCGGCGGCAGCTGCGGCGGCTCGCCGGACCAGACCGGGTCGGCGTCGCTCGCGAGAGTGCCGGTGGTCACCGTGGCGTCCACGATGGGGTGACCACCCTGCACGAGAGAGACCCGGGCGGTGGCCGCCGTGCGGCCCGTCTTCCGTGATTCGACCCACACTTCGGCCGGTCCGGGCTGGGCCAGCCGCAGGAAGTTCGCGCTCGTCGCGACGGGGTGGGTGTGGGGGGACGCGTCCACGGCCGCTCGCAGCAGGGTGGCCATGAGATACCCGCCGTTGAGAGCCTCACCGAAGCTGAACCCGCCATCGAGTTCGACCTGGTAGCGGCCGTCTTCCCGTCGCTTCACGGCTGTGGCGTCATCGAACCTCGTCATGTGACCCTTTTCTCCAGCCCCGCAGGGAGCCCGCCCACCAAGCGAATCCGGTTCGGTCCGAACTTTATCCTGTGACATCCAGCTGATCGACATGCGGTAGGAATGCATACAGATACCGCCCATGCGACAGATCGGTACTCTTGGGAATCCACCGACGCGGAGAAAACCTGTGACGCTGCACGAATCGAAGCACGCCGGCTACACCGACCTCGGCCGACTCCAGCATTTCCTCGGGGAGACGGATACCTTCCAGCCCGGAGGCCCACCTCCGAACTCACCGGCCGCACCCGGCTCGGTGCCCCCGCCAGGCATGCCGCCGGCGGGAGGCTCCCCCGCGGTCCCGTCAGTGATGCCATCGGTGGTCCCGCCGATGCCCCCGCAATCGGCATCACGGCTGTCCCAGCGCCTCCTCTACAAGCATGCCGATCTAGGCCCGCTGCGCTCCGACCCCGACCGGCGTCCCCCTACCGGTGAGGACGACTGTTTCGATCAGCTGGCCCGCTTCGCCGAGTCCGAGCCCTGGTCCGGACCCGCGTCGGCGCGCCTTGGCGGCGTTCCGGGCTCGGTGGGGCGCGATGAGCTATGGGTGCTGCGGGAGTACGTCGAGTGGACCTTCGAGCGGCTGCACCAGCAGCGCCAGGTCCTCACCTCTCCGGACGGCGCGTACAGCCTGTTCAACACCGGTCTGGCCACCGCGCAGCAGGAGACCATCTACGGGCTGTTCGTGCCCAATCGGAACCCGGACGGCGCCCCCTGGCAGCTGGCCGGCTGGTATCCGGAGAGCGAGCGCCGGTTGCCCGACCACTTCCCCGAGCTGCCCGGCTTCGCCACCTACACTGAGTCGCCCGGAGACTTCGTGTACGACTGGCGCCGCGAGCTGACGGTGAATCCGAAGCATCTGCTGGAGTCACAGGAGAACCTCGGCAGCCTGCCCGATCCGCTTCGCAGCAACCCCTACCAGGCCAGCCTGGTGCTGGAAGGTGCGGTCCGGCGGGCCGAGGCCCGGGCCCGGCGCAGTTACCGCGCCGCCGTGCCCTGCTGGGACCCGGCGGCCGAGCGGGTACAGCTGCTGCTGCCCTTGGCGCTGACCACCCCGGAGACGGTGGACGTGGCGCTGGTGGTGTCCCGTGAGGGCGAGACCTACCGAGGCAACACGGTGCTCGGCCTGGACATGGCCTATGCCCGCGCCCGTCAGATCGCCCGCCCCGAGGAGTGGCTCAGCGCCAAGTAACGCGAGGCCGCACGTCACCGACAGTGTATGCTGAGTCGTGCCGGAGTCGCGCCGAAGGAACCAGCGGACGAACACTGTTACGCCCAGAGCTGGCCTTCGAGACGAGCTTCGGCCTCTTCGAGGGTGCCTCCGTAGGCGCCGGTGGAGAGATACTTCCAGCCGCCGTCGGCGACGACGAAGGCGATGTCGGCCCGCTCCCCCGCCTTGACCGCCTTGGCGGCCATCCCGATCGCGGCGTGCAGGGCCCCTCCGGTTGAGATGCCGGCGAAGATGCCCTCCTGCTCGAGAAGCTCGCGGGTCCGCCGCAGGGCCTCCTTGGACGCCACCGAGAACCGGGTGGTGAGCACTGAGGGGTCGTAGAGCTCCGGTACGAAGCCCTCGTCGATGTTGCGCAACCCGTACACCAGCTCGCCATAGCGAGGCTCAGCGGCCACGATCTTGATACCGGGCACCTGCTCACGCAGGAAGCGCCCGACCCCCATCAGGGTTCCGGTCGTGCCCAGCCCGGCCACGAAATGCGTGATCGTCGGCAGGTCGGCCAGCAGCTCCGGCCCGGTCGTCTCATAGTGCGCGAGCGCGTTCGCCTCGTTGCCGTACTGGTAGAGCATCACCCAGTCCGGGTGCTCCTCCGCCAGCCCCTTGGCCACGCGTACCGCCTCGTTGGAGCCGCCGGCGGCGGGAGATGAAATGATCCGCGCCCCCCACATCTCCAGCAGTTGCCGACGCTCGATCGAGGTGTTCTCCGGCATGACGCAGACGACGTTGTAGCCGCGCAGCTTGGCGACCATGGCCAATGAGATGCCGGTGTTTCCGGAGGTGGGCTCCAGGATGGTGCAGCCCGGGGAGAGCCGCCCCTCCTTCTCCGCCCGCTGGATCATGTAAAACGCCGCGCGGTCCTTCACCGAACCGGTCGGGTTGCGATCCTCGAGTTTGGCCCACAGCCGTACGTCATCCGACGGGGACAGCCGGGGCAGTCCGACCAGCGGCGTGCCGCCGAGCGAGTCCAGCAGGGAGTCGAATCTCACCGTCAGCCGCCGGCAACGGCGGGCAGCACGGTGACACTGTCGCCGTCGGAGATCTCGGTGTCGAGGCCGCCGAGGAAGCGGACGTCCTCGTCGTTGAGATAGACGTTCACGAACCGGCGCAGTCCCTTGTCATCGACCAGCCGGCCGCGCAGCCCGGGGTGCCGGACGTCGAGATCGGTGAAGAGCGCGTCGAGCGTGTCGCCCTTGCCCTCGACGGCCTTGGCTCCGTCGGTGAGGTTGCGCAGGATCGTCGGGATCCGGACCTCGATCGCCATGGGAATGCTCTCTTTCGCGTCGTTCGGACTGCCACCGGAGTCAACACGGTGATGCGCCCGGGGAATTCCAGAAGATGACGGAGGATGACCAGGAAGAGCGGAGAACGCGTCAGCGACAGTCGTAGACGACTTCGGAGCGGGAGTGCCCGAACAGGAAGTTCTGCACAGGCGACACGGACAGGGCCTGTCTTGGCCTCCGCTGAATCGTCTGCATGAGTCCAGTTTACCGAGTCAGGCGTACGACTCGACGACGCGGACCTCTTCCTCGGTCACCTCTCCGTCGACGATGCGGTACGAGCGGAACTCGACGTCCTCGGGATCCCGGGTGGACACCAGCACATAGTGCGCGTTCGGCTCGGACGCGTAGGTGATGTCGGTGCGTGACGGGTAGGCCTCCGTGGCGGTGTGCGAGTGATAGATCACGACCGGCTCCTCGTCCTGATCGTCCATCTCCCGCCAGACCCGGAGCTGCTCCAGGGAGTCGAAACGGTAGAACGTCGGTGAGCGCTCGGCGTTCTCCATCGGGATGAAGCGGCCCGGCCGGTCCGAGCCGAGCGCCCCGGCGACCACGCCGCACGCCTCGTCGGGATGATCCGCGCGGGCATGAGCAATGATCTTGTCAACGATGGCCCGTTCGATGGTCAGCATGGACCAGAGTTTATTGAAGCGTCACAGGCTGTTGACGAGGGTGTCCTGGAGCAGCGTCAGCCAGTCGTAGATGGCGAACATCGCGTAGCGCGGATCCTCCCAATCGAGCCCGGCCAACCGCTCGTAGGAGTCCTCGGAGATCTCCAGCCGGGTGCCGAGCGCGAGCCGCAGATCGTTGAGCGCCCGCAGCCAGGCCTGGGCCTCATCCGCGTCGAGGATGATCTTGCCCTCGACGCCGAGATCCCCGCTCAGGCTCTTGAGCATGGTCTCGGCGGCGGCCCGCTTGCCGTCGCGCAGCGAGGCCTCGGTGTAACGGCGGAACTCACCGGCCGCCGCGGGATCCTCCTGGTAGCCGTCGGGGAAGAGCCGGGCCAGCACCGGGTCCTCGGGCACCTCGGTGTTCTCGGAGATGCCGAGCTCGGCCAGGCCCGGATCACCGTCGGGCATCCGGCCCATCAGTTCGAGCAACTGCTCGGCCAGGCCGCGCAGGATGGCGGCCTCCTCCTCGGCCAGCTGGAGGGTGATCCGCCGCTGGCGGTCCTGCCGAAACCCCCTGGACACTCAGTCGTCCCGCTTGACCGTGGCCCACAGGCCAAAGGAGTGCAAAATCTCCACGTCTCGTTCCATCTCCTCGCGCGTGCCGATCGACACGACGGCACGACCCTTGTGGTGGACGTCGAGCATGAGCTTCTCCGCCTTGTCCTTGGCATAGCCGAAGACCGTCTGGAACACGTACGTGACGTACGACATCAGGTTGATCGGGTCGTTCCAGACAATCGCCAGCCACGGCCGGTCGGGACTCATTTCCTCGTCCGTCGTGGGCCGCTCGACCTCGACCGGTGATGGTGCGGTCAATATGAGCCCCCCTTCCTGCGCGTGGACCTGCCCATCCATGGTGCACACACCGAGGCTTAGTGTTCCACTCGTGGATGACGCAAGCTCACTGCTCACAGATCATTATGAGCTGACCATGCTGCAAGGAGCCGTCAAGAGCGGCACCGCGTCGCGCAGGTCGGTCTTCGAGGTGTTCGCACGGCACCTGCCCGAGGGACGCCGGTACGGCGTGGTCGCCGGCACCGGGCGGCTGCTCGACGCGCTGGAGTCGTTCGTCTTCGACGAACCCACGCTGGAGTTCCTGACCTCCACCGGGGTGATCGACGACGCCACGGCCAGCTGGCTGTCGGGCTATCGGTTCTCCGGGGACATCTGGGGCTATGCCGAGGGCGACTGCTATTTCCCGGGCTCACCGATCCTCGTGGTGGAGGGGACGTTCGCCGAGGCGGTGATCCTGGAGACCCTGATCCTGTCGGTGTTCAACCATGACTGCGCGATCGCGGCGGCGGCCTCCCGGATGGTGCACGCCGCCGGTGACCGCCCGCTGATCGAGATGGGGTCACGGCGCACCCACGAGATGGCCGCGGTGGCCGCGGCCCGCGCCGCGTACCTGACCGGGTTCGCGACCACGTCGAACCTGGCGGCCGGCCGCCTCTACGGCGTGCCCACCGCGGGCACCAGCGCACACGCGTTCACGCTGCTGCACGACAGCGAACGGCACGCCTTCACGGCCCAGCTGGCCTCTTCGGGGTCCGCCACGACGCTGCTGGTGGACACCTATGACGTCGAGCGGGCGGTCCGTACGGCCGTGGAGCTGGCCGGTCCCGCACTGGGAGCGGTACGGCTGGACAGCGGCGATCTGGGGACCGTGGCGCGGGAGGTACGAGCCCTTCTCGACTCGCTGGGCGCCCACCAGACCAGGATCGTCGTCACCGGCGACCTGGACGAGTACGCGATCGCGGCGCTGGCCGCGGCCCCCGTCGACGGGTACGGCGTCGGCACCTCACTGGTCACCGGTTCCGGAGCGCCGACCGCCGCGCTGGTCTACAAGCTGGTCGCCCGCGCGGACTCGCCCGACCCGGACGCGCCGCTCCGGTCGGTGGCCAAGCTCTCCGTGGGCAAGCCCAGCATCGGCGGCCGCAAGTGGGCGGTCCGGCACATCGATGGCGAGGGCGTCGCTCAGGCAGAGATCGTCTCCACCAGCCGGCCCGAACCGGGACCGCACGACCGCTCTCTGCTGGTGCCCCTGGTCCGCGGCGGCAAAGTGGTGCAGCGTGAACCGTTGGAGACCGTACGGGAGCGGCACACGCGGGCCATCGGGGAGCTCCCGCCGCACTCCCTGCAGCTCTCCCGCGGCTACGCCGCCATCCCCACCGAATTCACGGGCTGATGACCGAACGCGACACTCACCACGGACGGACCCGTGAGGTAGCGTCCCGTGTGTCGGAGAACCGCCGTGTCGGTGAACCACGGGGAACCCGACGAACCATGCGAGCGGGCGCGAGGAGCGGGCGATGGGCAAGGCGTTGATCATCGTGGACGTGCAGAATGATTCCCGCGAGAACACGTGCGGGTCGCTACCCCACGGCACAAGGAGCACCCGATGAACCGCGCGTTGATCATCGTGGACGTGCAGAATGATTTCTGCGAGGGCGGGTCGCTACCCGTGGGCGGCGGTGCGCAGGTCGCCACGGCGATCTCGGAGTACGTCGCCAAGCGCCGCGACGACTACGCGCACATCGTGGCCACCCGCGACTTCCATCTCGATCCCGGCGATCACTTCTCTGCCGAACCCGACTTCGAGCACACCTGGCCGGCGCACTGCGTGATCGGCACCCCGGGTGCGGACTTCCACCCCAATCTGGTGCTGGCGCCCATCGAGACCGTGTTCAGCAAGGGCCGCGAGGCGGCCGCCTACAGTGGCTTCGAAGGGGCGTCGTCCGACGAGGTTCCGCTGGGCGACTGGCTGCGCGCGCGTGACGTGGACGCGGTCGACGTGGTGGGCATCGCCACCGACCACTGCGTACGCGCCACCGCGGTCGACGCGGCCAGGTCCGGCTTCCAGACCAAGATCCTGCTGGACCTGACGGCGGGTGTGGCCAGGGAGACCACCGACCGAGCCCTGGACGAGCTCCGCGGCGAGGGCGTCGATCTGTCCGGCGAACCTGTCGTCAGGTCATAGTGTGATCAACACGCCGAAAGCGGGTATACAACTGCCCGTGACCGATGCAGAACCGACCACGAAGCCGACCATCATCCTGGTGATGGGCGTCTCCGGCAGCGGCAAGACCACCATCGGCGCGATGCTGGCCGGCCGGCTGGGCTGGGAGTACGCCGAGGCCGACGACTTCCACCCGGCGTCCAACGTCGAGAAGATGCGGGCGGGGCATCCCCTCACCGACGAGGACCGGTGGCCCTGGCTGCACAGGATCTCCGACTGGATCGCCGAGCACCTCGCCACCGGTACCCCGGCGGTGGTGACCTGCTCGGCGCTCAAGAAGAAGTACCGGGATCTGCTCCGCCGCCCCGAAGTGCGGATCGTCTATCTCGACATCGACCCCGAGGTGCTCACCCGGCGGATGGCCGCCCGGCACGGGCACTTCTTCCCGGCCAAGTTGCTGGAGAGCCAGCTCCGCGACCTCGAGCCACCGACGCCGGACGAGGGCGCCCTGTGCGTCCGCGCCGACGGCCCTGCCGCGGAGATCGTGCAGAAGATCATTAAAGAATTGGGCCTGTACGAGGCCTGACCCTCGTCGGCCCCCGCCCCGTTCAGGCTCTCTTCGCGGCCCAGTCGCGGATCTTGGCGATGCGCTTACGGAGATCATCGCCGGACGCCTGGGCGGCCGGAGGGCCGCCGCAGGTGCGGCGCAGCTCGTTGTGGATGACCCCGTGCGGCTGGCCGGTGCGATGGTTCCAGGCACCCACCAGGCCGTTGAGCTCCTTGCGCAGGGCCTGCAGGTCCTCGGAGGCGGTGCGCTCCGGCTCCGCCCCGGACTCCGCCCGGCGCTTGCGCTGGGCGGCCATCTGCCCGGCCTGCCGCTGACGCAGCAGCTGGGTCACCTGCTCGGGTTCGAGCAGGCCGGGAATGCCGAGGAACTCCTCCTCCTCGGCCGAGCCGGACGCGGCGTGCGAACCGAACTCGCCGCCGTCATAGAGCACCCGGTCGAACGTGGCGGACGCCTCGACGGTCTCGAACTCCAGTTCCTCCCCCACATCGGGGTTGTCGCGCTGCCGGTTGGCCTCGGCCAGCAGGTCATCGTCGAGGCCGTCCTCGCGCCGCGGCCGGTCGAGCACGTGGTCACGCTCGGTCTCCATCTCCGACGCGTGCCCCATCAAGGTCGGCACCGAGGGCAGGAACACCGAGGCGGTCTCGCCGCGCCGCCGAGATCGGACGAACCGGCCGATCGCCTGGGCGAAGAACAGCGGGGTGGAGGTGCTGGTCGCGTAGACCCCCACCGACAGCCGCGGAATGTCCACGCCCTCCGAGACCATGCGGACGGCGACCAGCCAACGGTCCTCGGACTCACCGAACTGCTTGATCTTCTTGCTGGCGTTCGGGTCGTCGGAGAGCACGATGGTCGCGCCCTGCCCGCTCACCCCGCGGATCATTTTGGCGTACGCCCGTGCCGTTTCGTGGTCGGTGGCGATCACCATGCCGCCGGCGTCGGGCACCCCCCGGCGCACCTCGGTCAGCCGCTTGTCGGCCGCGGAGATCACCTGGCGGATCCAGTCGCCCTTGGGGTCGAGCGCCGCCCGCCAGGCCTGCGAGGTCTGGTCCTGGGTGAGCGGCTCCCCCAAGGTCGCGGTGATCTCGTCCCCGGCGCGCGTGCGCCACCTCATCTCACCCGCGTACGCAAGGAAGATCACGGGGCGGACGACCCCGTCCGCCAGCGCCGGGCCATAGCCGTAGGTGAAGTCGGCACGGCTGCGCCGGATCCCGTCGTGGCCCTCTTCGTACTCCACGAACGGGATGGCGTTGATGTCGGTCCGGAACGGTGTGCCGCTCAGCCCCAGCCTGCGGGCCGCCGGCTCGAACGCCTCCCGGATCGCGTCCCCCCAGGACAGTCCGTCACCCGCGTGGTGCACCTCGTCCAGGATCACCAGGGTCTTGCGGGCCTCGGTGCGGTTGCGGTGCAGCATCGGGCGGGCGGCGACCGTGGCATAGGTCACCGCGACCCCGTGAAAGTCGCTGGCGGTCCGTCCCTGCGAGTTCTGGAACTCAGGGTCGATCTTGATGCCGACCCTGGCGGCCGCCTCGGCCCACTGCCTCTTGAGGTGCTCGGTCGGGCAGACCACGGTGATCCCGGCGACGATCCGCCGCTCCAGCAACTCTCGGGCGAGCCGCAGGGCGAAGGTCGTCTTGCCGGCGCCCGGTGTGGCGACGGCCAGGAAGTCACGTGGCCCGTTCTCCTGGCCAGGGCGGCTGTGCTCACCCGGGGAGCGGCCCCCGGGCCCCTGGAAATACAGCTCCAGAGCCTGCTGCTGCCAGGCGCGGAGGGAGGGGGCGGTCCCCCACGCGGCCCTTTCGGGGAAGGCGGGGGGCATGCTCGAAGCGGCGAAAGTGCTCACGGTATTGGAAGGTTACCGAGCCCCACCGACAAGACGTGCCGACCACACGAGGGTCCACGAAAACCCGTCCGTGCCGTGTTAACGGGAGATGCCCCTCGGATGAGGGTCCCAGGGCGCCCACCGAAGAGGCGAATATCACACACACGCGCGGCGCGATGGTGGCCGGGCTGACAGGAGCCATCACCTTCTCTGCCTCTGCGTGCGTGCCACGAGAACAGAGCCCGCGCCATGGGCACGGTAGGCGGCCCAGACCGAACGGATCCGGCGACCCTGGTCGGCCGTGAACTCGTGCATGCAGGCGTCGAAGCCGTAGTCCATGAAGTTGTGCACCGGGTCGTCGCCAGGCGCCCAGCAGGTGTTCTTGGGCGAGGGGCAACCCTGGGTGGGCAGCGCCTCGTACGGTGTGTCGTCCACCGCGTCACCGGGGCTGTCACAGCCGTTCTCGAACGTGTGAAGGAGGCCGAGCCAGTGCCCCACCTCGTGGACCGCCGTATAACCCCGGTTGAAGTGGGGGTACACCCCGCCCGGGATGCTGCGGTAGTCGATCATTACCCCATCGAGGACGGGCCGCACGCGGTACCACTGCGGAAACGTCGAGACGCCGAGGACGTCGCTGCCGACCTCCCCGCTGTAGAGGTTGAGCGTGCCGGGACCTCCCCGGCGCAGGGCCGTCTTCAGTGCCGTCTCGTTGCCCCGGGGGTCGGCGAACCAGTCGGCGTTGTTCGTGACGCCGACATCGACCAGCCGGAACGACACCCCGGTGTCGGCCCCGCCGGTCCGCCCGGAGTACGCCCCGTTGAGGGCGGCGATCTGCAGATCGACCGCGGCTCTCGACAGCCGCCCCTGATCGCCCGAGGCCAGCACGTGGAAACGCACCGGCACCACGACCGTGCTGGGCAACCGGCTGTCCAGCCGACGCTCGTCCGACTCGCCGAACCTGTCCTGCAGTGTGTTGTGCAGATCGTCGAGGAGACCCGCCACCTGCGTGTGGGAGAGGGAGTCGCGGTCCCGGGTGGTCCCCTGGGCGAGCCGGGCGGGGTTCCCTGACGGGAGGTGGCACGCCGACGGGTCCGTCCGCTCGGAGGAGGTGCGGCGCGCGGCGGGCACCGGACCGATGATCATGGTCGCTACTCCGAGCATGACAAAAAGACCTCGCCGCCTCATGATTCCCCCGAACTCAGACGGCTTGAATGCAGAGCAGCCGCACCGTCACCCAGTGTGACCGCCCAGGTTATTCCTCGCCGCCGCCCTCGGGCATGCCCTCGAAGATCTCTTTGCACTCCGGACAGACCGGGTACTTCTTCGGGTCACGGTTCGGTACCCAGACTTTGCCGCACAGCGCGATCACGGGGGTGCCGGTAACCGCACTCTCCGTGATCTTCGCCTTCTTGACGTAGTGCGCGAACCGCTCATGGTCGCCGTCGCCATGCGAGAGATCGGGCCGGATATCACTCTCTGGAAGGATCTTGGTGCTCACGCCGACAGTTTAGTTAAGACTCGGGTCGTCCGGGAAAGTGGCGACGAAGGCGAGATCGCCGCCCTGCCGGCGCAGCGCCGTCTGCCAGAGGCGCTCGGGGTCTTCGATGAAGGCGTCCTCCGGCACGGCCGGCACGACGTACCACGTGCCCTCCTCGATCTCTGACCGAAGCTGGCCACTGTTCCAGCCCGCATAGCCGGCGAAGACCCGGAACTGCACCAGTTCGGCCGCGACCAGACTCGGTGGAGTGTCCAGATCCACCAGACCCACCCGGGCGACGGCCGGCAGTCCGTCCAGCGCCCGCCAGCCGACCGGTCCGCCCCCACTCGCCCCACCGCTCCCGCCAGGTATCCGCGCCAGCGCCAGCGCACTGTCGAGCGCCACCGGACCGCCCTGGAACACGACGGATGGCCCGGTCACCAGCCCTGCCCAAGGCGGCAGCACCTGATCGACCGGCACCTCGGTGGGACGGTTGAGCACCACACCGATGGTGCCTTCGTGCTCGTCATGCTCCACCAGCAGAACGACGCTCCGCCGGAAGTTCGGGTCGTCGAGCAGAGGGGTCGCGATCAGGAGGCGACCCACCGCAATGGTGTCGTGCATGGATCCCATCATGCGGGTGCCGCCCGTCCAGAGCCCACTGAGTTATCGCGTTAGGGACTTCTGGCCGCTGGGTAATCGGCAGAATGCGGGCTTAGCCAAAAAATGATCTAGGTTATCCATAAGAACCCATGACCGTGATGGGGCCGTCGGGAGGACGCGATGCAGTTGCCGAGGGTCATCATCGCAGCGGTCTTCTTCGTCATCGGGGCGCTGATCGCGATCCCCGCACTGACGAACTCCATGTCGTCCTCACGGGCGGCCAGCACCCCGGCTTCGAAAGGCACCGTGACGCCGACGGCCACGACGACGGCCAAGGCCACCGCACACGTCTCGGCCAAGGCCACCACGACCGCTACCGCTACCGCGAAGGCCTCCTCCCCCAGCAAAACGCCGACCCATAAGGTCACAAACCCCATCCCGAGCCATGTGACCCCCAAGATCACGATCACGACCAAGCCGCCCACCCTCGTCCCGCTCAAGGCCACCATCACGGCGGTCCGCTGCCCGGCACTGGAGGTCACGGTGAAGGTCACCAACAGCGGGATCGTGACCGAGGACTACACGATCGAGCAGGACGGCCAGGTCGCCCTCGCCGACCGTGTCGGCGCCCGGGCCACCCGCAGCAACCCGCTCACCCTCAAGAAGGGCCAAGCGACCAAGATCGCGGTGACCTGGCGGAACAAATCAATCGAGACCGTCACTCGCACGGCGAACTGCGCGGCCAAGACCCCGGCACGCAAGAAGCCGGCCACGAACCTGCCCCACACCGGCCCGGAGAGCGCCGGGCTCTACGCCAAGATCGCGACCGGTATCGCGGCGATGATCACCGGTGTCATCATCTTCTGGTGGGGCGGCATCTGGCCGCGCCGCCGGGAGCACATGTTCGCCGGTGGCCGTAAGACCCTCCGGGACTCCGTCAAGAAGGACTCCGAGTAGGACTCCCGGTGACATGGAGCGGGGTTCAGGAAGGGTCACGACGGCCGGGGCCGCCCCGGACCACCACCGGCCCGGCCACGGTGGTCGGCGGCGCCCTGGTGTCCTTCTACGCCTTTCCGTGGCCCCGTCTGTGGCCCCGCGGCGGCGGAGCCGTCCCCGCCCGTCGATCAGGATGACCCTCGAAACGTCAGCGCCTCAAGCCTCCGTGCGCGGCCTGCCACCCGCGGCCTCGCGCACGGCCTCGGCGACGGCCTTCGTCACGTCGGGGTGGAAGACGCTCGGCACGATGTAGTTGGGGCCGAGCTCGGCATCGCTCACAATGGCCGACAGCGCCTGGGCGGCGGCCAGTAGCATGCCCGTGGTGATCGTCCGGCTCTGCGCGTCCAGCAGGCCCCGGAACACCCCCGGGAACGCCAGCACGTTGTTGATCTGGTTCGGGTAGTCGCTGCGCCCGGTCGCGACCACCGCGGCGTGCTCCCGGGCGTCGTCCGGGGACACCTCGGGCTCCGGGTTGGCCAGGGCGAACACGATGGCGTCGTCGTTCATCGTGGCGATGTCATCGCCGGTCAGGATGCCGGGGGCGGACACCCCGATGAACACGTCGGCGCCCTTGACCGCGCCCCTCAGGTCCCCGGCGTAGTTCTCGCCGTTGGTGTTCTCGGAGATCCAGCGGAGCGAGTCGTCCAGGTCGTCACGGCCCCGGTGGACGGCCCCGTGGGCATCACAGACCACGACCTGCACGGCACCCGCGTGCAGCAGCAATCTGAGAATGGCGCTGCCCGCCGCACCGGCGCCGGCCATGGTGATGCGAACCGAGCCGAGGTCCTTGCCGACGACCCGCAGCGCGTTGGTGAGCGCGGCGCTGACGCAGATCGCGGTGCCGTGCTGGTCGTCGTGGAAGACCGGGATGTCCAGCAGCTCGCGCAGCCGGGCCTCGACCTCGAAACAGCGCGGTGCGGAGATGTCCTCCAGGTTGATGCCCCCGAAGCCGGGAGCGATGATCTGTACGGTCCGTACGATCTCGTCGGTGTCCTGGGTGTCCAGGCAGATCGGCCAGGCGTCGATGTCGGCGAACCGCTTGAACAGGGCCGCTTTGCCCTCCATGACCGGCAGCGCCGCCTCCGGGCCGATGTTGCCGAGGCCGAGCACCGCGGAACCGTCGGTGACCACCGCGACGCTGTTGCGCTTGATGGTCAGCCGCCGTACGTCCTCGGGGTTGCGGGCGATCGCCAGGGAGACCCGGGCGACACCGGGCGTATAGGCCATGGAGAGCTCGTCGCGGGTCCGCAGCGGCACCTTCGACCTCATCTCGATCTTGCCGCCGAGGTGCATGAGGAAGGTCCGGTCACTGACCTTGTGGATCTTAATGTCGTCGATCATCTCGATCGCGCCGACGATGGCCTCGGCGTGCTCGGTGTCACGAGTGGCGATGGTCACGTCGATCCGCAGCGACTCGTGCGCGGCGGTGGTGACGTCGAGCGCCGTGACGATCCCCCCGGCGTTCTCCACGACATGGGTGATCTGGCTCACGGCTTTGCCGCCGGCCGGGACCTCCAACCGGACCGTGATCGAATACGACACGCTTGGCACGCTGGCCACGTCAACTGCTCCCTGGGATGTCGTTGTCAGTTCGGACCGGCCCCGCTTGCCCCCCACGCGAGCGGGCCGCCAGCACGATGAGGTCGACGCAGGCGCGCTCCGGGAGCCTCGTGCTGTCGACGACGAGGTCGTACAGCCGCGGGCTGGCGGGGTCGACCCGGTAGAAGTGCTTGACGTATGCAGCGCGGGCACGATCGTTGTCGTCGAGCATACGCTGTGCGGCCTTTTCCTCGATGCCGAACTCGGCCACCACCTGGGCGAGCCGTCGCTCGCGGGGGCCGTCCAGACGAACGTGCAGGGCCTGGGGATGGTCCGCCAACACCAGGGCGGCGGCCCTGCCGAGGATCACCCCGCCTTCATCGCGCGCGATCTGGTTGATGACCCGCTCGGTACGGGTGACGAACTCTTCCTCCGGAACCATCGTCCGGTTGGGCAGATAGACGTCCATGCCGCCGAGCGTGATATTCGGCAGGCGGGCGGCGCCGGCGAGAAGACGCCCGATCCCGCTCTCGGCTCGATCGTCGTGGATGAGCGCCTCTTCGAGCGAGCAGCCGATCTCCGTCGCGACGGCGTTCGGAATGGCCCGGTCCACGAAGGGCAGCCCGAGACGTTCGGCTACTGCCGACCCGATCGGGCCGCCGCCCGCGCCGAACGTCGCCGAGATGGTCACCGTGAGCGCCGTCACACCGCAATGATGCCCGCTCGGCGACGGCTTCCTCGAAAACTTCGATGCGAGCGAGCCGTCCAGCGGTCAGAACAGCGCGGACTGCAGGGCACGTCGCCCCTTGGCGATCCGGGGGTCGTCGGCGGGCAGCACATCGAAGAGCCCCAGCAGATGGGCGCGGGCGGCATCCCGGTCGTCACCGGCCGTTCGGCGTACGGTGGCGACCAGCCGCTCGAAGGCCGCGTCGATGTCACCGGAGACCATCTCGATGTCCGCGGCCCGCGTCTGTGCAACCGCGTCGTCCGGGTGGTCGGCCGCCTCCCGCAGGACCTGCTCGGTGTCGTGACCCTGGACCCGCCGGCTCAGCTCGACCAAGGCGAGACCGCGCTTGGCGTAGTCGTCCTGTGGTGCCTTCTCCAGGATCTGGCGGAAGGCGACCGCGGCGGCGTCCAGATCGCCCTGCGCCAGCGCCGTCTCGGCGGCCTCGTACACCGGGTCCGCCTCTTCGGCGACCGGCTCGCCGGCATCCACACCCTGCTCGTCCGCGCCGTCGGGCAGGATGCCCTCTTGGCGGAGCGCATCGAAGAGCTGGTCGATGGCTTGGCGGACCTGGGCCTCCGGTGCCGCGCCGTTGAGGAACGGCATCAGTTGCCCGGCGACCACGACCGCGACGAACGGGATGCCCCGCACGCCCATCTGCTGCATGTACGCGCCGAGTTGCGGATTCGCCTCGATGTCCACCTTGGCGAGGATCCAGCGCCCGCCGGCCTCCCCCGCCAGCTTCTCCAGGATGGGACTGAGCTGCTTGCACGGGCCGCACCATTCGGCCCAGAAGTCCACCAGCACCGGGACCGTGCGCGACTTCTGGACGACCTCGGTGTTGAAGGTGTCGTCGGTGACGTCCACGACATAGGTGTCGCCGCCATTGGCCGCGGCCGCCTGGCGTTCCTGCTGCTTCTTGGCGGCGGCCTGCCGGGCGCCGAGGTCGATGGCGCCGTGCAACGAAAAGTCCGGTGAAGGCATACGTCCATCCTGCCCCATACCCGCCAGGTTCCGTGCGCCTGTACGCCACCAGCGATCGGACGCCCTCAAAAACAGGCAGGTTCGGAGTAGCCGCCCCATTCACTGCGGAGGGTGTCGCAGATCTCCCCGAGGGTGGCCTCGGCGCGGGCGGCGTCCAGCATCGCGGGGATCATGTTCTGGTCGGTACGGGCGGTTTGGATCATCTGGGTGAGCGCTTCGTCCACGGCGGCCTGATCACGGTGGGCTCTGCGGTCGGCCAGCACCTGCTTCTGATCCCGCTCGACCTCGTGGCCGACCCGCAGGACCTCCAGTGGCTCTTCGATCGTGCCGGTGTGGCAGTTCACTCCGACGATCTTCTTCTCGCCCTTCTCGAGCCGCCGCTGGTAGGCGAAGGCGGCGTCGGCGATCTCGGCCATGAAATAGCCGCCCTCGATTCCGCGCAGTATCCCGCTGGTCATCTCGAAGGGCGGGGCGCCGTCTCCCATTTCCTTGATCCGGGTGAAGATCTGTTCGGCCTCGGCCTCGAGCCGATCGGTGAGCGCCTCGACATACCAGGAACCGCCGAGCGGGTCGGCGACGTTCATCACCCCGGTCTCCTCCATGATCACCTGCTGGGTCCGCAGGGCGATCTCGGCCGCCTTCTCGCTGGGAAGGGCCAGCACCTCGTCGAGCGCATTGGTGTGCAGCGAGTTGGTGCCGCCCAGCACGGCGGCCAGCGCCTCGATGGCGGTGCGCACCACATTGTTGTCGGGTTGCTGGGCGGTCAGCGACACCCCGGCCGTCTGGGTGTGGAACCGCAACCACAGCGCCTTCTCCGACGTCGCTGCGTAAACGTCGCGGAGCCACCGGGCCCAGATCCGGCGGGCGGCCCGGAACTTGGCGACCTCTTCGAAGAAGTCGATGTGGGCATCGAAGAAGAAGGACAATCCGGACGCGAAGGCGTTGACATCCAGTCCCCGGGACAGGCCCAGCTCGACGTACGCGAATCCGTCAGCGAGCGTGTAGGCCAGCTCCTGCGCGGCCGTGGAACCCGCCTCACGGATGTGGTAGCCGGACACGGAGAGCGGCTTGTAGCGCGGAATCTCGGCGGCACAGTGCTCCATCAGGTCACCGATGAGGCGCAGATGGGGCTCGGGCGCGAAGAGCCACTCCTTCTGCGCGATGTACTCCTTGAAGATGTCGGTCTGCAGCGTGCCGTCCAGTTCGGCCGGCCGGAAGCCCTGGCGTTCGGCGGCCACGACGTACATGCAGAAGATCGGCACCGCCGGACCGGAGATGGTCATCGAGGTGGTGATCTCCCCCAGGGGGATCCCGTCGAAGAGCACGTCCATGTCCACGGCGGAGTCGATGGCCACACCGCAGTGGCCGACCTCGCCGAGCGCACGCGGGTCGTCGGAGTCGCGGCCCATGAGCGTGGGCATGTCGAACGCGACGGACAGGCCCCCACCGCCCGCGGCAAGCAGCATCTTGTAGCGCTCGTTGGTCTGCCGGGCGTTCCCGAAGCCGGAGAACTGCCGGATCGTCCACGCCCGGCCCCGGTAGCCGCCGGGATACAACCCCCGGGTGTACGGAAACTCCCCCGGCCACCCGATGCGCTCGAAGCCGGGGTCGCCGCCCGCCCGGGGACCGTAGACCGGGTCCACCGCGACCCCCGAAAGGGTGGAGAAGTCGGCCTCCCGCCTGCGCGAGGCGTCGTACCGCTCCTGCCAGCGCCGGCGGCCGTCCTCGATGTCCCCAGCATCCATGATCACACCTCCTGAGGGGTATCTACCCGCCTGCCGGGCGTGCACGAGCGACGCGCCCCAGAGGCTCCCGCCCGCTCGTCCGGATCGAATCCTCGTCACGGACGGTGACGCCGTGGGCCTGCCCGTGCGCGCCGATATGGGTGTGTATTTCGCCCGCGAGTTCCCCGCTAACCCGTTCTCAATTCCAGAATACCCGCCAAATCGCCCATAGCTGCAACACCCCGGCCACGCCTCCGCATACGACCGTTCCCGCCTCGGACGGAAGCACAAAAGAGAGCTGACAGCCATCGCCAAGCCTGGTTATAGTTCAGAGGTCGATGCGTGTTGCGACGGCAAAAGGGGGTACGCGACCCGAGCTCCGGGGGGAGAGCGGGAAATGCATCCAGAACCCTCCACCCGTCACCACCGCATGGCGATAACGGGGGGTTCAAAAAATGATCGCGGATGTATCCACGATCGTGGCCCGAGGAATGGGTGTCCACCGCAGGGGGCGGTGGCTTCTGCGCCCGGCGGACTTCGGCATTGCCGGAGGTCTGATCGGTTTGACCGGTCCGTCAGGTGTGGGAAAGTCAACCCTGCTCGCCACGTTCGCAACTCTGCGCCGTCCACATGTCGGCGCACTTGACGTTCTCGGATATGACACCGGGAACTCCGCCGATCTGCGCCACTTGCGGGCGAGGATCGGCCATCTACCCAGCGATTTCAGCTGGGCGGACGGTCTCCGTGTTCGCGACTTCGTCGCTTACGCGGCCTATTACAAATGCGCACCTACTCCGGCTGTTAATTCAGTCATTGAACGGCTCGATCTCGGTGACGTCGCGGCAATGAAGCTGGGAATGCTGCCGACTGATGTGCGCCTGCGTGCGGGAATGGCCGCCACCTGCGTACATGAGCCAGAGTTGGTGCTCTTGGACGAGCCACTGACCGGGGTGAATGAGCAGGCCGCCAACGAATTATTCCCGCTGCTGAGATCGCTCGCTCCAACGGTTCTCATTACCGCACCTGCCGCCGGGCAGGTGGTGGGCTGGTGTGATCAGGTCTTCGCGCTCGCCCGTGGTCGGCTCACCGAGCTGGCCACCCAGCCGCGACCGACCGTCACCGGCGGACGCGGACGGCATCCCACGGTCGGCGGCCACATGGAGGTCATCACGCCACGTGACCGGACCGCCGGACTCACTGTCCCGGCGTCCGGCCACCACGTGCGGGATGTTCCGGGCCTGGACGTTCCCGTGCGGCTGAAGCGGCTCCCGGTCGGAAGCGGTGCCGGTGTCTGAGCTGGGACGGGTGCTGCGGGTGGACGCCCGCAGGACGGCGGCGCTGATCGCGGTGCCGGTGCTCGCCGGGCTGGGCGTGGCCCTCGCCTGGCGAGCCCTCATCCCAGGTGTCGCCTACTGGGACAACACCGTGGTGGCCGTCAGCGCCTCGGTCCGGTTGCTGGGCCCGGTCGCCGCCACGCTGGCCGCGTGGGGGGCGGTGCGCGAGCACCGTCTCGACTACCTGCGCAGTCTGACCTCACGCTCACCCGCCACCGGCCCGCTGCTGGACCTGCTCCTGCTCACAGTGGTGGCGTTGCTGGCGTATGGGGTCGTCGCCACGGTGATCGTCGTGGAGACCCTGCTGCGTGCGGGCTCCTGGGATCTGCGACCGACCGGGCTCCTCGCCGGCGCGGCGGCCCTGGCTCTGCACGTCGTGCTCGGCTGTCTGGCCGGACGGCTGGTCCCCAGCCCACTGGTCGTGGTCGCGGTGGCGGTGACGACCTTGCTGTGGGCCGTGCTGCGTGCGGACGGCTCATCCTGGCTGAGCCTGCTCCCGCCCGCGGCCATCGGCCATGTCCAGCTGTTCGCCGGACTGCGTCCGGGGGTATTCACCGATCAGCTGCTCTGGTCATTGGGGCTCGGCACGACCCTGGTCCTGAGCTATGTATGGACCGTGTCCCGGCGGGCGACGATCGCCCTGCCGATCGCGGCGGCACTGGCGGTCACGACAGTGAGCACCGTGCGCCTGCACGGTTACGGCGGCGCGGCGCTCGCCCCGGCACCGATCGGCTATGCCTGCAGCAGGTGGCCGCTGACGGTGTGCGTCCACCCGGCGCTGCGCCCCGCACTGCCCTCCCTCGAGGCGGCGATGACACCGCTCGCCGCCCGGCTGGCCGACACCCCAGGCGCCTTCACCCGGGTGGAGCAGCTACGGGCCGACGATCCGGTGACGATACGGGGCGGCGTGGCGAGGATGCATCTGGCCGATCTGGCGCCTGGTTACGGGCACCGGGCGGCTGAAGAGATCGGGCTCGGCCTGATCGACCCCCAGGCCTGCGCCGACCCGGGCCACCTGCGCAGCGCGGTGTACAGCTCCATGGTCCGTGCCTGGCTGCTCGACGAGCGGCCGCCGCCGGTGCCCGAACCGGCGATCACCCGGCGGTTCGTCCGCTGGGGTGAACAGACACGCCGCAACTGGTTCCGCGCGCACTATGCCGGGTTCCGCCGGTGCGCGCTCAGGCCGCACGACTTCACGGGTTGAGCGACGGCAAGGCCCCCTCCCCCTCAGCGTGGGCCTCGCCATCGCTCAACCCAGCTTGAGAACCGCCGGTCGGAGCCGGACACGCTCAACGACGAACGGTACGAACGAGGTCGCCTCCGCGAGAGAGACGAACCGAAGCGTACGAACCATGTCCACAACCAGGCCAACGGAGATATACCGGCCCGGGTTCCGGTCTTCGCTATGGCTCTTCTCACACGGGTCCGCGCCTACCCCGCCTCCGAGGCGAGGCCAGGGTCCCAGGATGAACAGGACACCAGACCCGCGCGCACCTGTGGTCATTCACCCTATTGTTGCCCCGTGGACTGGAGCCTGCTGACGTGTGCGCGTAAGGGTCACATCACTTACGCACCGGACGAAACTCAACTGCGCGAACAGCTGCACGTGCCGACGCCCTCCGGCGAGGCATGGCGGTGCCTGCGCTGCGGCACGTACGTGCACGGCGAGCCGCACGGCGGCGGGCCCGCCGCCAACGCGCCGCTGGTGCCTCGCGGGCGGGCGCTCCGGGACGCCTTCATCATGCGGTTCTTCGCGGTCGAGCGCGGGATCCGCGGGGTGATCGTGGCGCTCGCGGCCTGGGGCGTCTGGAAGTTCGCGCACAGCCGGGAGTCGATCCAGCAGATCTTCGAGCGCGAGATCCCGATCCTCAAGCCCGTCGCCAAGCAGATCGGCCTGGATCTCGACAACTCAAAGATCGTCACCGCGATCCGACATGTCTTCGAGCTCAAGTCCACCACCCTGGTCTGGGTGGCGGTCGCACTGCTCGTCTATGCCGCCATTGAGATCATCGAGGCGGTCGGGTTGTGGATGCTCAAGCGCTGGGGTGAGTACTTCGCCGTCATCGCCACCTCGTTCGGGCTGCCGATCGAGATCTACGAACTGACCGAGAAGATTTCACCGCTCCGCATCGGCGCGCTGGTCATCAACGTGGGACTCATCGTCTACATCGTGATCAGCAAGCGGCTGTTCGGCGTACGCGGCGGCAAGGCCGCGCACGAGGCACATCTGCGCAGTGAGTCCCTCCTCGAGGTCGAGCAGGCCACTCACGAGCCGGATCTGCACGGCCGAGCGCTGGCCAAGTCGGCGGGCACAGCGGAGCCCACCGCCCAAGCCTCGAAAGAGTCACCCGCACCGTAAGGTGAAACGTCAATTTCGAGGGGAATGCCCCACTCATGGCACGCTCAAAAGCGAAACGCGATGAACGGGTCGAGGCTGAGCGGGTCGAGGCTGAGCAGACGGTGAAGGTCAACCGGAAACGCGGGCTGCGGACGTCTCTGCTGCTCGCCGTGGTGGTCGTAGTGATCGCCCTGGCGGCACAGGTACTGCATCTCGTACCGGGCTGGCTCAACCCCTTCGCCGAGCAGACCAAGGACCGCAGTAGTCCGGTCGTGCTCAAATCGATCCGTGATCTCTCTCGATATGAGGCCGCCGCCGGGGAATACCAGGTGGTGGTCGACCTGGAGAAAGACGCCAAGTTCCTGCCCAGCGCGATCCGGGGGCAACGCACCCTGTTCGTGGGGAACGGCAACGTCAACGCCTATGTGGACTTCTCCAAACTGGCCTCCGGCGCGGTGACGATCGACAAAAACCGCACCACCGCCACCATCAAGCTGCCACACGCGCGGCTGGAACCCACCAATCTCGATCCCAAGAAGAGCTATGTCTTCGCGACGCAGCGGGGCCTCTTCGACCGGATCGGCGAGTTCTTCACCGGGAACCCCAACGACCAGCAACAGCTGTATGTCCTGGCCACCCAGAAGATCCAGACCGCGGCACAACAGAGCGGCCTTCTTGAACGGGCCGACCAGAACACCAAGCGGATGCTCGAGAACCTGCTCAAGGCCCTCGGCTTCAAGACCGTCACCGTGACCCTCACCGACACCTCGTGATCTCTCCTCGTTGATCAGGGGCGATCGCACCACCCGTTCTGCTCGGCGTGGTGCGTTCGCCCTTGATCAAGGAGAGATGACCTCCGCCACGAGGCGGTCGGCGGCGGCGTAAGGGTCGCACGCTCCCTTGACGACCTGCTCCGCCAGCGCGTCCAGGTTCTGGTTGCCACGCGGATCGGCCATACGCTCGCGCAGCGCGGTCACGGCGATGGCAGTGATCTCGGCACGAGCACGGGCCAGCCGGCGCCGTCGCAGCGCCCCGGTGGTTCCCAGCCAGGCACGATGCTCGTCGAGCGCCTCGACCACCTGCCCGATGCCCTCGCCCTGGACCGCGACCGTGGAGACGATGGGCACCCGCCAGTCATCCAGCGCGGCCTCATCGAGCGACGGTGACCGAGGGGTGGTCGCCGGGGCAAGACTCTGCATGGAGCGCAGGTCCCGGACCGTCTGCTCAGCACCGTCGCGGTCGGCCTTGTTGACGACGAAGACATCGGCGATCTCGAGGATGCCCGCCTTGGCCGCCTGGATGGAGTCGCCCATGCCGGGTGCCACCAGCACGATCGTCGTGTCGGCCAGCGAGGCGATCTCCACCTCCGCCTGACCGACCCCCACGGTCTCGACCAGGATGACCTCGCAGCCCGCCGCGTCCAGCACCCGGATGGCCTGCGGCGTGGCCCAGGACAGCCCGCCGAGGTGTCCCCGGCTGGCCATCGACCGGATGAACACGCCGGGATCGGTGGCATGCTCCTGCATCCGCACCCGGTCACCGAGGAGCGCACCTCCGGTGAACGGCGAGGACGGGTCGATGGCGAGCACCCCAGCCGTGCGGCCCCGCTCACGAAAGGCCGTCACCAGCGCGCTCGTAGCACTCGACTTGCCCACCCCAGGGGCTCCGGTGAGCCCGATGATCTGCGCGTTGCCGGCCAGTGGGTTGAGCGCGGCCATCACCTCGCGCAACTCTGGTGAGGCGTCCTCCACCAGTGAGATCAGCCGGGCCACCGCCCGCGGCTCCCCGGAGCGCGCTCGCTCGACCAACCCAGGAACATCGATCGCCCGCGCCACAGCACCTCCCTGCCGCCTCTCCCCTTGTGATCACACGGCTTCACGAAGGAATCGGGTCAGCCGATCTCCAGCGGGTCGAGCACTCAGGCGAGGCCGGCCCGGAGAACCTCGGTCTCCATGATCTCGGGGTCATAGGTGATCACGAACTGGCGGGCGTGCCCACCGGGCTCAGGATCCGGGAACGCGGATGATGAGGGCGTCGCCCTGGCCGCCACCACCGCAGAGGGCCGCCGCGCCGGTGCCGCCGCCACGCCTCTTCAACTCGTATGCCAGGTGCAGCAGGATACGGGCTCCGGACATGCCGATCGGGTGGCCGAGCGCGATCCCGCCCCCGTTGACGTTGACCTTGTCGGGGCCGACGCCGAGGTCCTTCATCGACTGGATACCGACCGCGGCGAACGCCTCATTGATCTCGATGAGATCCAGCTCGTCGATGGAAAGACCCTCCTTGCCGAGGGCGTGCCGGATGGCGTTGGACGGCTGTGACTGCAGCGAGTTGTCCGGACCGGCCACGTTGCCGTGCGCGCCGATCTCGGCCAGCCAGGTGAGGCCCAACTCCTCCGCCTTGGCCTTGGACATCACCACGACGGCGCAGGCCCCGTCGGAGATCTGCGAGGACGAGCCGGCGGTGATGGTGCCGTCCTTGTCGAACGCCGGTCGCAGTTTCGCCAGGGACTCGGCCGTCGTGTCCGCTCGTACGCCCTCATCGGTCGAGAAGACGACCGGCTCGCCGCGTCGCTGCGGGATCTCCACCGGGACGATCTCTTCTTCGAAGAGGCCGTTCTTGATGGCGGCCGCCGCCCGCTGGTGCGACCGGGCGGAGAACTCGTCCTGCTCGTCACGGCGCAGGCCGAGCTTGGCGTTGAAGCGTTCGGTCGCCTCTCCCATCGGGCAGGCGTCGAAGATGTCGGTGAGCCCGTCGTAGGCCATGTGGTCGAGCACCTCGACCGAGCCGTACTTGTATCCGCTCCGCGACTTGGGCAGCAGATGCGGGGCATTGGTCATCGACTCCATACCACCGGCGACGACGATGTCGAACTCGCCGGCTCGGATGAGCTGGTCGGCCAGCGCGATGGCGTCGAGACCGGAGAGGCAGACCTTGTTGATGGTGATCGACGGGACGCTCATGGGGATACCCGCCTTGACCGCCGCCTGGCGCGACGGGATCTGGCCGGCGCCCGCCTGCAGCACCTGGCCCAGAATCACGTACTCGACCTGGTCGCCGGCGATCCCGGCCCGTTCCAGCGCCGCCTTGATGGCGATACCGCCCAGGTCGACGGCGCTGAAGTCCTTGAGTGAACCGAGCAGGCGCCCGATGGGCGTACGCGCTCCGGCGACGATCACTGAGGTCATGAGAGGGGTCTCCAGAGAGGTCGGGCGGCGATGTTTGCCACCATACCCAGGAGAACCGAATCACCTTCCGGGAGGCCCGCCCATGCTCACGCGTATCGACCACATCGGAATCGCCTGCCACGACCTCGACGCGACCGTCGAGTTCTACCGCCGTACGTACGGCTTCGGGAGGGATGACAGCGACATCCATTTCGAGGTCAACGAGGAACAGGGCGTTCGGGAGGCGATGCTCAAGATCAATGAGGCCGGCGACGGGGGCGCGACCTATCTCCAGCTGATCGAGCCGATCCGTGATGACTCGCCGATCGCCAAGTTCCTGGCCAAGAACGGGGAGGGCGTTCATCACATCGCCTTCGGGACCGACGGTGACGTTCAGGAGGAGGCCGACGGGATCGGCGAGCACGGTGTGCGGGTGCTGTACGACACCCCACGCCGGGGCTCGATGGGCTCGCGGATCACCTTTTTGCACCCCAAGGACTGCGGGGGCGTGCTGACCGAACTCGTCCAGGCCGCGGCCAAGCACTGAGGGCCTGCCGCCGCCTGCGCAGGTAGTCCGTTTCGTGACGTGATCGAAATCACTTGGTCACTCAGCGGATTTCGGGTGGGGCAAATGGGGGATTTTGGGCGGTTTTGGGGCTTTTGACAGCACCTTCATCTCTCCACCTTCCGGTCGCTGGAAGCGTTACAAACAAGACAAAGCACGCAGTGCGTTCAGATGAGCCCCCAACACGGCAGCAGCCGGAGTACGCTGCTTTCGCCGGGAGAGGTCCGAGGCCGTACGACACGTCCGCAAGCCAGGAGATCGGCCAGTCCCGGAACTACCCGT
>JAOPYO010000173.1 GCA_025964575.1 Actinomycetes bacterium
CGTACTCGGTGGCCGGCGAGATCATCCGCAGCGCCTACAGGCTGCACCCGGAGGACGACGACTACGGTCAGCCGCGGGCGCTCTGGGAGAAGGTGCTCTCCGAAACGGACAGGGAGCACCTGGTGAGTAACATCGTGGGCCACGCCTCGGCCCCCGAGGTGACCGCGGACATGAAGGTACGCGTGGTCGAATACTGGCGGAACATCGCCAAGGACCTCGGTGACGGCGTCGCCAAAGGCTTGGGAGTCAACGGCGGCTGATCCACCCGCAGCGGACTCTGGGGTCCCCGCATCACGCTTACGGCGCGATGCGGGGACCCCCTCTTATGTACGAGCTCTGGAGGTCAGGCGACCTTCTTGGCGCCGACGGCCTTCATGATCAGCGGCCAGGACGTGTGCATCTCAATCTGCCAGTAGCCCCACTGGTGCCAGCCATCCTTGTAGATGTGCGTGGTCACCGGGATCTTGAGCTGCTTGAGCCGGGCGATCAGGGAGACGTTGGTCGCGCCCGCCACCGCCTCGCTGATGCCGCCGACCACTCGGGCCTTGACCCACTCGAATCCGACGTACGGCGGGTCCAGCGGTCCCGGGTCACCGGTGGTTCCGGAGGACAGGTAGAGGCCGGTGCCACGCAGGTTCGCGGCCAGCAGGTACGGGTCGTGGGCGTTCCAGTTCTTGGCGTCGACCCCCGGCACACCCCAGATGCGGAAGGGGTCGTCACCGTTACCGAAGGCGAGACCATCGAACATGAGGACCGACTGCACGCCGGGGAACGACAGATTGACGATGCCACTGTAGGACGCGGCGTACTTGAACATGCCCTTATGCCGGGCGGCATAGGTGATGGCGCCCTGGCCGCCCGAGGAGATGCCCATGGCGGCACGCGACGTACCCGCGTGGTAGTTCCGCTCCAGGAGCTGGATGACCTCTTTGGTGTGGAAGGTCTCCCACTTGGGCGTTCCGCCCTTGCCGTAGTTGTACCAATCGGTGTACGAGCCGTCCACGTCGCCTTCGGGCATGACCACCATGGCGTCGTACTTCGCGGCGACCGTCGCGATGTCGGTACTCCGAGTCCACGACAGGTAGTGGTCGACGCCACCGTGGTAGGTGTACACGGTCGGCCAGGTCCGTTTCGCGGTCTGGGTCCAGCTCTTCGGCACGATGACCCGCACCTGTACGGACTTCCCCAGCGCCGGGGATTTCACGGTCAGGTCGAACATGCGCGAAGACACCCACCTCTGGGCGGTGATCGTCGCACCGTCGTCGGCCTTGGCCGGGCTCGCGGCCGTGGCCACTCCGGGCAGCGCGGCGGGAATCACGAGGCCGGCCCCGACCACGGCTGCCGCGAGGATTCCGGTGAGCCGACGCATCGTGCGCCGAGGGGGCGAGGCACGGTCAAGGGGCTTCACACCGCGACGCTATCGGACCACAGGATCCCAGGCACACTGCAGATATCAACAGTGTGATCAACTGATGTTGTGAAGCTTGTTATAAAAGTGACGGAAGCGAAACAGCCGGTCACTCGGCCACGGAGACGCCGCCACCCGCATGACCTTGCCGGTCGCTCTCCGTATGCACTGGGCCGATCTCTCTGGGCGGAACCTGTGGCGACACGGCCTCCTTCTCCGTTGGAACCGCCGTTGGAACCGCTGTTGGAACCACTCCGTCGGCCGAGCCGCCGAACGCCTTGGAGACCGCCTGCAGCGCCGAGGTGACCTCGCTCGGAATCACCCAGAACGTGCTGCCCTCCCCTTGGGCGAGCTTCGGGAGCATCTGGAGATACGTGTACGCCAGCAGTTGGGGGTCGGGATTGTTCTCGTGGATGGTGGTGAACACCCGCTCGATCGCGGCCGACTGCCCCTCGGCCTCCAGGATCGCCGACTGCTTGGCGCCCTCCGCCTTGAGAATGGACGACTGTTTGTCGCCCTCCGCGGTGAGGATCCTGGCCTGGCGTACGCCCTCGGCGGTCAGAATGGCGGCCCTTTTCTCCCGCTCCGCCCGCATCTGCTTCTCCATTGCGTCCTTGATGGACGGCGGGGGCTCGATCGCCTTGATCTCCACCCGGGTGACCCGGATGCCCCACTTGCCGGACGCGTCGTCGAGCACCGCCCGAAGCGCGGTGTTGATGCGGTCCCGGGAGGTCAGTGTCGCCTCGAGGTCGAGGGTGCCGATCACATTGCGCAGCTGGGTGGCACTGAGCTGTTCGATCGCCTTGATGTAGTCGACGATCTCGTAGTCGGCCGCGCGCGGATCGGTGACCTGGAAGAAGAGCACCGTGTCGATGTGGACCACGACGTTGTCCTCGGTGATCACCGGCTGGCCGCGGAAAGCGACCACCTGCTCCCGGAGATCGATCAACGGCTTCACCCGGTCCACGAACGGGATGATGAAGCTGATCCCGGGGGCGAGCGTCCGGTGATAACGGCCGAGGCGCTCGATATTGCGCGCCCTGGACTGCGGGACGATCCACACGGCCCGCATCACCGCGACGGTCATCACCAGGACGGCGCCGACCAGTATCACGAGCACGGCGATGGCCAGATCGGTCATCTTGGGGCCTCCCTCGGGTAGACGAGGGCGGTGACCCCCTCGATCGCCAGGACGTCGACGGTGGTGCCGGCCGGAATCACGGAATCCGGGTCGTAGGGCCGGGCGGTCCATTCCTCCCCGCCGATGCGGGCCCGCCCGGTGTGCCGGGACACCTCGGTAAGGGTCACCGCTTCCTTGCCGACCAGGGCCGCGACCCCCGTCCGCAAGGCCGGCGGCTGGCGGAGATGCCGGAGGGCGACGGGCCGTACGACCGCCAGCCCGGCTCCGGCGGTGACCGCGAACACGACCACCTGCAGAGTCGGCGGAAGACCGAGCGCGCCGCCCAGTCCGGCGGCGATCGCCGCGACCGCGAGTAGCCCCAGAGCCAGGGTCAGCGTCAGCAACTCGGCGACTCCGAGCACTGCGGCCAAGACCAACCAGACGACCCACGACTGCATGAGTCTCTCCTCGATGGGCCGCAAAAGTCCCTTACCTCAAGGTAACTCCAGTAATGAAGAAACGGCCATACCTCCGCCGATCAGACTCTTGGGGAGATGCTGGCCAACCCTGTGGAACGAACCAGTTCACATTGTCGGCGGCACCGTTCATGATGTATCCATTCCACAACTGAACGATCGTCCAGACGGAGCGTGGCCATGAGTCGTACGGCGTACCGCACCTGTCCGCTGTGTGAGGCCCTGTGCGGTCTGGAGCTCACGCTCGAAGGGGACCAGGTGACCGGGGTTCGCGGTGATGCCGCCGACCCGTTCAGCCGAGGTTTCATCTGCCCCAAGGGCGCGACCCTCGGGCAGCTCGACGGCGATCCCGACCGGCTCCACGCTCCCCTGCTCCGGGACCACACGGCGCCGGCCAGGGAGGACGACGCCCCCCACCATGTCGAGGTCGATTGGACGGCCGCCTTCGAGGCGGCCGAGCGCGGCCTGCGGCGTGTCATCGACGAGTACGGCAAGGACGCGGTGGCCGTCTATATCGGCAACCCGACGGCGCATTCGATCGCCGGTCCGCTCTATGGCTCCGCGATCATCAAGTCCCTCGGCACCCGCAACGTCTACAGCGCCAGCACGGCCGACCAGATGCCAAAGCACGTGAGCTGCGGGCACCTCTTCGGCAACCCGATGGCCATTCCGGTGCCGGATCTGGATCGGACCGACTATCTGCTGATGCTCGGTGCCAACCCGCTGGAGTCCAATGGCAGCCTCTGCTCGGCCCCGGACTTCCCCGGGCGGCTCAAGGCCCTACGCGCCCGTGGCGGCCGCCTCACCGTCGTCGACCCGCGGCGGACCCGTACCGCCCGGCTGGGCGACCGGCACGTCTTCATCCGCCCCGGCACGGATGCCTACCTGTTGATCGCCCTGGTGCACACGCTCTTCGCCGAAGAGCTGGTCACGCTGGAACACGAGGTCAACGGGCTCGACGACCTGCGCGCCCTGGCCGTGGAGTTCGCGCCCGAGGCCGTGGCTTCGGTGACCGGCGTGCCCGCACCGACGATCCGTACGATCGCTCGCGAACTGGCGGCGGCGGAGCGGGCCGCGGTCTACGCCCGCATCGGCACCTGCACGCAGGCGTTCGGCACCCTGGCCAGCTGGCTGGTGGACGTCCTCAACACGCTGACCGGCAACCTCGACCGGCCCGGCGGGGCGATGTTCCCCCGGCCGGCGCACACGCCGACCTACCGCATCCGGCGGCGGCCCTACACCACCGGCCGGTGGCACAGCCGGGTGCGCGAACTTCCGGAGACCAACGGCGAGCTGCCCATCGCCACGCTCGCCGACGAGATCGAGACGCCGGGCGAGGGCCAGATCAAGGCGCTGATCACCATCGGCGGCAACCCGGTGCTGTCCGCCCCGAACGGTGCCCGGCTGGACGGCGCGTTCAGCGGGCTGGAGTTCATGGTCAGCGTCGACCCCTATCTCAACGAGACGACCCGGCACGCGGACGTGGTGCTGCCGCCGCCACGGCCGACCCAGACCGGCCATTACGACTTCGCCCTGCTCGGCTTCGCCGTGCGCAACTACGCGCGCTACTCGCCGCCGGTGCTGCCGCTGCCCGAGGGGCGTCCCAGCGAGGCCGAGATCCTGGCCCGGCTCGCCGTCATCGCCTCCGGTCTTGACGCGGCACCGGACGCGCTGGACGAAATGATCATCGAGAACACCCTGGCGAAGGCCGCGGCCATGGTGGGCTCTCCGGTGCATGGGCGCAAGGTCTCGGAGCTGCGGCCCCTTCTCGATGGCGACACGGGTGCCGAACTGCGGCTCGACATGATGCTGCGGCTCGGCCCGTACGGCGACGGGTTCGGCGCCGACCCCGACGGACTCACCCTGACCGGGCTGCGCGACGACCATCCGCATGGGATCGATCTGGGCGCGCTGGAGCCCCGGCTCGAGGAGGTCCTCTGGACGATCTCCGGCCGGATCGAGCTGTGCCCGCCGACGTTCGCCGCCGACGTGGCCCGGCTGCGCGCCGGGCTCGAGGATGCTGACCTGGGTGACGGCTTCCTGCTGATCGGCCGCCGTCATCTGCGCTCCAACAACAGCTGGCTGCACAACGTGCCGGAGTTGGTCGGCGGATCGAACCGCTGCACCCTGCAGCTCAACCCGGCCGATGCCGACCGGATCGGGGTCGCCGCCGGCGAGGTCGTCCGGATCGTCTCGCGGGTGGGGGCGCTGACGGCGACGGCCGAGCCGACCTCGGAGATCATGCCCGGGGTGGTGAGCCTGCCGCACGGCTGGGGCCACGACCGCCCGGGCACCCGGACCCGGGTCGCCCAGGACAACGCCGGAGTCAGCGTCAACGCGGTCACCGACGAGCAGGAGATCGACCCACTGTCCGGCAACGCCGTCTTCAACGGCGTCCCCGTCCGGGTGGAGGCGGTGCGAGAGGGGGAGCGTGAGGTCAGCGGCAAACGTTGATCTCGGTTTCGATGGCCTCGCGGAGGGCGGCGTCGGTGTCGGCTTGGACGATGAGCCGGCATCCGGAGCGTAGTTGCTCGATGGTCAGTGGGTTCGCCGCGGTGCGGAACGCCCACCAGCGCCGGGTGTCGCTGCGCCAGACACCCCAGCCGGGATATTCCGCCTCGATCTCGCGCATGAGCGCGGCGTCCTCGTCGGAGGTCGTTGTGGGCGGCGGGGGGAGGTCCATGTCACTCATCCCTGCACCGGGCTGGGAACGGCCGCTGCGTCCTCTCCATCTCGTCCACGGTGCTGCGAAGGCATCGCATCCCCACCATCCGAGTGGCCGACATTGACATGCGCGGTCGACTTCACTGTAAGCGATGGGATCGGCGCTCGCGAGAGTCGCAGCTGTCACCATCCGGCCGGGAACTCGCGTTTGAAGGATGAGAACGCGTGCACGGCCGGCAGACGGGTCCAGGCCGTGGTCACCGCGCGGACCGGCCCGGATGTGGCCGTGATCGCACCGGCCGACTACTGTCCTGTGGTAGACGTCCTTTTGCGGCCATCCGCAGGGGAGGGGGATCTGTGGTCAACGAACGGATAAGCAAGATCTTCCTGCGCGGCCCCGGGCCGATTCCTGGTGCTCATCCGGTGGATGTGGCGGAGGCTCTGGAGCATGAGGAACGGCTGGACAGGCCGATTCGAGCGATCAACAGGGGCCTGTACCGGATACTCCGGCCCGGAAGGCTCAAGGACATCCTGCACGGCGTACCGGCGGGCCATCCGGCGCATCCGCCGCTCACCGATCTGCCGATGGGCTGCTGGGCCTCGGTCGCCGTCCTCGATCTGCTGCCCGGCACCGAGCGGGCGTCGAACGTCCTGGTGGCCGCTGGTCTGGCCGGCGCGGTCCCGACGGCGCTCACCGGGCTGGCCGACTGGTCGGCCCTGCACCGCGAACAGCAGCGAGTCGGCCTGGTGCACGCACTGGGCACGGTCACCGCGACCGGGCTGTACGCCGCGTCGCTGCTGGCCCGGAGTCGCGGCCGGACGAGCCGTGGCAAGGCGCTGGGCTATGCCGGGCTGACCGTGCTGATGGCCGGCGGCTATCTCGGCGGGCATCTGGCGTTCCGCCTGGCCGCCGGGGCCAACCACGCCGAGTCCGTCACCCACCTGATGCCGCTGGGCTGGCACGATCTGTGCCCGACCAGTGAACTGCCCGACGGCTGGCCGGTCCACCGCACGCTGGGCTACATCAGCCTGTTCGTGCTCCGCACCGGGGACGAGGTCCATGTGCTCGCCGACCGATGCGCGCACCTGGGCGGACCGCTGCACCAGGGGCGGGTGCTCGCCCTTGGCGACGACGAGATCTGCGTGGTCTGCCCCTGGCATGGCAGCACCTTCCGGGTCGCCGACGGCACCGTCGCGCACGGCCCCGCCACCGCCCCCCAACCTTCCTTCGAAACCCAGATCACCGACGACGGCGTGGTCCAGGTCCGCCCCGTTCGCTGATCCCTTCCGCTATGCCTCTCGGGCGGGACCAGGGTGAACGGCGCTGGTGAGGCCGCGCTCGCCAGGGGTCTCCCGACCTCCCGCCACCGGGTGTTCGACCAGGGCCAGCACCCGGCTGGCCATGAATCGGGCCGTGCGCACCGGGGTGCCGGTGCGGGTGACCTCGCTGACCTCGACGACGCCGCGCCGGTTGGTGATCTCGACCCTCCGGCCCGCCCGGGTGGCGGTCACCTCGTACGTCCTGGTCACCTCGCCCGCGTCGATCACGATCTCGACCTTGTCGCCCTTCATAAGGCAGACCCCCTCGAACGTATATTCGAGATGTACCCACCCAAGGCATAGTACGAACCCGTACAAGACGCATGAAACGCTCAGCCAAACAGCAGTTTGGCGATGGCGGTCACCCCGACGACCACGATGACGCCCCGCAGCACCAACGGCGGCAGCTTCCGCCCGACCGAGGCGCCCAGGAGCCCGCCGAGAGTCGAACCGAGGGCGATCAGCAGTACGACGAGCCAGTTCACCGGGGCGATGAAGACGAACAGAACCGCGGCGGTCCCGTTGACGATGCCCGAGAGCGCGTTCTTGGCTCCGTTGATCCGTTGCAGCTTGTCGTCCAGGAAGATGCTCAGCAGGGCCATGAGGATGATGCCCTGGGCAGCGCCGAAGTAGCCGCCATAGACGCCCGCCGCGAAGACGCCCAGCCACAACCACGGCCCGCCATGGGAGTGCTGGATCTCCCTGCGGGCCATGACCCAGGCGTTGAGCCTCGGCTGGACCACGACCAGCACCAGGGCGACGACGATCAGCACCGGGACGATGACCTTGAACGCTTGGGCCGGAAGACTGATCAGCAGGATCCCGCCGAGCAATGAACCGAGCAGCGAGGCGCTACCGAGCCGGAGCAGCCGTTCGCGCTGTCCCTTCAGTTCCTTGCGATATCCATACGTGCTGGCCGCCGAGCCCGGCACCAGGCCGATGTTGTTGGACACGTTCGCCACGATCGGCGGGTAACCGAGGGCCACCAGCGTCGGAAAGGTGATCAGCGATCCCGAGCCGACGACCGCGTTGATGCCCCCGGCCCCTACTCCGGCAGCGAAAATCGCCACCGCGTGCCAGAGATTCACTCGGTGCCTGCCCAGGTCATACGGTTCTTCACTCGGCTGATGGTAGGCAGACCCCCGATGCACACTTTAACCGGGGCCGAAACTTGCAAAGGGGACAGCGCTGGTGCTCAGCCGAGGCGGGGTTCCTCATCGGGGAACGGGCTCTCCAGAAACGCGGTGGGATCCGGGGAAACCTCCTCGGGGATCACCTCTCTCCGCGAGTCGTAAGCCGCCCCGAGAAAGCCACCCAGGCCCTCGAGCGCCTTGCCCATCTCACTGGGCACGATCCACAACTTGTTGGCGCTGCCTTCAGCGATCTTGGGCAGCATCTGGAGGTACTGGTAGGCCAGCAGCCGCTGGTCGGGCTTGCCGTCGTGGATGGCCTGGAACACGGTGGTGATGGCCTGGGCCTGACCGCGGGCCCGAGCCGCCTGGGCCTTGGCATCCGCCTCGGCCCGCAACACCGTCGCCTCGGCCTCACCCCGGGCCCTGAGCACGGCCGAGGTGCGCTCCCCTTCCGCGGTGAGGATCGCCGACTGTTTCTGGCCCTCCGCACTGAGGATCGACGCGCGCTTGTCCCGGTCGGCGCGCATCTGCTTCTCCATGGAGTCCTTGATCGACTCTGGCGGGTCGATCGCCTTCAGCTCGACCCGGTTCACCCGGATGCCCCACTTGCCGGTGGCCTCGTCGAGCACGCCCCGCAACTCGGTGTTGATCTCCTCGCGGGAGGTGAGGGTGCGCTCCAGGTCCATGCCCCCGATGAGGTTGCGCAGCGTGGTGATGGTCAACTGCTCGATCGCGGTGAGGAAGTTGGCGATTTCGTAGGTCGCGGCCTTGGGATCGGTCACCTGGTAGTAGATGACCGTGTCGATGTGCACCACCAGGTTGTCCTGGGTGATCCCCGGCTGTGGCGGGAAACTGATCACCTGTTCGCGCAGATCGATCCGGGTCCGCACCTGGTCGATGAAGGGGACCACCAGGTTGAGCCCCGCGTGGAGGGTCCGGTGAAAGCGCCCGACCCGCTCGACGATGTCGGCGGTGGCCTGCGGCACGATCCGCACTGATCGGTAGAGCGCTGCCGCCCCGACCGCGATGACGATCAGGCTGACGATGAGCGTGGAGGTCATGGAGGCTCCGAACTAGACGTCAACGGGACCCACCGCGATCGTAATTCGCCCTGTCACGTCCCGCTTATCTCGCATGACCGAAACAGCGGTTAGCGACCACCGTAACTTCCTCGAGCCGACGCCCGAAGCAACCACTCATTGTGTCTGGCTGATTACCGCATGGCAATCCCTTTAGGCACGAGAGGCTCGCGCGTACCAGCGGCCGTCCTGGCGGTCGATGGTCAGCGGGAGGCCGAAGCTCTTGGAGAGGTGCTCCTCGGTGAAGACCTCGTCGACCTTGCCCGTGGCGATCACCGAGCCGCGGCGCAGCAGCATCGCGTGCGTAAAGCCCTCGGGGACCTCTTCAGGGTGGTGGGTCACCAGGATCATCGTCGGGGCGCCCGGATCGTCGGCCAGCCTCCCCAGCCGGGCCACCAGGTCCTCGCGGCCACCGAGATCCAGCCCTGCGGCCGGTTCGTCCAGCAGCAGCAGCTCGGGGTCGGGCATCAGAGCCCGGGCGATCTGCACCCGTTTGCGCTCCCCCTCCGAGAGGGTCGAGAACCGGCGCCGGATCAGATGGGCGCAGCCGAGCGCGTCGAGCAGTTCGACGGCCCGGGTGACGTCCGAGGAGTCATATTCCTCCTTCCAGCGGCCGAGGATGGCATACGACCCGGTCAACACCAGGTCGATGACCTTCTCACTGGCGGGGACCTTTTCGGCCACCGCGGCGCTGGCGAATCCGATGCGAGGTCGCAGATCGAAGACGTCCGTCTGGCCCAGTCGTTCATCCAGAACTTCGACGGCCCCCTCACTCGGATGCAGCATGGTGGCCGCGACCTGCAAAAGCGTCGTCTTGCCCGCGCCGTTCGGGCCCATGATGACCCAACGTTCATTCTCGTTGACGGTCCAGTGGACATTACGTAGCAGGGTCGCCCCGTCACGCCGGACCCCGACACCGTCCAGGCGTAGTACCTCTCCGACCATCGTGCGTATTTTCCCCAATCACAAGGGTCCCGGATGATCCCATCCTCCGAGGATGAACCTATGCCATCCGGAGCACTTATTGTGGTCGGCATGCATGTTGCG
>JAOPYO010000064.1 GCA_025964575.1 Actinomycetes bacterium
TTGTACTGCTTGCAGAAGTCCATGATGTTGACGCCGTGCGGGCCGAGGGCCGTACCCACGGGCGGAGCGGGCGTCGCCGCACCGGCGTTCAGCTGCACCTTGACGACGGCAGAGATCTTCTTCTTCTTCGGAGGCATTCCGAGTCCTTAGGTTGTTCCGAGATGCTGTGGCCCCTACTCCCGTGCGTACTCGCTCGAGCACTTCGGGCAACACCGGCGGCTGGAACGTGGACCGCAGTGTTGGGACCCTCCCCACAAGCGCGGGGACGATTTTTGGACGGCCATGTTTTACATGGACCTGTTCTTAAGGATAGGCGCCAGATCCAGAGGGCCTGTCCACAGAGCTAGATCTTGGAAACCTGGTTGAACGAGAGCTCGACCGGGGTCTCACGACCGAAGATCGACACCAGCACCTTGAGCTTCTGGGTGTCAGCGTTGATCTCGTTGACCGTGGCCGGCAGGGTCGCGAAGGGGCCGTCCATGACGGTGACGGACTCGCCGACCTCGAAGTCGACGGTCGCGGCGACCTTGGCGGCCTCCTTGGCCTTGGCCTGCTCCTCCGGCTCCGGAGCGAGCAGGTTGGCGACCTCCTGCAGGCTCAGCGGCGAAGGCTTGTTGGAGAGGCCGACGAAGCCGGTCACACCCGGAGTGTTGCGCACCGCGGCCCAGGACTCGTCGGTGAGCTCCATCCGGACCAGGATGTAGCCGGGCAGGACCTTCTCGTTGACCTTCTGCCGCTTACCGCCCTTGATCTCGGTGACCTCGTGCTGAGGCACCTCGATCTGGAAGATGTAGTCCTCCATGTTGAGGGTGGTCGTGCGGGTCTCGATGTTGGTCTTGACCCGGTTCTCGTAACCGGCGTAGGAGTGGACGACATACCAGTCGCCCGGCTGCAGGCGCAGTTGTGTCTTGAACTCGAGCAGAGGGTCGATCTCGATCTCGGGCTCCGCGTCTGCAGCCTCCGCCTCAGCGTCGCCGCCCTCCGCCGCAGCTTCCTCGTCGGCGGCGAGCTCCGGCTCCGCGGCGGTCTCCTCGAGAGTCTCCTCGGGAGCCTCGTCGGTCTCGACCGCAGCCGCTTCCTCCGACTGGGCCTTTTCGATGGCCTCGTCGTGGGGCTGTGGGGACTCGGGCACGGTGACTCTTTCTCTAAGACGAAACTGATGTGGTGGAGCGGGGGGTAGTCCTCTCAGCTGAACAGCTTGAAGATGCCCCACTTGAGCGCCTGGTCGAGAACGGAGACGATCGCGACCATGACGATCACGAAGGTGAGCGACACGATCGTGTAGGTGATGAGCTCACTACGGGTCGGCCAGATGACCTTCCGCAACTCCGCGATGACCTGGCGCACGAACAGAGCGGGCGTCGTCCGCTTCCGAGCGGGCTTGCCCTTATCCTCGGTTGCGGCCTCGCCGCGGGTCTCAGTCGCCATCTCTGCCGCCGTTCACCTCATGGATCGTGTCAACCACTCCGTGGTACTGCGCATCTCGCCCGTAGGCGTGCGCCACGTGCGGGAACCGCATTCCCACAGTACGTGCGGGAACCGCGCAACGCACATACTCCGCAGGGCAGGAGGGACTCGAACCCCCAACCGCCGGTTTTGGAGACCGGGACTCTACCAATTGAGCTACTGCCCTTAGCTCGCGGAAGGGGCCCGCCAGGACGTGTTCTCAGACCACATCACCGACCGACACCCGCCACTAGTTGACGAAGTGTACGTGCCGAACCACCCCCACGTCGAACCAGCTGGCCCGTACACGGTGCATCAGTTCGGTGACTCGCGTCCCGACCAGCCACGATATCCGGCTGAAACGGCCGCCGGCCGTCTGCGACGATGGGGTCATGAGTCGAATCTCCGAGCGCATCGCCGCGATCTCCGAGTCCGCCACCCTGGCCGTCGACGCCAAGGCGAAGGCGCTGAAGGCCGGGGGCCGACCGGTCATCGGATTCGGCGCGGGCGAGCCCGACTTCCCGACGCCGGACTACATCGTCAAGGCCGCCGCACAGGCCTGCGGGGAGCCGCGTTTCCACAAGTACACCCCGGCCGGCGGACTGCCCGAGCTGCGCGCCGCGATCGCCGCGAAGACCCTGCGCGACTCCGGTTTCGCGGTCGAGGCCTCCCAGGTGCTCGTCACCAACGGCGGCAAGCAGGCGGTGTACGAGGCGTTCGCCACACTGCTGGACCCGGGCGACGAGGTGATCCTGCCCGCGCCGTACTGGACGACCTATCCCGAGTCGATCAAGCTGGCCGGTGGCGTGCCCGTCGAGGTGCCGACCGACGAGACGACGGGCTATCTGGTCTCGGTCGAGCAGCTCGAGGCGGCCCGTACGAACCGTACGAAAGTGCTGCTGCTCTGCTCGCCGTCCAACCCGACCGGCGCGGTCTACACCCGCGAGCAGATCGAGGCGATCGGCCGATGGGCGCTCGAACACGGCCTGTGGGTCATCACCGATGAGATCTACGAGCACCTGGTCTATGGCGGCGCCGAGTTCCACTCGCTGCCGGTGGTCGTGCCCGAGATCGCCGACCGCACGGTCGTCGTGAACGGCGTCGCCAAGACCTATGCGATGACCGGCTGGCGAGTGGGCTGGATGATCGGCCCGGCCGATGTGGTCAAGGCCGCGACGAACCTGCAGTCGCACGCGACCTCCAACGTCTGCAACGTCGCGCAGGCCGCGGCTCTCGCCGCGGTGAGCGGCGACCTGTCCGCGGTCGCGGAGATGCGCACCGCCTTCGACCGGCGGCGACGCACCATGGTCCGGATGCTCAACGAGATCCCCGGGGTGTTCTGCCCAGAGCCGCGGGGCGCCTTCTACGCCTACCCCTCGGTCAAGGAAGTGCTCGGCAAGGAGATCCGCGGGAAGCGCCCGCAGACCTCGGCCGAGCTGGCGTCGCTGATCCTCGAGGAGGCCGAGGTCGCTCTGGTCCCGGGTGAGGCCTTCGGCACCCCCGGCTACTTCCGGCTGTCGTACGCCCTCGGCGACGCGGACCTGGCCGAGGGCGTGGCCCGGGTCGCCAAGCTTCTCGCCGAGGCCGTCTGAACCCAGGCAGCGCGGAGCGGGGACGCGCCGCGCGCGCGACCCCGCTCCGCTGGTACGGGGTCGATCGCGCCGCCGCGGCCCCGCACGCCTGTTATGGCCGGATCCCACCCGCGATCCGCGCCAGCTGACCCTTCAGAGACCGGCTCACCACGACGATCACACCCACTCCGGATCTCTCGATCCAGACGATCCGAGCACTACCGTCGGGACTCTCCGTATTGAGCGCCGGATGCCCGTGCACTGTGGTGTGCCGTGCCGTGACCGAGGGGGGGCCGAGCTCCTCCACCCGGGCCAGCGCGGGCCCCCGGATGACGTCCACCTTGAACCAGTCGGCCCCGCCGGTCCATTGGCAGGTCGTGTTCTGCCGCCCTCCGGCCCGCTCGAGGAGACAGGGACCCGCGGACTTCAGTCCGGCCGGCAGGTAGGTCACCCACGACAGGTTCGGGGGCAGCCCCGAATGGCTGGAAGGCTGCGTCTGGCGCCCACCGGGCGAGGCCCCCGTAGGTGCCGACGGCGGCGCGCCCACGACCCCACCCGGGGAGGGCACGGTCTGTGTGGCCCTCGGTACCGAGGGCTGCACCCGTGCAGGTGACGGGCTGACCTGGGGGTGGGCCGGCAAGGTCCGGTCCACTCCGGTCGGGGTGGACCGGACCGACTGGTAGCCCGGCGCGACCACGGCGACCGCCACCCCCGCGGCGATCGCGGCAACCGCGACCCGCCTGCGGACGACCCTTCGATGGTGCCTGTGGCGCACCGCCGTGACGAGCGCCTCCGGAGCCGACGCCCCATCCACGCGCTCGGCCATGGCCAGCCGCAGTTCCCTCTCCAGATCCATCGCTCACCTCCCCGTAGGTGTCAAGTTGACATCGAGCCGTTCGCGGAGCTTGGCCAGTCCCCGAGAGGCCTGGCTCTTAACGGTGCCGACCGAACAGCCGAGCACCTTGGCGATCTCTATTTCCGAGAGATCTTCCCAGTAGCGGAGAACGAGTACCGCCCGCTGGCGAGGCCCGAGGAGCCGCAGTTCGTCCATGAGCTCCCCGCGCAACTCCACCGCATGGATCGGCGCCACCGTCGGCACCTCGGGAAGCCTGGCCATGTGGATCTCCCGCAGGACTTTCCACCGGCGAGCCCGGCTGATCAGCAGATTGACCAGAATCCGCTTGACGTACGGCTCGGGGTCGCTGTCGGCGTCCAGTCGGCCCCAGTGCCGGTAGGCCTTCTCCAACGCCGCCTGCAAGGCGTCTTCGGCATCATGCCGAGAGCCGCACATCAGCAGCGCGGTACGCATGAGCGCGGTGCCACGCTCCGCCACGAACCTGACGAACGACTCGTCATCCCGCCTCCGCATATCTCTCCCAGGGCCTGTCTCGCCATACGCACCAGTACGCCGATCATGCACCGCGGGCGGCCCCGTCCCCTCCGGGACCACCCGCGGCAGTATTTAGCCGCCGATCTTCGACAGCCGTGCGGCGATGTCGTTCAGCTGGAGCCGGTAGGCCTGGCTGGCATCGACGGACAGCGCCATACCGGGCTCCGGCGACCAGATCACCGCGCCACCCTGCCCGGCGCCGAGCGGGGTCTCCCAGAGCGTGGTCCCGCCCACGGTGACCGGTTGGAGCTTGGGCAGCTTTGCCGCCTGCCGGAACTGCTCCAGGGTCGCCTCACCCTTGAACCGCTCCAGCTTGATCCACTGACCCGCACGATCCTTCCAGGTCTGCCCGATCTCACAGATCTTCTTACCGCTGAACGTGTGGGTCAGAGTGCGGGCCGCGTCAAAGTGCAGTCCGTTCGGCAGGGACAGGGACTGCTCGGCCGGGCTGCCCGCCGGGACGGCCGGCGTTAGCTGGGAGCAGTCGAGCTTGGGCAGCGAGGGTACGTTCAGGCCGGGGACCTTCGGGGTCGGGATCGTCGTGGGGACGCTGGTCGGCGCCGAGACGCCCGTGGGAACTCCGGTCGGCACTTTACTCAGGCAGGTGGGGACGGAAGCCGGAACTCCCGAGGGCACCGTGGTGGGCAGGTGGCCGGCCACCTTGGCCGCCTTGGCCGCAATGGCCCCCGACACCGCGGTCGCGAACGTGGTGGGCACCGTGGTCGGAACCTTGCCGGTGACCTGCTTCGGGAGCCCGGCCGGAACCTTGCCCAGGACGTGCGTCGGGAGCCCGGTCGGAACCTTGCCCAGGACGTGCGTCGGGACCCCGGTCGGCACGTTCGCGGGGAGCTTCGGCGCCGCAGTCGTGGGCAGGCAGTCCGGGTGGCTGGGCAGTGACGGGTTCACGGGCACTGACCCGGCCGAGGGCAGCTGCCCGTGGGCGGCTGTCAGCCCGCCGCTCTGCGAGTAACCAACGGTGGCGTACGTGACACCGCCGGCGGTGACCGTGCCGACCGCCGCCGCCGACACCAAGGCGACCTTGAGGCTGATCATGATATTTACCCTCTCTCTGCCCATGAAGTCTTTTACGCCCGACAAATACGCATGGGCCACCAGGGAGGTTGCATGCGGGCCAAGCTTTTTTTGAGAAACCTCTAACTACCGCTGATGGCCCAGATGGGGGGTCTGCCTGTGCCGGGGACGACTCATGCGGCGGGATGCGGCAGAGTTACGTCATGGAGCCCCGCCCGATTTCCGCGTTGCCGAAGGCACACCTGCACCTGCACTTCACCGGTTCCATGCGGCATACCACGCTGGTGGAACTGGCCACGGAGCACGGTATTCATCTGCCCGACGCCCTCGTGGTGGACTGGCCGCCCAAGTTGCGCGCCACCGATGAACGCGGCTGGTTCCGGTTCCAGCGGCTGTACGACATCGCCCGTTCCGTGCTGCAGACCGAGCAGGACCTGCGACGGCTGCTGCTCGAGGCGGCCGAGGACGAGGCCACCGAGGGCTCAGGCTGGCTGGAGATCCAGGTGGATCCTTCCGGCTACGCCCACCGTTTCGGCGGGCTCACCCCCACGATGGAGCTGGTGCTGGACGCGGCACGTGAGGCCGAGGCCGCGACCGGCGTGGGAGTTGGTGTGATCATCGCCGCGAACCGGACGAAACATCCGCTGGACGCCAAGACGCTTGCCCGGCTGGCCGCCGGCTACGCAGGGCGCGGAGTGGTCGGGTTCGGGCTGTCCAACGACGAGCGGCGCGGCCGGGCCTACGACTTCGAGGGCGCCTTCCGGATCGCGCGCCGGGCCGGGCTGCTGTCGGATCCGCACGGTGGTGAGCTGCAGGGGCCGGGCAGCGTACGGGAGTGCCTGGACACCCTGGAGGCCGACCGGATCGGGCATGGGGTGCGTGCCGTGGAGGATCCCCGGCTGGTCGAGCGGATCGCGGCCCGGGGGGTGATTTTGGAGGTCTGCCCGACGTCGAACATCAGTCTCGGAGTGGCCGCCTCGGCCGAGGACGTACCGGTCCGGCGCCTGTTCGAGGCGGGGGTGCCGATGGCGCTGGGCGCCGACGACCCGCTGCTGTTCGGTTCCCGACTGGCCCGGCAGTACGAGCTGGCCCGCGAGGTGTACGGCTTCTCCGACGCCGAACTGGCAGAGCTGGCCCGCCAGTCCATCCGCGGCTCCGCCGCCCCTTCCGACACCCAGAAACGTCTCCTCGAAGGCATCGACACCTGGCTCACCGCCGACGCTCACGGTTCCTCCCAGAGCCCCTGACGTTCGAGGTGTTTCGACAGCAGCTCTCCGGCAATGGTGATGTGCATTCGCATCCCACCGCTGGCCGCATGCCGGTTCCCCCGGCGCAGCGCGTCCAGGATCCGCTGGTGCTCCCGGACGCAGGACTCCGGCCAGTCCGGGATCCTGCCGTACAGCCCGCGCGGGACATATCTGCTGACCACGCCGAGCGTCCAGGCGAGCTTGGCCGAGCCCGCCGCCAGGTTGATCGTCCGGTGGAAGGAATGGTTGAGCTCCTCCGCCAGATCGATATGGCCCTCTGCCACCGCGCGTTCCATCGCCCGCTGAATCTCCTCCAGTCTTCGGAGAGCCCGAGCCGGCAGCCTGACCGCGGCCCGGGAGGTCAGCTCGGCGGCGATCACCGCCTGCACCCAGAACAGGTCCTTGACGTCCTGCTGGGACAGATCGGCGACGACGAACCCCCGCCTCGGCTCGAGGACGACGAACCCCTCGCTGCGCAGCGATTGCAGCGCTTCTCGTACCGGTGTGACACTGATCCCGAACTGGGCCGCCAGCCGCTCCAGCCGCAGGAACTCCCCCTGCCGCACCTGACCGGACATGATCAATTCACGGATGCGCGCCGCGACCTCATCGCTCAGCTGAGGACGCAGACCCAGCCCTCGCGGTGCTTCACCCACCTGGCGCGGCGTTGCACCTGCCTTGCCTGCAGCCCCCGAAGAACGCGGTGTTGCCACCATGGATACCGGCCCGATCCGGGTCCTTCCGCGGAGGGCTCCACGAACCTAGGGGACCCTGCCTTCATGATGCGCTTCGGAACCGGATGCCGAAAGCAGACACAATGGTCACTATCTGACGACGGTCCGGATTCCCTCGGTAAGAAGCAACAGGCCGAAGGCCGCGAACGACACGGCGGACCCGATACGGATCACCCGCTCCGGCAAACGCTTGCCGAGCTGCTGCCCCGCCACGATGGCCAGCGCGTCGGCGGCGACCATGCCGACCGTGGACCCGGCCCACACCCCGATCAGCCCGGCGAGCCCGTGACTGCCTGCGGCGAGGGTCACCGTGGCCAGCATCGTCTTGTCGCCCAGCTCGGCCAGGAAGAAGGCGATCCCCACGGCGATCAACGCCGAGTGCGTGGTCCGGTCGGCCTTCTCACGCTCGTCGTCACTGAGCTTGTCACCACGCAGGGTCCAGGCTGCGAATCCGAAGAACGCCAGCCCCGCCAGGATCGAGATCGGCCCGGTCGGCAGCGCCGCCCCCAGCGCAGCGCCGACGAGCACGCTCATCAGATGGACGATCGTTGTGGCGACCGTGATTCCGATCAGCACGGGGAGTGCTCGAAAGCGGGTCGCGAAGGTCATCGCCATGAGCTGGCTCTTGTCGCCGAGCTCGGCAACGAAGATCACCGCAAGGCTGAGAAAGAACGCCGACACCTGAGTTTCCTTCCGCTCAGGACCGGGCGGAGGACGGGGAGACTACCCCCTTTCGACGTCACTCACGTTATCAATCACAGCCGTACGCCCACGAAGACAGGTTCGTTGACCAGTTCTACGGCGAACGCCTCGCGTACTCCGTCCCGTACCTCCCGGGCGAGGGTCAGCAGGTCCGACGTGCACCCGCCGTCCGGGTTGGTGAGTGCGAGGGTGTGCTTGGTGGAGATCCGCACCGGCCCGCACTGATGTCCCTTGGCGAATCCCGCGTGCTCGATCAGCCAGGCCGCGGAGGTCTTCGTGCGACCGCCCTCGTCCGGATAACGGGGGAAGGTCGCGTCGGGGCCCAGCCGCTCTGCCACCCGCCGCTCCAGCTCGGCCAGCTCTGCGGGCTCCAGAATCGGGTTGGTGAAGAAGGAGCCGGCGCTGCGGGTGTCCGGGTCGGACTGGTCCAGCACCATGCCCTTGCGGCCGCGCAGCTCCAGCACGGCCTCGCGGGCCGCGGTGAGCGGGACCCGAGCGCCCACCTCCACGCCGAGGGTGCGGGCCAGCTCGGCGTAGCGGATGGGCCGGGACTCCTCGGTCTCCTCGAGGGAGAAGGTCACCTCGAGGACCACATAGCGGTCCGATCCCTTGAAGACACTGTGCCGGTAGGTGAACGCGCAGGCCGCGTGGTCGAGCGTGACGATCTCGCCGCGCGCGCGGTCGTAGGCGCGTACCTCGGTGATGGTCTCGCTGACGTCCTGGCCGTACGCTCCGACGTTCTGGATCGGGGAGGCTCCGACCCGGCCGGGGATGCCGGACAGACACTCGATGCCGGAGAGCCCCTTGGCCACACAGCGAGCGACGAAGGACTCCCATTCCTCGCCCGCCTGGACCCGTACCGAGACGTGCCCGTCTCGGTACGGGTCCAGGCGGGCCCTGAACTCGATGCCGCGGGTCGCGACATGCACGACCGTGCCGGGGAAGCCGTCATCGGCGACGACGAGGTTGCTGCCCCCGCCGAGCACGAGCACGGGTTCGCCGTCCTTGTCCGCCCGGCGTACGGCGGACAGCAGGTCCTCCTCGGTGGCCGCTTCGACGAACCGCCGGGCCGGGCCGCCCAGCCGCAGCGTCGTATATCCGGCCAGGTTCACCTGCTCGCACAGCACGGCCATCTTCTCTCCCTCGGGCCTGGTGGCTAGGCGAGCTGGACGGTCGCCTTGGCCCGGGTGAGGACCTTCTGGCCCTCAGAGCGGGCGGTGATGCCCACCACGACCTGGTTATCGTCGAGCTTCTGTTCCACGATGCCACTGATCTCCAGGGTGGCGCCCCCCTCGTTGGGGACGACGACCATGCCGGAGAAGCGCACGCCGTAGTCCAGGACCGCGCCGGGGTCGCCGACCCAGTCGGTCACGAACCGGCCCGCCTGAGCCATGGTGTACATGCCGTGCGAGATCACGTCCGGCAGGAACACCGACTTGGCGAACGTCTCGTTCCAGTGGATCGGGTTGAAGTCGCCGGACGCACCGGCGTACATCACCAGGTTGAGCCGGGACACGGGGTAGGTCTGCGCCGGAATCTCGGTGCCGACCTCGACCTCGTCGTACTTCACCTGCGCGGTCATCAGGCACCCCGTTCCACGATCGAGTTGAACGTCGTGCAGACCAGCTCACCATCGACCGTCTTGATCGCGGTCTCGATGGTCATCACCTCGTTGTTGCCCGCCGCCCGGATCCCGGTGATCGTGGACTCGGTGGTGAGCACGTCACCGGCGTGGATCGGCCGGGTGTAGGTGAAACGCTGCTCGCCGTGCACCACCATCGCGTAGTTCAGCCCGAGCTCGGGGTCGGCCAGAGCGCCCCCGCCGAGCGAGATGGCGATCGGAAAGGTGGGGGGCGCGATCACGTCCGGGTGACCGGCGGCCTTCGCGGCGTCCTGATCCTGGTAGATCGGGTTCGAGTCGCCGATCGCCGTCGCGAACTCCCTGATCTTGACCCGGCTGACCTCGTACGGCTCGCTGGACGGGAAGGTCCGCCCGATGAAGTCACGGTTTAGTGCCATGCAATCCGTCCCTATGCGTGATTCGGGGTGGAGCGACCGGTCAAGCGCCTAAGCCGCTAACCTGCCGTCGACCGTGACGTTAACAGAACGACGTTCAGCCCACCCTCGCCGGGTCAGGGCGGGGGCAGGCTGGACGTTCCTGCGCAAGCGACTCGCGAGTCTCGCGGCACCAGGGTGCCGCGGCGACTACTAGCGGGTCTCGCGGTGGGCCCGGTGAGTACGGCAGTTGGGGCAGTACTTCTTCAGCTCCAGGCGGTCGGGGTCGTTCCGCCGGTTCTTCCGCGTGATGTAGTTGCGGTGCTTACACTCCTGGCAGGCCAGCGTGATCTTCGGCCGTACGTCGGTGGCAGCCACGATGGAGTGCCTTTCTGGGCGAGGGACATGGACATGCGTTGCGATCCACGGCCACCCCGGAGGACAGTCGCCGATGCGCCCCCTGCCGTCCCATCCCAATTCTGGGACAGGAGGACAAGGTAGTAGCGAGGGCCGGACTTGAACCGGCGACACAGCGATTATGAGCCGCTTGCTCTGCCTGACTGAGCTACCCCGCCGTGATGGTCAATGCGGACCGATTCGTTAGAATACCTGACGCCCACACGACCCGGAAACAAGAGAGCCCGGCCCAGGGTCAGTAGCTGGCACAGTGGACCGGGCCTCGGTTTCCTTGAGCCCCTTTACGGAATCGAACCGTAGACCTTCTCCTTACCATGGAGACGCTCTGCCGACTGAGCTAAAGGGGCCTCGCACCCGTGGGCGCGGTCGTAACCATACACGGCCCGGGCCTTGGATGAGAAATCAGATTCCGGGTCCGGGGCCGCTGGCCAGCGGCCCCACGAGGGATGCCCAGGCCCGGACCGATGGCCGCGCGGAGGAGATCAACCGAGCAGCCGTTTCGCGATCACGACCTGCTGGATCTGGCTGGTGCCCTCGTAGATCCGGAACAGCCGTACATCCCGGTAGAAGCGCTCCACCGCCACCCCGCGCATGTAGCCCATGCCACCGAAGACCTGGACCGCCCGGTCGGCGACCCGGCCGACCATCTCCGAACAGAAGTATTTGGCGCAGGAGGGGCCGAGCTTGGTGTCCTCGCCGGCGTCGTACGCCCGTGCGGCCTCGAGCACCATGGCGCGGCCGGCGTACAGCTCGGTCTGTGAATCCGCGAGCAGCCCCTGCACCAGCTGGTACTCCCCGATCTTGTGACCGCTCTGGCTTCGCTCCTTGGCGTACGCCACGGTCTCGTCCAGGATCCGCTGAGCGAGCCCCACACAGACCGCCGCGATGCTCAGGCGGCCGTGCGCGAGCGACGCCATGGCGGTGTGGAATCCGGTGCCCTCCAGGCCGACCATTGCCTCCGTACGGACCCGTACGCCGTCGAAGAAGACCTCCGCGGTGTGCGCACCCCGCTGGCCCATCTTCCGGTCGGCGGGGCCCACGGTCAGGCCGGGCGCGTCACGTTCCACGAGGAAGGTCGAGATGCCCCGGCCGCCGCGGCCTCCGGTGCGTGCGAAGACCATGAAGACATCGGCCTCGGGGGCATTGGTGATGAACCGCTTGGCACCGTTAAGGACGTAGCGGTCGCCATCCCTGGTGGCCGTGGTGCTGAGCGTGCTCGGGTCGGAGCCGGCTTCGGCCTCGGTGAGCGCGAAGGCACCCACGGCCTCTCCACTCGCCAGCATCGGCAGCCAGTGATCCTTCTGCTCTTTGGATCCCGAGTTGACGAGCACCTGACCAGCGATGCCGTTGCTGGTGCCGAACATGGACCGGAAGGCGGGGCTGGCGTAGCCGAGCTCGAAGGCCAGCCTGATCTCCTCGCTCACGTTCAGTCCCAGCCCGCCGTACTCTTCGGGCAGCGCGTAGCCGAACAGCCCCATCTCCCTGGAGACCTGCCGCAGCTCCGCGGGAATCTCGTCGGTCTCCTCGATCTCTTCCTCACGCGGAATCACCTGCTCCCGCACGAAGATTCGTACGGCGGCGAGCACGTCCGCGAAGTCCTGAGCATCCATCCGGCATCCATCCTTTGGGCATCCTTGGGCGGCTGAGGCGGATCGGATCCTATTCGAGTCGAATGTCGGGGTTACCGGCCGCCTCCGCGCTACCGGCCACCTCCGTGATCGTCAGGGCATGACCGTAGCGATGACCAGGAGTCACCAAGGACCGGGCACGGATGATTCGCCAAGTCGCCAATACATGCCATCGTCATCTGCTCTCATGTGTCCTGAGAAGGAAATGTTGCCGAAGGGGAAGGCAATGAGGTGGTCACCAAATCATCGTCATATCGGCGAAAGAACGATCTTCACTATGTCCATTATGTGGCATTGGGACGGGATAAGAGGTTCAGCAGGCTACAGAAAAGATTCACGCTCTTCTCATTCGCGATCATGACGACCTTCTTCAGCTGGTACTGCCTTTATGTAGCTATGTCAGCATTCGCCCGAGATTTCATGGATCGTCGGCTGATCGGCAATGTCAACGTCGGCCTCGTCTTCGGCGTTCTCGAGTTCGCCTCCACCTTCGCCTTCGCCGGGTTCTACGCGCACTACGCCCGGACCTCGCTGGACCCTCTCGCGGACCGCATCCGCGCTGAGATCGATGCCGCGGTGGGCGCTCCACGGAGCCTGCGACCAGGGCCGCGGCCTGAACTCGGGAACAAGAAATGGTGAAATCCGCCGCAGCCGTGCCGGGAAGCTTCGACACCGGCCGGACCTTGACGTTCGCACTGTTCACCGTGCTCGTCTGTATCACCCTGGGCATCACCGTCTGGGCGAGGCGCAATACCAAGGGCGCGGTCGACTTCTACGCGGGCGGCCGGACCTTCTCCGGCGTGCAGAACGGATTCGCGCTGGCGGGAGACTACATGTCGGCCGCCTCGTTCCTTGGAATCGCCGGCATCATCGCGCTCTCCGGCTACGACGGGTTCCTCTACTCGATCGGCTTCCTCGTCGCCTGGATCCCCGCACTTCTGATCGTCGAGTTGATGCGCAATACCGGCCGCTTCACCATGGCCGACGTGCTGGCCTATCGGGCGCGGAAACAACCCCCCGTCCGGACCGCCGCCGCGATCTCCACGGTCACGGTCTCGGTCTTCTACCTGCTGGCTCAGATGGTAGGAGCCGGCGCACTGATCTCCCTGCTGCTCGGCATCAAACCGGGACAGACCTTTCTCGGCATGTCGGCGGGCACCGCCAAAGTCGTATCGATCATCGTCATCGGCGTTCTGATGATCTGCTACGTCATGTTCGGGGGCATGAAGGGCACCACCTGGGTGCAGATCATCAAAGCCGGGCTGCTGATGTTCGGCGCCACGCTGATGACCATGCTCGTGCTCGGCCACTTCGGGTTCAACATCAGCTCGATGCTGGGAACGGCGGCGGATGCCAGCGGCAAGGGCCGCGAATTCCTCGAGCCCGGCCTGAAGTACGGCAAAGAGGTGGCGGGCGATCCCACTCAGACGCTGATCAACAAGCTGGACTTCATCAGCCTGGCGCTCGCCCTCGTGCTCGGCACCGCGGGGCTCCCCCACGTCGTCACCCGATTCTTCACGGTCCCTGATGGCCGGGCCGCCCGCACCTCGGTCAACTGGGCGATCGGGCTGGTCGGCGCGTTCTACCTCATGACGCTGGCGCTCGGCTTCGGCGCGACCGCACTGGTCGGCCGGAGCACCATCGTCGCCCAGGACCCCTCTGGCAACACCGCCGCGCCGCAACTCGCCAGGGCCCTCGGCGAGGAGATCGCGGGCAAGATCGGCGGGGATATCATGCTGGCGTTCGTCGCCTCGGTGGCCTTCGCGACCATTCTCGCCGTCGTCGCCGGGCTCGTGATGGCCTCGTCGACGTCGATCGCACACGATTACTTCGGCCATGTGCTGATGCTGGGCCGTCCCCGCGAGTCACAGGAAGTCGGTGTGGCCCGCTTCGCGGCGTTCCTGATCGGCTCGCTGGCCATCCTGCTCGCGGTCTTCGCCAAGAACCTCAACGTGGCCTTCCTGGTGGCACTGGCCTTCGCCATGGCGGCCTCCGCCAACCTGCCCGCCATCGTCTTCTCGTTGTTCTGGCGGCGGTTCAACGCCGTCGGCACGGTCGCCGGGATCTACGGTGGCCTGCTGAGCTCGCTGGTTCTGGTGGCTCTCTCCCCCGTCGTCTCCGGCAAGGTCGATCCGATCACCGGGCAGAGCCTGTCGCTGTTCCCGGTCGGCGTGGACTTCCACGTGTTCGCGCTGGAGAACCCCGGCCTGATCTCCATCCCGGTCGGGTTCCTCTGCGCCATCGGCGGCACCCTGCTCAGCCGGGAGAAGAGCGATCCCGCCCGCTACACGGCGCTGGCGGTGCGCTCACTGACGGGCGGCGGCATCCATTGACACGGCCACCACTGTCGCGTCGTCATACCGCTTTCCCCGGCGTCCCGCCCGCTCTGCGTCGGTCTCGGCCCGCTCGGCCGCGCGCGTCCGCTCGATCAGCTGTACGGGTCCCAGCCGATCGAGCAGGTCGAGCAGCCCTTCCCAATCGGTGACCCCGAACCGTTCGACCAGGCGGGCGGCCCCGTCACTGAACAGGGCCGCCCGCCTTACCCGGGCCATCTTCGTCGAGCCGGTGATCGCCTGGTAGGCGGCCTCAGGCCGCGTACTTGCGACCCAGAACCCACCTGGGCTGTTGCGTGCCATCCGTACGGCCTCGGTGGTGTAGCTCGGCAGGTGCGCGACCCGGTCGTCCACAATGGCCCTTATCGTGCCCTCCACGTCGAGGACCACCGGCGAATCGGCGAGTACCAGCCACTCGAGCACCCCACCCTGCGCGCAACCCCTCGTACGCAGCATGGCCACCGCCGCCGAAGGGCTGTCGGGGTTGCTCAGATCGCAGGTGCCGGAATGCGCCGCGGCGGTCGCCAGGATCGCCTCCGCGAGCATCTCCGCCAACGGCTGCCCGGCCTCCTCTGCGAGGAGCTGGGCCAGCCGTCCACCGAGGCGGCGGACCAGCCAGGCGGGTCCGTGGACGCACCCGCCGTCGACGTCGGCTCGTGGGGTCGCGCCGTCGAGTACCACCGCCCAGCCCGCCCCGGCCGCCACGAAGTCCTCGTTCGCACCACCAGGGGTGGCTTCGGTCGTAAAGGTGATCTGCACACACACCATCCTCGGTCACCGCCGAGGCGCAACAAGGCCGGCCCCTGCGGTGGGTCCTGGGGACTAATGAAGTATCCAGAATTGGGCCCTGCGGATCTAGGGGACACGTGACCATTTAACTATATTCGACTGAACCAGGAGGGTTTCTAATCAGCCCTTCGATATCCCTCAAAAAAGAGGTACAAGAAGTGAACAAGAGGATGGCTTCTGCCCTAGTAGCAGGCATCGCAGCATCGACGGTACTTCCGTTCGCCTCCGCGAGCGCGTCGACATCCACCCTGACCAAGGAGTCGGCGGTCACGGTCCAGCCCAAGACCAAGACCGACTATTGGACCATCACCACCAGAACCGGAGAGAGCGGGACGACCGGGAAGTTTAAACTGACCCGTAACGGCTCGATTAAGGTCAGGATCGACAAGAGGCAATACCCGGACTACCCGCTCTACATGCGGGCCAGGTCCTGCAACAATTCACGGGGGATGACCGACAGGCAGCAGATCAAGATGCTGCCTAAGGGCAAATATTACGACTTGAAGTACCATGGAAAGGCCAGGATCTTCGCGAAGGGTACCTGCTTCAAGCTTGAGGTGTTGCAAAGCTGGGCCGGGAAGGTCGAAGGCCATGTCCAGCGCTAAGGGATTGTCGTGAAATAAGATCTACTCATGGTCCGTGTTGATCTAGAATCCTGAGGTGGGGCCTGTGCGGGCCGGCTGCCGACGAGTTACTGCCGTTGGATCTGTCCGACCGGGCCGACCAACTCGACATCGGCAGCTACCCGACCTGCCTCAGGGTTCCGTAGAGGTGGCCTATCAGTAACGCGCTCAGGCCTGTGATCGCTAAAGTCACCTATGCTTATCAAAGATATACCCGCAGGCCGTGGCAACCATATGGGAGGGCTTAGGAAGCTTCGAAGACAAATGCCACGCGATACAGGCCTTACTGCCGTTGGGGTAAGTGTGGTTCACTTTGAAGACTTTGCCACCGTCATACCACTTGAAAACCGTACGATTCTTGTACAGCGCCTTTCCGCTGGGGTCACTCGGGTTCTTGATGGTGACCACAATATATCCATTCCAACGATCACCAGATGTACTGATGCTCTCAACATGCCGGTTCTTACCTTTTATATTGATGCAGAAATCACCGTATATGTGGTGAGGGTCCTGAGCCCTTACGCAGGTTTTAGAACTCGCTGAAGCAGGAGGGGCGATCGCAAGCGCCGCACCGGCAGCCAGAGTCCCCGCGGTCATGGCGACACCGAGACGTCGAAGTCGTTTCATCGGTCAGTTTTCTCCTCTGGCTGTCCATACAGGATTGTTAGGCCACGCAAAGCGCCATGGCTTCGCCTTGGAACCACATTCGGGAAACGCGAGCGACTGCACGCACAACAATGCAACAGACCGGCACCTGGCCACAGGGCCCACAGGCCCATACCGGGCCCAACTCACCGAACAGAGATTCAGTGAGAACCGAGAGCGAAGCCGTCGCGGGAGACACGAGAACCTGCACCTACTGCCAACTCCGCTGGGCGGTCTGCGTGCGCCCGAGGTGGCCACGGCGGGGGCGAAGTCACATCCTCACCCGCGACAACGCGCCCTTCACCGCGACCACGGCGCCCGTCAGGTCGTCGGCCTCGCAGATCGGGTCACCGCCCGCGAAGGAGAACCACAGCCGGTCGCCGTCGGACACCCGCGAGGCGCACCAGACTTCGACGACCGTTCCGGGCCGGGCTTCGGTGTACGCGAGCAGATGCAGCATGTGCACTTCCGCTACGTAGGAGTGGCCTGAGAGCAATACGGCCAGCGCTGCGAGCCGAGATTTGCGTGGGTCGATCCGGTCGCCCTCGGGGAACCATTGCTGGCCCGATCGGCCGAGTTGTGGGCGGCGCTCATGAGTCAGGCTCCGCTGCACCATGGGGCTACGCCAGATTATCGAGTGACCGACCGGCCCGTGGTGATGCCGACGTCGAATAAGTCTCATCGGTCAGACCTCCTCTGCCTATTCGATTCGCCGTCCGGCCGGGTCGTCGCACCAGGCTTGCCGGCCCTAGCGCCACGTCACCTACTTGTGAATTTCTTTACAGACCTTGGCAAACCGATGGTATTTACCAGGCGCGTCCACCCCGTACCCAGTGACGCAGGCCTTGCTGTGGTTGGGGAAAGTCTTTTTCACTTGGAAGACTTCGCGGTAGTCGTGATGCTTGTAATGCGTCTTCGCCTTGTACAGTGTCTTTCCGTTGGGGCCCGTGACGGTGGCCACCACATATCCATTCCAGTTGCCATAAGGCGTATTCACGGTGATGCTGTTAACGTGCCTGCCGGTGCCGTCGACCTTGATGCAGAACTTATGCGCATAGCCATACCGTGTGCAGCCATCGGAACTCGCCGAAGCAGAAGGGGCGATCGCGAGAGCCGCACCGGCAGCCAGTGTCCCCGCGGTCACGACGACGCCGAGGCGTCGAAGTCGGGTGAGTCTCATCGGTGAGCTTTCTCCTCTGCGGGTCTGCGGGATCGTTCGGCCACACCTTCGCCCTGGACCACATTCGGCAACACGAGCGACCGCCCTCACAACACTGGAACAGACGAGCACCCGCGCACAGGGCCCACAGGCCTAACCCGGACCCAACACCCTGGGAAACGTGCCGGGGGTCCCCAGCACCCGTCAGAGCGGGTGCTGGGGACCCCCGGCACGTTAC